>CANIEC010000172.1 GCA_947466085.1 Rhodospirillales bacterium
GGCGTAGACGACCAGCAGATAGAGAACGGCCGGCGCCGCGAGGAGGGCGACGGGATCCCGCCACGCCGAGGGGGCGCTCTTCGTCGTCATGGCGCCGGGTAGATCAGCGTGTCGGCGACGGCCCAGCCCAGCTTCATCTCCGTGCCGGGTACGGGCAGTCCATCGGAGAGGTCGGCCGTCTCGACCATCAGCTGGTCGCTGCCCTGCGTCTCGAAATAGAGCTGGACCTTCGAGCCCTGGAACACGGCGTCGCGCAGGCGCGCGACCAGCGCATAGTCGCCGGGCGCATTCACCTTGATGCGTTCGGGTCGCACCGCGAGCATCACGGAGGCCCCGACCACGAAACTGCCGGGCGCGCGCAGCGGGCCGAACGCCGTGTCGACGATGACGTGATCGTAGTCCTGGCCGACGACCGAGCCGAAGAGGCGGGAGGAGAGGCCCACGAATTCCAGCACGAAGGCCGTCGCGGGCGAACGGTAGATCGTGGCCGGCACGTCGAGCTGCTCGATGGCCCCCTTGTTCATCACCGCGATGCGGTCAGACATGGTGAGCGCCTCGTCCTGGTCGTGCGTCACGAACACGGCCGTGATGCCCAGTTCGCGCAGCAGGCGGCGCAACTCGATCTGCATGGTTTCGCGCAGCTTGCGGTCGAGGGCAGAGAAGGGCTCGTCGAGCAGCAGCAGCTTGGGCTGCACGGCGAGCGCGCGGGCCACCGCGACCCGCTGCTGCTGGCCGCCCGACAAAGCGCGCACGGAGCGGTCGGCGAAGTCGGTCAGGTGGACCAGCGACAGGAAACGCCGCACCGTCGGGCCGATCTCGCCCGCGGGGTGCTTCCGCGCCTTGAGGCCGAACGCGATGTTCTCGGCGACGGTCAGGTGCGGGAAGAGCGCATAGTTCTGGAAGACGACGCCGACGTCGCGCCGGTGCGGCGGCCGCGACCCGATCTCCTCGCCGTCGAGCCGGATGGTGCCGCGGTCGGCCGCCAACAGACCGGCCACGATGCGCAGCAGGGTGGTCTTGCCGCAGCCCGAGGGGCCCAGCAGCGAGATGAACTCGCCGGCGGCGACCCTGAGGTCGACGCCGCCGAGGACGGTGACGCCGCCGAAGGCCTTTTCGGCGCCGGCGACATCGAGGAACGAATCAGAACTCACGACGCGGTCGCGCGACTACATCGCCATGTCGCGATCCCAGCGCTTCACCCAGTCGGCGCGATTGTCGGCAACGAACTTCCAGTCGATCCCGAAGATGGTTGCGTTGGTCGGCGCCCCGGCCGGCACGGGCGTGTCCTTGTTGGTCGGCAGCGAGTAGGTCGCGGCGGAAAGCTTGGCCTGGACCTCCGGCCCGATCATCTCGTTGATGTAGCCCGCAGCCAGTTCGGGCTGCGGCCCGCCCTTCACCAGGGCGACGCCCGACGGCATGGCGAAGATGCCTTCCTTCGGCACGGCGATCTCCACCGGCGCACCGGCTGCCTTGCGCTCCAGCGCGACCTGCGAGATCGCGCTCGAGATCATGAAGCCCTCGCCCTGTTCCAGCAGATTGTAGGCCTGCGGCATCTGCGTGTAGGCGGTCAGCAGGTTGGGCTTGATCGTCACCAGCTTCTTGAACCCGGCATCGATGTCCTTCTGCGCCTCGGGCATCGGCTTTCCGGTGGCGAGGAAGGACGCCATGAACAGGTTGGCCAGGCCCTCGGTGTTCTGCAGCGACGGCAGGATCACGCGGCCCTTGTACCTGGGGTCGTAGACGTCGGCCCACGAGGTCGGCGCCGTCTTCATCGCCTTGGGATTGTAGGCGATGCCGAGCCAGGGCTGCAGATAGTTGCACCACATCCCGTCCATGTGGATCGTGCCCGGCTTCAGCATGGCGAGGTTGGGCACCTTGGCCGTGGTCAATGGATCGAGCAGTCCCTCGGCGACGGCCGGGATCATGACCGGATCGTCCATCATGACGACCGACAGATACTGCTTGTCCTTGTTCTTCTGCATCTTCTCGAGGTTGACCAGGGAGCGAGAGCCCTCGAACACGACCTTGCAGGAGAATTTCTTCTCGACGACCGGCGCGATGATGGTCTCGACGAAGTTCTTGTGGCTTGCGGCGCCACCGACCACGAGTTCCTTGCCCTGGGCGCGCAGGATCCGCGGCGCGGCGAGAGCCGCCGTGGCGGCACCTGCGGCTGCGAGGACCGTGCGGCGGTTGAAGACGGCGATCTTTGACTTGTTCATAGGCAATTCCCCCTGCTCAATGCCGGGGAAGCAAGGACCGTGCCTATTGCGGTCCCTTGAGCCGTGCCACCTCTTCTTCGAGTTCCTTGATCCGCCGGGCGAGCTGGTCGACGGCCGGGGCGATGTCGGCCTCGGTGTAGTGCGGCACGATGTGCTGGCGGCAGTTGATGTCCCAGGCCTCGATGGTGAAGGCGATCGCCCGCTGCGGGCGGGCGCGATAGGCCGGGTCGACCAGACGCTCCATCAGTTCGAGGTCGCCCTCGACGATCCGCGCCCGGCCCCAGAGCTTAAGGCGCTGCTGGCTGGCGAAGTGCAGGACGAAGAGGTGGGCGCGGTCGTTCTCCCGCAGGTGGCCGAGCGAGATGTACTGCTGGTTGCCGGCGAAATCCGCGAAGGCCAGCGTGCGCGTGCCGATCGGCTTCAGGAACCCCGGGGGGCCGCCGCGATGCTGTATATAAGGTCTGCCGTCGGCGCTGGCCGTGGCGAAGAAGAACGTGTCGATCACGCCTAGGAAGCGGCGGAGATCGTCGGTGATCTCCGTGTTCCAGGTCCGGCCCTCGAACTGGGCGCGCGATCCGAGACGCGTCTGCTCCGCCTTCACCCCGGCGGAGAACATCACGTCTTCGGGATCGCTCATCCCAGTCGCTCCATCGTTACCCCAGCTTCTTGCCGAGCTCGCCCGCAATTTCCTGGATGAACTGCCAGGCGACGCGGCCCGAGCGGGACCCGCGCGTGATCGACCATTCGACCGCGCGCTTGCGCAGCTCATCCCTGGGGAGGTCGAGCTTGAAGAACTCGCAATAGCCTTCGATCATCGCGAAGAACGTGTCCTGGTCGGCATTGTGGAAGCCGAGCCACAGGCCGAAACGGTCCGACAGCGAGACCTTCTCCTCGACGGCCTCGGACGGGTTGATGGCCGTCGAGCGCTCGTTTTCGATCATGTCGCGGGGCATCAGGTGGCGCCGGTTCGAGGTCGCGTAGAACACGACATTCTCCGGCCGGCCCTCGATGCCGCCGTCGAGCACGGCCTTCAGCGACTTGTAGGCGGCGTCCTGCCCGTCGAAGGAGAGGTCGTCGCAGAACACGATGAAGCGACGGCTCGAATCGCGGATCATGGTGAGCAGCGCGGGCAGCGAGGGGATGTCCTCGCGATGGATTTCGATCAGGGCCAAGGGGCCCGGAGGTCCGCCCATCTCGCGGTTCACATGGGCGTGCACCGCCTTCACGATCGAGCTCTTGCCTGCGCCGCGCGAGCCCCAGAGCAGGGCATTGTTGGCCGGCAGGCCCTTGGCGAAGCGCCGCGTATTCTCGACCAGCGTCTCTTTCTGGCGGTCGATGCCGACCAGCAGGTCGAGGTTCACGCGATTGACCTTGGGGACCGCTTCGAGGCGGTGGCCGGCGGCGTGCCAGACATAGGCTTCCGCCCCGTTTATGTCGGCGCCGGGCGGCGTTGGAGGTGCCAGGCGGTCGAGCGCTGCCGCAATGCGTGAGATAGTGGCTTTAAGGTCTTGATCCATCGTCGCCGGCCGCTGAAAAGGGGGGCGACCATATCGCCCCCGGCTTGCGTTGCAAAGCGGGGGGAGACCGCTATAGTCCGCGCGCTTTTTCGACGGCCGGAAGACTCGGGAGCAGAAGATGTTTATTTCGCAGGCGTGGGCGCAGGGCACGGGTGGCGGCAGCGGGGATTTCCTCGTCCAGCTTTTCCCGCTGGTCCTCATCTTCGTCGTTTTCTACTTCCTGCTGATCCGTCCGCAGCAGGCCAAGGTGCGCGCCCAGCGCGAGATGCTGGCCGGGGTGAAGCGCGGCGACCGCGTCGTCACCGGTGGCGGCATCATCGGCCTGGTGACCAAGGTGATCTCGGACAACGAGGTCCAGGTGGAACTTGCCGAGGGCGTGCGTGTTCGCATCATCAAGCAGACGATCACCGACATCCTGACGCGCGGCGAATCGGTGCGCGGTCCGAAGGAGAGCAGCGAAGACGACGACAAGCCCATGCTGCCGCCGCCGGCCCCGGCGCCGGAGCGCAAGAGCCTGCTGGGCGGCCTGTTCGGCGGCGGCAAGAAGTAACGGCCGTAGAAGGGCTTAGGTCGGGATGCTCAATCTTCCGCGCTGGCAGACCATCGCCATTGCCGCCATCACGCTTCTGTCGGCGCTGTTCGCCCTGCCGAACCTGCTTCCGGCCAGCGTGCTGCAGCACCTGCCCCAATGGTATGCGACCAGCCGGATCAATCTCGGCCTCGACCTGCGCGGCGGCGCCCATTTCCTGCTGGAAGCCGACCTGCGTTCGGTGCTGACCGAGCGCCTGACCAACCTGTCGGACTCGGTGCGGGCGGAACTGCGCAAGCAGCAGGTGCCGTTCCGGGACGTGACGGTCGAAGCCGGCAAGAATCTCGTGGTCACCCTGCGCGACGAGGCGAACCGTTCGAAAGCCCTCGAGGCGATCCGGGCGGTCGATCCGGCGCTGGCGCTGTCGGGCAGCGGCGACACGATCCGGGTGGCCTATTCCGCGCAGGAGCTGGCGAAGCGCAAGAAGGAGGTGATCGACCAGTCGATCGAGATCCTCCGTCGCCGCGTCGACGAGACCGGCACGCTGGAGCCAACCATCACCCGCCAGGGCGACGAACGCATCCTGTTGCAGGTCCCGGGCATCAAGGACACCAGCGACCTCAAGCGCAAGATCAACCAGACCGCCAAGCTCACCTTTCATCTGGTGAACGAGGACGTGGCCGCGACCGGCCAGAACATCCCGCAGACGGTGCCGCCGACCACCTTCCTGGTGCCGACGCGCGAAGGAATGTTGGAACTGCGCCGCACCAATCCGAAGGCCTGGGAGGATATCCAGTCCGCCAATCCACGCCTGTCGCCCGAGCAGATCTGCCGGCGCTACCAGCCGCAGTGCCTGCCGGTGCTGAAGCGCGTGGTCGTCGGCGGCGAGGACCTCGACGATTCGAAGGCCACCTTCGAGCAGCAGGCGGGCGGCCGCCCGATCATCAGCTTCACCTTCAACTCGGCCGGCGGCCGGGCCTTCTGCGCCGCCACCCGCGCCAACATCGGCAAGCGGCTGGCGATCCAGCTCGATGGCGAGATCATCAGTGCCCCGGTCGTGCAGAGCGCGATCTGCGGCGGCAGCGGCATCATCACCGGCAGCTTCACGACCCAGCAGACGCAGGAGCAGTCGCTGCTGCTGCGCTCGGGCGCGCTGCCCGCGACGCTCACCATCATCCAGGAGAGCACCGTCGGCGCCGACCTGGGCGCGGACGCGATTCAGGCGGGCACCGTCGCGGCGCTGGTCGGCACGGCGCTGGTCGCAATCTTCATGTTCGTTGCCTACGGACCGGTGTTCGGCGGTTTCGCCAACCTGGCCATGCTGGTGAACCTGTTGATGGTATTCGCCGGCATGTCGATCCTGGGCGCTTCGCTCACCCTGCCGGGCATCGCGGGACTCGTCCTCACGGCCGGGCTCGCGGTCGACGCCAACGTGCTGATCTACGAACGCGTGCGCGAGGAGAAGGCGCTGGGCCGGTCTCCGTTCAGCGCGCTCGCCACGGGGTACGAGAAGGCGATGTCGGCGATCATCGACGCCAATCTCACCACCCTCATCGCCGGCGTCCTGCTGTTCGGCTTCGGCTCCGGGCCGATCCGCGGCTTCGCGACGACACTGACGCTCGGCATCATCACCTCGATGTTCAGCTCGACGATCTTCACCCGCATGCTGCTTGCGGTCTGGGTACGCTGGCGCCGTCCCTCCGAACTCGTGATCTGAGGCGCAGCCATGTGGAAGCCCGTTCGCCTTTTCGCCTTCAAGAGGAAGTTCGACTTCCTCGGCCAGCGTCGCCCCGCGCTGATCATCTCGACCCTGATCAACATCGTGTCGATCGTCGGCGTCCTGACCATCGGCCTCAACTTCGGCATCGATTTCAAGGGTGGCATCGCCATCCAGGCCAAGGCCAAGGACGGCACGGCCGAGCTCGACCAGTTGCGCACCATCGTGGGCAACCTCGGCGTCGGCGAGGTCTCGCTGCAGGAGTTCGGCGATCCCAGCACCGTCCTGATCCGCGTCCAGCGCCAGGAGGGCGACAACCAGTGCGTCGCCGGCGCCCAGCGCGTGATGCAGAAGACCGCGGGCCAGGGCTGGCAGGTGAAGCCGGGTCCGGCCGGAACGGGTGATGTCGAGTTCACCTCGCCGTCCGCGCTCGATGCCGCCAACTGGCGCGACGCCGTGAGCCGTGCCGGCCTCACCCTGCAGGAGCGTCAGCTTCCGCGCGGGTCGACCAACACGGCCAGGATCGACATGTCGGTCGAGCAGCGCGCCGAATGGTGCCAGCAGGTCGCGATCAAGCTGGTCGAGGATGCGATCGGCAGCAACTACGAGCTGCGTGGCACCGAATCCGTCGGACCCAAGATCGGCGACGAGCTGATGCGGAGCGGCATCTGGGCCGTGATCGCCACCATGGTCGCGATCGCCATCTACGTCTGGGTGCGCTTCGAGTGGCAGTTCGCGGTCGGTGCGCTGATCGCCATGCTGCACGACGTCATCTCGACCATTGGCATCTTCGTGCTGTTCCAGCTCGATTTCAGCCTCACGGCGCTGGCCGCGGTGCTGACGATTGCCGGCTACTCGATCAACGACACCGTCGTGATCTTCGACCGCGTGCGCGAGAACATGCGCCGCTACAAGAAGATGCCGCTGCTCGACCTGCTGAACCACAGCATCAACGAGACCCTGTCGCGTACCTTGATGACTTCGGCGACGGTGTTCGTGGCCGTGGGCGCACTGGTTCTGTTCGGCGGGCCGGTGCTGCACAGCTTCTCGATCGCCATGCTCTGGGGCGTCATCGTCGGTACCTATTCCTCGGTCTGGGTCGCCTGCGCGGGCCTCGTCTATCTCGGTTTGCGCCCGGACCAGCTTCGCCCGGCCGACGACAAGGCCGACCAGGGTGACAAGGCGGAGAAGGCGGAGGCGTGAAGCCGCCACTCCCGGGACCCGCCGACAAGACCCTGCCGACACCCGATCCGGCACAGGTCCAGTACATCCGCAGCTATGGTCCCGGCCGCTTCATGATCAGTGACCGTGAATGGCGGTCGCCGGTGCTGGTGACGCCGAACGTCACTCATCCCTGGGCCATCACGCGAGCCGAGGATCTCACGGTCGAAAGCCTGGCGCCGCTGCGCGGCGCGGCAGTGCCGACGGAGATCCTCGTCCTGGGCTGCGGCGCGCGCGCGGTATTCGTTCCGCCCGACCTGCGGGCGGCCCTGAAGGCGGCCGGCATGGGCCTCGAGGTGGTTGATACCGGTTCGGCCTGCCGTATCTACAACGTGCTGCTGGCCGAGAGCCGGCGGGTAGCGGCGGCCCTCATTCCGCTGTAGGGCATTCCTCCCCATTCAGATGGGGAGGTGGCGGCGTCTTACGCCGACGGAGGGGTCATACCTGATCGCATGACCCCATCGCCCCGTAAGACGGGGCACTTCCCCTTATGAAAGGGGAAGTGAAGGTTCAGTTCAGATCGGGGCGTTCTGCTGCGCCACCATGCAATAGAGCATGCCGATCGAGAACATGGTGTTGAAGCGGCTGGCATAGAGCGCCTTTGTAGCCGCTGCAGCCTTCTCCTCGGCCGTGGCTTCGACGAGGCCCAGGACCTTCTGCTGGTTCGGCCAGATGATGAACCAGACGTTGAAGGCCATGGTCAACGCCATCCACATGCCGACGCCGATCATGATGAAGCCCGGACGCAGGGTCAGCGCCTCGACGAGGTATTTGTTCATCGCCGCCAGCAGCAGGCCGGTGACGACCGTGGCGAGGGCGGCGTAGCGGAACCACCAGAGAACGGTCGGCGCGATGAACTTGGTGATGGCGGTGCGGCTTTCGGCCGGCTGGATCTTCGGCATGGTGGGCACCTGTACGAAGTTCAGGTACCAGAGCAGGCCGACCCACATGACACCGCAAATCACGTGCAGCCACCGCATGATGACCGTCGCATAGGCATGGTCGACCTTGATCGACTGTCCGGTCACCACGCCGGCGCCCACGACGATCAGGACCATCAGCACGACACCTGCAGAAACGGTTCGTCCAAGCGAGGTAAATATGGCACCCATGTTGAACGTCCCCTTTTATGTCATTGAAGGGATTAATGAATCCCCGATCGTTGTATCCTAGTCTCAACCCGCTCTGCGTTCAACTGTCGCACCTTCGCCTTTGATCCCGATGTCCGACTCCCCGCCCAAACCCTACAACGCCGCCGAGGCATCCCACCGCTACGTGCTCGACCTCGTGCGCGAGGCCGACCGTGAGCGCTTCCTCGGCGCCCTGTTCGCGCCGGAGCCGCAGCGCAGCGGGCTGCTGGCGCTGCTCGCCTTGGATCACGAGCTGGCGCGCACCCGCAGCGTGACCAAGGAACCGATGCTGGCGCGCATCCGGCTGGAATGGTGGCGCGAGGCGATGGCGGAAGCCGCCGGGAGCGGCAAACCCCGCGCCCAGCCCATCGTCGACGCTCTGGCGGAGACGGTCCGCCGGCACCGGCTCACGCTCGAAAGCCTGGTCGATCTGATCGACGCGCGGGAGGAGGAGATCGAGGGACCGCTCGACGTCATGCGCGCCGGCCATGCGCTGGCCGACCTGGAACTCAGCGTGTTGGGTGTCGAGGACGCGGCCTCCCGGCAGGCCGCCCACGCGGTCGGTGCGGCCTGGCTGATGGGGGACGGGCCCGAGCGCGACCAGCTCGTGGGCGATGCACGCGCGCTACGCCGCAAGGTCGATCCCGCCGCCCTGCCGATCCTGCTGCCGGCGCTCTCGCTGGGCCGGCCCCTGGGGCTGCTGCGGCGACCGCTGGCCTATTGGTGGGCGGCGAGACGCGGGCGATACTGAAGCACAACCCCGGAGGAAGCGTGGCACGCGCGAAGGCAAACGGTATCGAGATCGAGTACGAGACGTTCGGCAGCCGCAAGGATCCGGCCCTGTTGCTCATCATGGGCCTCGGCGCCCAGCTCACGCTCTGGCCGGAATCGCTGTGCGAGGGGCTGGCCGGGCAGGGCTTCTTCGTGGTGCGCTACGACAACCGCGATGTCGGCCTGTCGACGGACTTCGACCGGTGGGGCGTGCCCGACCTGATGGGCGCCTTCGCCAGACTGATGAAAGGCGAGAAGGTCGAGTCGCCGTACCTGCTCGCCGACATGGCAGCCGATGCGACCGGTCTGCTCGAGGCGCTTGAGATCGATCGCGCGCACATGGTCGGCGCCTCGATGGGCGGCATGATCGCCCAGGTGATCGCCGCCACCCACCCGCAGTACACCCGTTCCCTCGTTTCCGTCATGTCGACGAGCGGACGCCCCGGCCTGCCGATGGGCAAGCCCGAGGCCGTGGCGATGCTGTCGGCGCGGCCCGAGGGCACGGAGCGTGAACAGCTGATCGCCCACGGCATGAAGCTGCGCACCGTCATCGGTGGCCCGGGCTATCCGACGGACCCTGCCGCGATGCGCGCCCTGGTCGAACGCAACATCGACCGGCGCTACTATCCGCAAGGCGCGGCGCGGCACTACCTCGCGGTCATGGCCTCGGGTCCGCGCGTCGAGCTTCTGAAGACGGTGGAGGTGCCTACCCTGGTGCTGCACGGCGAGGACGATCCGCTGCTGCCGGTGGAGTGCGGTCGCGACGTCGCGGCCCTCGTGCCCGGCGCGAAGATCGAGACCTTCCCCGGCTGGGGGCACGACGTGCCCGAGCAGATGGTGCCGAGGCTCGTCGAGAGCGTTTCGAAGTTCTGCAAGGCTGCCTGAGGAGCGCGCCATGAAGTTCGGTATCTTCTACGAGCATCAGCTGCCCCGGCCGTGGGGCGAGAAGAGCGA
>CANIEC010000173.1 GCA_947466085.1 Rhodospirillales bacterium
CTTGGTGAAGACGATCGGCGCGGTGGGGATGGCATCGGCCGCCGAGCTGGCGCTGCTGTCGAAGCCGCTGCGCGTGAACTCCCTGGCGTGCTCGTGATAGTTCTTGCCGACGCACATCACGTTGCGCGCGGGCCGCGGGATCGGCGCCTCGATCTTCACCGCCGAGAGGGCAAGCCCCACGCCGGTCGGCACGATCTTCGACTTGATCGCGTCGAGGTCGCCGACGATGGCGCCGAGGGTCGGAACGGTGCGTCCCAGCATCTCCTCGAGCGGCCAGAAGGTCTTGCCGTCCGGACTGACGAGTGCGGCCTTGGGGACGCCGCCGTGCGTGATCGTGGCGAGCTTCATTGCGGCTTCGCCGGCTCGGCGGCGTTGCCCCAGCCCTTCTTCTCGGCATCGAAGAAGGAGGCGAAGACCTTGCGGATGGTGCTTTCGCCGATGTCGCGCGTGATGAACACGACGCGGCTCTTGCGGTCGTCGCCTTCCGGCCAGGCGTCGAGCGTGGCCGGCGGATGGAAGACGTGCTGCACGCCGTGGATCACCACGGGCTTGTCGGTGTCCTTGACGTTCAGGATGCCCTTCATGCGCAGCAGGTCGGGGCCGCGATAGGTCACCAGCGCATCGAACGCTGCGGCTACCGTCGACCAGCTCATCGGCTCGTCGAAGGTCATGCAGAAGGAGCGGATGCGGTCGTCGTGACGGTTGACGTCGTGCGGGTCCTGCTCGCCGTGACCGTGGTCGTGGGAATGGCCATGATCGTGACCATGGTCATGTCCGTGATGGTGATGACCGTGCCCGTGGTCGTGACTGCCTTCGTAGGCCTCGGCCTGCAGCCACTTCTTCACGTCGGCGCTCTTGGTCTCGGGATTGTAGAGGCCGGCATTGAGGATCTGGTTGGGATCGATCTCGCCCGTCGCGACCGTGTGGAACGGTGCGCCGGGGTTGAGGTGGTGCAGCCGGTGCTTCAGCTCGGCGAGCTTGGGCGCGTCGGCGATGTCGACCTTGGTGAGCAGGATGCGGTCGGCGACGGCGGCTTGCTTTACGGCCTCCTCGTGATTGTCGAGCGTGCTCGCCCCGTTCACCCCGTCGACGGTCGTCACCACGCCGTCGAGGCGGTAGCGCGAGGCCAGCAGCGGATCGGTCATCAGCGTGTGCAGGATGGGGGCAGGGTCGGCGAGGCCCGTGGTCTCGACCACCATGCGCTTGAACGGCGAGACCTCGCCGCGCGAGCGCTTGAGGAACAGCTCGCTCATGGTGCGCACCAGGTCGCCGCGCACCGTGCAGCACAGGCAGCCCGAGTTCAGCGTCACCATGCCTTCGTCGTCGGACTTCTCGACCAGGAGGTGGTCGAGGCCGATCTCGCCGAACTCGTTGATGATGACGGCGGTGTCGGCCAGCTCGGGCCGGCGCAGCAGCTTGTTGAGCAGGGTGGTCTTGCCGCTGCCGAGGAAGCCCGTCAGCACGGTGACGGGGATGCGCTGCTCGGCAGCGTTCTGCGGGTCGCTCATCTTAATATCCTGTGTTCGGGGATCACGCCCGCCAGAAGCACTCGGCCTTCCTGAACTCCTTCCAGGCCCGCTCCAGCTTGCGGCGGCGGCGCTTCTCGCCGCTCGTCGCCTGCCTGGCGAGAACCTTGAGCGCCGGCGCCGTGTCCTCGGTTGGACGGGCGGCCGTGGCGATGTCGGCCAGCATGCGGGCCGCCGTCGCGCGATCGTTCAAGGCGCCGAGCGCGCCCTGCAGACGCGTCGTCGCTTCGATATAGGGCTTGGCCGCGGGTGAGGCAAAGGCGGGGCTGAGATAGGTCGCGGCGTAGCGCAGCTTCTTGAAGGCGATGCGCAGGCGATGAAGCTGCTCCTCGCTCATATGTTCCATCATGCGGCCGCGGCGCACCACCTTGTCGTGGCGGGCATCGAGAACCATGCGACCGAATTCGTCGAGGCGAATGCCGCCTCCGACCTCGGCCGAAAGCGGTTCGGCTGCGAACAGGCCGAGGCGATGGTCGAAAGCTTCGTAGCGGGCGCTGCCGAGAGCATCACGGGCGCGCTGCAGGTGGCTCGCGGCGACCCGAGCCGCGACGCGCTTCACGACCGGCGGCACGTCCACCACGCTTTCTGTCAGGAATACATGCAGGTCTCGTGCGGGACCGCATTCGCCCGCCAGCCACCT
This sequence comes from Rhodospirillales bacterium, assembly GCA_947466085.1. Taxonomy (GTDB): domain Bacteria; phylum Pseudomonadota; class Alphaproteobacteria; order Reyranellales; family Reyranellaceae; genus Reyranella. The sequence continues at coordinate 2,167 of CANIEC010000173.1, forward strand.
CGCCTCGGCCGACAGGGCACGGACCTCCGGATTGTCGACTGCAGGGCGAAATACACTGAAGGCGGCCCGCAGGCGGCGCAGCGCCACCCGGGCCTGATGGATGCCGATGGGCCGCCGGCTCTGGAGCACGACGGTGCGATACTTCGAGAGATCGGTCCGGCACGAGGCGGCGATTGTTCGAAGCGCTGCATCGGGAGGGGTTTCGGGGGCAAGTTTTCGCCCGGAAGTGGACATTAGAACGACCGTAGCGGCGCGCGGCAAGGGGGCAACCGTAAAGAGCGACAGTCTGGTGAAGGTTTTGTTGCATTCCGGAGGCGGCTTGCCGTCCGGTTTCACCGGGATTGACGGGGTTTCGCCGGCCAGCCTCCTCTTTGGCGGCAGCTGTTACGCTGTCTTTGCAGTGGCGGCGGCGGACCGGCTTGGCCTAGAGTCACCTTCATGAGTATCGATGCGGCGGCCTTCAAGAAGGGCATGCGCCACCTGGCGGCGAGTGTAACCCTGATCACCACCAAAGTTCAGGACCAGCGTGGCGGGCTCACTGCCACGGCGGTCTGTTCGGTTTCGGCCGAACCTCCGCAGATTCTGGTCTGCGTCAACAAGTCCGCAAGCGCCCACGATCCGATCGGCGAGGCGGGCTTCTTCTGCGTCAACATCCTCTGCCCGGAGCATCGCAAGCTGGCGGAGCGTTTCGCCGGCATGGACGGTATCGAGGGCGACGAGCGGTTCCGGGACATGGGCGAGTGGACCACGCTCACGACCGGTGCGCCCGTGCTGAAGGGATGTCCCGTGTCGTTCGACTGCAAGCTGGTCACCGAGCTCTCGGCCGGCACGCACACGATCTACATCGGCGAGATCGTCGACGTGGCATTGCATGAAACCGCCCTCCCGCTCCTCTATGCCGATGGAGCCTTCGTCCATGGCGAGGCCCTGAAGAAGGCTGCACAGGCGGCCTGACGAAGGCGGGGTTGCGCCCCGGCGCCAACCCACTATGTTCCCGCCCGCCCGAACGGGCGCCTGCTGGGGCGTCGCCAAGCGGTAAGGCAGAGGATTTTGATTCCTCCATTCCCAGGTTCGAATCCTGGCGCCCCAGCCATCGCGCCCCTTGGAGGGCTTCGACGTCCGTCTGCTGTCCTGGATGAACCGCTCGAGCGACAAGGTCTATGAGCTTTTTTAAAAATACGCTTCTGGTCGTAGTTCTCTCCGCCATTTGCGCGCTTTGCCTCGAAGGCATGACCCGGCTCTTCCTCGACACCGGCATGCTCTACGAACTCGAAATGTGGCGCTATGCACGCGACGTGAAGGTTCGCGACATGCAGCCCGACCTCGGTCATCGCCATCGTCCCAATGCCGAGGCGCAGCTCATGGGCGTCAAGGTGGCGACCGACTCGCGCGGCTTCCGGTCATCGGAGATTCCCGAGAAGACGCCACCGGGCGTGGCGCGCATCGCCTTCGTCGGCGATTCGACGACCCTGGGCTGGGGCGTTGCGCAGATCGAAACCGCCGCCGCCCGCGTGACCGCCGCACTGGTCGCCGAGGGTCGTAAGGTCGACAGCTACAATCTCGGCGTCGGCAACCACAACACGCTGCAGGAACTTACGCTGTTCCGCGACTCCGCGGCGAAACTGAAGCCCGACATCATCGTGCTGACCTACTTCATCAACGATGCCGAGCCGATGCCGACCTACGGCCAGACCTCGTGGCTGGACGAGCATTCGGCGGCCTGGGTGGTCTTCAAGTATCGCCTCGATTCCCTGATGCGCCAGTTCGGCGAGGCGCCCGACTGGAAGCGCTACTACCGCGAGCTCTACAAGGACGATGCCGCCGGCTGGCAGCAGACGCGCAAGGCCCTGCAGGGCTTCGCCACGACGGCACGCGAGATGGGCGCCAAGCTCGTCGTATTCAATCTTCCCGAACTGCGCGAGCTGAAGCCTTATCCCTTCACCGACGTCACCGCCAAGGTGAAGGCCGACATCGAGGGGCTGGGGGTGCCGTTCTTCGACATGCTGCCGACCGTCGAGAACCTCGATCCGGCGAGCCTGTGGGTGACGGTTCCTGACCCCCATCCGAACGGCGCTGCCATGGCAGCCTTCACCACGATGATCGTGCCCGAGCTGAACGCCCTGCTGGACGGCCTGTGCCGGGATCAAGGCAAGGGCTGCAAGTAGAATGCGGTTCCTCAAGGACGCGCTGCTTGCCCTGATTTCGCTCGTCGTAAGCGTCGTCGTGGCTGAAGGCGTCATCCGCTACATCGACGGCTATCCGATCCTCCGCACGCCGCTCGGCGAGGCGATGGGCCTTGCCAGCGTCAAGCAGGAGTCGGTCGACAAGGTCCCGCGGGCCACCGGCGTCGACCGCGGCTGGTTCTTCGATGACCCGGCCCCGCTGCCCAACAAGCGCGCCATTCCCGAGGACTGGGAACGCCTCTATCGCTTCGTCGAGGCCAATCCCGTCGGCGGCATGTCGTTCCGTCCCTCAGACGCCTTCAAGGTCTGGAACACCAGTTTCTCCGGCGATCCGTGCCGGCACTGGTTCCTGCGTCATGCGCCGGGCCAGCTCTTCCTCTACGACGCGCCGGACGGCCAGCCACGGCCGCCCTACCGGTTCCTGCCCGACGTCACGATCCCGAGCGGATTGATCACCAACCAGATCGGCTGGCGCGGACCGCCGATCGAGAATCCGCGGCCCGAGAAGACGGTGCGCATCGTCTTCGTCGGCTCCTCGACCGTCGTCGAGGCGCACCACCTGCCCTATTCCTGGCCGGAATATGTGGGCCACTGGATGAATGTCTGGTCCAGGGCGAAGGGATTGGGACTCAGGTTCGAGGTCCTGAACGCGGGGCGCGAAAGCATCAGTTCCAGCGACATCGCCGCCGTCGTGCGCACCGAAGTGCTGCCGCTCAGGCCCGATCTCGTCGTCTACCACGAAGGCGGCAACCAGTTCCGGCCGGCCTCGATCGTCGAGAAGGTGCCGGACGTCCCGGTGACCCGGCCGTCGAATGCGCAGGAGCCGGCTGCCGTGAAGTGGCTGAAGCAGGCCGCGCGCTACTCCGCCCTGGTCGGCCGCGTCCAGGCCGCCTTCGCCATGGCTGGTGCCACGGCCGGGAACAACAGCGGCGCCGAGTGGCCCAAGCCCGACTACAAGGTCATCTGGCCGGAAGGGCTCGACGAGATGAATCCGGATCTCGACTTCGCCAACCTGCCGGTGAACCTGAACCTCATCCAGAAGGATCTCGACCAGATCCGGGCCGATCTCGGGACGGTCGGCGCCGACATGGCGCTCACCTCGTTCTTCTGGATGGTGAAGGACGGGATGGTCGTCGATCCTGTTCGGAACCGGTTCATCATCGAGCAGCTCAATGCCGCCAACTGGCCGTACCGCTATCGCGACCTCGAGCGGCTGGCGAACTTCCAGAACCGGCTGCTCGCCAAGTACGCCGCCGTCCACGGCATTGCCTTCCTCGACCTCGTCGGCAACACGCCGTTCGACCCGGACCTGTTCATCGATGCCGTGCACACTTCCTATGCCGGGACGCGCATCCGCGGCTGGGCGGCCTTCAACCTGCTGGTGCCGCTGGTCGAGAAGAAACTCGCCGACAAGGCCTGGCCGCGCCCCTGGCCGGCCGGCGCGTCGACGGCGCTGCCCACCTTCTCGCCGCGGCTGACCAGGCTCGACTGCAAAGCGCCCTGAGTTCACCTTCTTCCCCATTCAGATGGGGAAGTGCCCCGTCATACGGGGCGATGGGGTCATAAGCTAAGCGGATGACCCCTCCGTCGTCGTAAGACGACGACACCTCCCCATTTGAATGGGGAGGAGAGCGATCCTAAGCCGCGTAGCGACCGAGATGCTCCAGCAGAAGTTCGTTGACTCGTGACGGCACCTGGTCGGCGGCGTAGTGGCCGACGCCGGGCAGCACTTCGAAACGGTAGGGCGCGGCGATGAACTCGCCCGTGCCTTCGGCCGCGGCGCGCCCCACCGTGTCGTCGGCATCTCCCCAGACATAGAGCGTCGGCACCTTGATCGGGCCGAGCGGCATCCGCTCGCCGCGAGCGCGATACCAGGCGAGCGCGGCCTCCATGGCCGGCGCGGTTCCCAGCACGGACAGATGGAGGTCGATCGCCTCGGGCGGCACGCCCTCCTTGGCGTGCCGAGAGCGCAGCCAGGCGCAGTCGTTTGCCAGTAGCTTCGGGACGGCATCGGATTCGAGGAACGCCTGGTGATGGCCGGAGCGGCGCTTCTGCTCGCCGTCGGGCATCGCCAGCGCCCGCGCGAACGACATCGGATGGGGGCGTGACAGGATCGTAAGGGAGCGCAGCCGCTCGGGGTGCCGGAAGGCGATGGCCCAGGCAAGACTCGCGCCCCAATCGTGGCCGACGAGATGGAAGCGCCTGTCGCCATGGCCGACCGACGAGACGAGGTCGAGCGCATCGCCGGTGAGTTTGTCGAAGCGGTAGGAGTCGAGGTTGGCCGGATCGGGTCGTGCGCCCGCCGAATAGCCGCGCTGGTTCGGCGCCACCGCGAAGTAGCCGGCCTCGCCCAGCACCGGCACCTGCGCCTTCCAGAAGTGCCGCGACACGCCGAACCCGTGCAGCATCAGAACCAGCGGCGCCGATTCGTCGCCGGCCACCGAGGCGTCGAACACCAGGCCGGGCGCGGTTTCTATGTTGCGGACTTTCATCTCGGTCATTCTCCCTCGCCGGTCCCGGCACGGCCCCACTTGGCTTCGAGGCGACGCCAGGCGCGGGCAAGCCGTGCGGCGCGATCCTCGAACAGGTCGGGGGCGACGTCCTTGCCCAGCACTGTTTCCTCGACCTCATGATGGGGTCGCGTGCTGCCGTCGGCCAACAAGTGTTCGATGTCGACGCCACGCTCTGCGAGACGGCGCGACACCAGCACCGTGCGATGGCAGTCGAGCGGCTCCTTCTCGGCGCACATCAGGCAGAGCGTCGTCTCCTGCGCTTCTTCGATCACGCGGTCGAGCGCGTCCTTGAACGCCGGCCGCGCGGCGAGCTGGTCATAGCTGCCGCCAGCCTGCGGTTTGCCGCCGAGGGCCGGGCCTTCATGCACATAGGCGATGCCGGCCTCGGCGAGCGACCGTGCGAGGTTCTTCTGGCCGAACTGCGGATGGCGGCGCGACCAGGGCGTGGAGCGCACGTCGACCAGCCGTTCCACGCCGCCCGCCTTCAGGAGCGACACGAACCGTTCGATCGAATGGTTCGAGTGACCGATGGTCTTGACCGGTTTCATGCGAGGCGGCGCACCTTCTCGATGAAGGCCTGGGTCGCGGCCGAGGGATCGTCGCGGCGGCAGGCGAGAGTGAGCGGCACCCTGATCGCGGGCCGCCCGGTGAGGGGCCGGTAGGTTACACCCTCCAGCGGCAGTCGGCTGAGCGACGCCGGCACGATGGTGATGCCCAGTCCCGCCGCCACGAGATTGAGCGTCGAGACGATGCGCGGCGCTTCCTGGCTGACATGCGGGCTGAACCCCGCGGCGCTGCAGGCCGCGATGATGACGTCGTAGAGGCCGCGCCCGTCGGCCCGGCGATAGAGGATGAAATCCTCGGTCGCGAGGTCCTTCAGGGCAAGCTTCGGGCGGCGCGCGAGCCGATGGCGCGACGGCAGGGCGGCCGACATCTCCTCGTGCAGCAGCTCGTACACCTGGAGCCCCTGCGGCTCGACGAGGCCGGATCGGATGAAGGCGATGTCGAGCCGCTCGTCGCGCAGCGCGGCCAGCAGGTCGCCCGAACTGTTCTCCTCCAGCACGAAGGAAATGTCCGGCCGCTCGCGGCGGAATTCGCGGATGGCGCGGGCCACCAGCGGATGGAACGGCGCCGAGGTGGTGAAGCCCACGGCGATGCGGCCGGTCTCGCCGCGCGCGGTGCGCCGAGCCTTCACCGTCGCGCGTTCGACGGCCGCGAGGATCGCCTCGGCATCGGCCAGGAAGGAGCGGCCGGCATCGGTCAGGCTGACGCCGCGTGGATGGCGCAGCAGCAGGGCCGCGCCGATCTCCTGCTCGAGCGCACGGATCTGCTGGCTGAGCGGCGGCTGCTGCATGTGCAGCTTCTCGGCCGCGCGGGTCACATGGCCCTCGTGCGCCACGGCGACGAAGTAGCGGAGGTGTCGCAATTCCACGGACATATCCAGAAAGTATCGAAAAGGCACTTACCATATATTTGAACACTGTCTAGGCCGGCCGTAGACAACCCTACGACCTCACCCTGAGGAGCGCGCACGGCGCGCGTCTCGAAGGGTGGGCAACGGCTCCGGTGGGTGCCCATGCTTCGAGACGCCGCTGCGCGGCTCCTCAGCATGAGGATGTCCCCTGATCGGCGAGGGTTTGAGATGGCGATATCGATGGCCCTGGGGCTGGGCGTCCTGATGGTGTTCACCGCCTTCCTGTCCGGCATCTTCGGGATGGCGGGTGGCATGGTGCTGATCGGCGTGCTGCTGTTCCTGCTGCCGCTGCCCATGGCCATGGTGCTGCACGCCGTGACACAGATGGCATCGAACGGCTGGCGCGCCTTCCTGTGGTGGCGGCACATCCAGTGGCGCATCACCGCCTTCTACGTCATGGGATGCTTCATCGCGGTCGGGCTATGGTCGCTGACCCTCTACGTGCCGGACAAGGCCGTCGCGCTGCTGATGCTCGGCCTCTCGCCCTTCGTGCTGCGGATCGTGCCGACGCGGTGGATGCCCGCGACCCTGGGGCCCGTCCAGGCGCTGGGCGGCGGCATTGCCTGCATGGCGCTGATGCTGCTGACCGGCGTCACCGGCCCGCTGGTCGACCAGCTGTTCCTGCGCTCGCCGATGAACCGGCAGCAGATCGTGGCGACGAAGGCTTCGTGCCAGGTGTTCGGCCACGGCTCGAAGCTCCTCTATTTCGGCGCTCTCATCGAGCAGGCCGGGTCGGTTGAACCCTGGGTGCTGGTCATGGCGGTGGGCGCCTCGATGCTCGGCACGTCGCTCGGCAAGCAGATCCTCGAACGCCTGTCGGATGCCCAGTTCCGCTTCTGGGCGGGACGCCTCATCACCGTGCTGGGTCTCTACTATGTCGGCTATGGCTTGGTGCTGCTGACCGGGATTGCCTAAGATGGCGCGTGGACATTCCAGCAGGTTTTCGAGAACTCACTGAGGCGACCGGATTCACCGCGGCCAACGGGCCGTGGTTCGAGAAGGTCGAAGGGCACAGGGTGTGGCGGGGTTTCATGCCTGGACCCCAACATGCCAATGCGCTGGGCATCGTGCATGGCGGCATGCTTGCGGCCTTCATCGATGCAGCGCTGGGCTCCGTGGTCTACCGCGCCATCGACCGGCGCTGCGTCACGCTCAAGCTGACCCTCGACTATCTGACACCGGCGCGAGTCGGCGACTGGCTGGAGGCCACGGGCGAGCTGCTTGGCCACGACGAGCATGTGGCGCAGGTGAGGGGCCGTCTCTATGGTCCGCGCCACGATGTGCTGGCCGGGCTGGGCGATTTCGCGCTGCTGCGGCCGGGACGCCCCCTGAGAGTCCGGAGCTAGAGTGTCTTCCTACGAAATACCCGACGATCCGCCCGAAGGTTTCAAGCTCGTCGATTTCGCCCGCGGCCGGCCCGAGCCCACCTTCAACACCCATGTCGGCAACATGTACGCCAAGCGCGGCGAGAAGGGCACGCGCGACGAGTTCGTGCTGGCGATCCGGGTGCAACAGAACATGTGCAACCCGGCGGGCGGCCTGCACGGCGGCATGATGATGATGGTGGCCGATCTCGTCGGCACGATGGGCGGCGGCTATCTCGCCGGCCTGCGCAAGTTCCTGCC
>CANIEC010000174.1 GCA_947466085.1 Rhodospirillales bacterium
GCCGAGGGCGGTCGGCTGGCCACGGTGGTTGCCGATCCGAGCGGCGCCCTCGGTGTCGCCCATCTCTTCGTGAAGCAGGGCGGCGTCGTGTCGGGGCGGCCGCTCTTCGACGCCGGTACGCCACCGCTGCCGGGTTTTGCCCGGCCCGCGCAATTCACCTTCTGACGCCTCCGGGTCTTTCCCTTGCTGAGGGCTACCAATAGTGTTCCGCCTGATGCTAGGGTGCCGTCCAAAGATGAGGGTAGAACAATGCGTATCCGGCCCGGTTTGAGGCATGCCCGCACCGCGGCCGCGTGCATCCTGGCGGTCGGGCTCGGGGGCGCTTCCAATGCGTGGTCGCAGAGCCTGATCGAGGCCCTGTCGACGACGTACAACAGCAACCCCGACCTGCTGGCGAGCCGGGCGATCCTGCGTCAGACCGACGAGACGCTGTCGCAGGCGGTCGCCAACTGGCGCCCACGCGTCACGCTCAACGTCGAGTACAACAAGGTCGAGCAGGACTCCTACTCGGTTCGCAGTACACCCACCTTCTATGCGCTGAACGGCAAGTTCACGACGTTGCAGGCGGTCCAGCCGCTGTTCCGCGGCGGCAAGACGATCGCCGAGACCAAGCAGGCCCAGTCCAATATCCAGGCCCAGCGCGCCCAGCTCGCCGAGACCGAGCAGAACGTGCTGCTGTCGGCGGTGACAGCCTATGCCGACCTCATTCAGAACATCGGCATCGCCGATGCCCGCCGCAACAACGTTAGGGTGCTGGTCCAGCAGCTCGACGCCACGCGCGAGCGCTTCCGGGTCGGCGAACTGACCATCACCGACGTGTCGCAGTCCGAGGCCCGCCTGGAACTGGCCAAGGCCGACCTGGTCCAGGCCGAAACCAACGTCCGCATCTCCGAGGCGGCCTTCCAGCGCACGATCGGGAAGAAGCCTGGAAAGCTGGGCGAGATTCCGCTGATCGGCGGGCTGCCGTCGTCGGAGGAGGAGGCGGTCGGCCTCGCGATGGATGCCGGCCCGCGCGCCGTCACCGCGGCTCACCGCATTTCGGCGGCCAATTACGGCGTGAACTCGGCCGTTGGCGACCTTCTGCCTCAGGTCAACCTGGTCGGCGCGCTGCAGCAGCAGTTCAATCTGCAGGTCCCGAACGACAGGTACTACAACTACGCCGTCCGGCTTCAGGCCACGATCCCGATCTTCCAGAACGGCAGCGAATGGTCGCGCATCCGGTCTGCACGTGAACTGGTCGGGCAGCGTCGCAACGAACTCGACAGCGCCCGTCGCACCGTCGCGGAGAACGTGATCCGTGCCTGGCGCCAGCTGGATTCGTCTCGCTCGCGAGTCACCTCGTTCGAATCGCAGGTCCGCGCCAACGAAGTCGCGCTGAATGGCGTGCGCCAGGAAGCGCTGGTCGGCTCGCGTACCACGCTGGACGTGTTGAACGCCGAGCAGGAACTGCTCAATTCGCAGGTCAACCTGATCCAGGCGCGCCACGACGTGCAGGTCGCCTACTACGGCGTGCTGGCCGGCATCGGTCGCCTGACGGCCCGCACACTGGCACTGCCCGTCGAGTATTATGACGAGGAGCGCTATTACAAGGACGTCGGCTCCCGCTGGATCGGCTGGGGCAGCAGCGGCGAATCGGGCACGGGGATCATTCCGCCGTCCACCTCACCGGCCGGCGTCGCCGGCAGCGCCCCCATGGGGAGTGGCGGTAAATGAGCGACGGTAAGGGGCCCCCGAACAAGGACCCTTCGATGGACGACATTCTGGCGTCCATCCGCAAGATCATCTCGGACGACGAAGCCCGGGCGCAGGTCGGAAGCCTGCGGAATGCAAATTCGGGAGAGCGTCCGCCTGTGATACCGCCAGCACCTCCGTCGCCGCCGCGTGACGATGTCCTCCTGCTTACCGAGATCGTGGAAGAGCCCAAGTCCATGTCGAACGAACAGCCGACGCCGCTGCCGGCGGTCGAGTCCATGAACCCGGCGGAGATGCCGCAACCGGCCAGCGAGGCTCCGCCTGCGCCGCCTTCGCTCTCGACGGGCGCCGTGAAGGCTGATTCGCTCGTCGGTGACGGGGTCGCCGGAGTGGCGAGCTCTGCTTTCGCGCGCCTGAATCAGGCCGTGCAGGACAGCGTGCCGCCGCCGGCGGCCACCAATCCCGGCCCGTCGGTCGGCGGCCAGACCATCGAGGAACTGGTCAAGGAAATGCTGCGTCCGATGCTCAAGGAGTGGCTGGATACCAATCTGCCGCCGATGGTCGAGCGCTATGTCGAACGCGAGATTGCCCGGCTGACACGCCGCTGACCCCAGGCGCCACCCTCATTCATCGCCACGGTGTCGCAACCGTGGCGTTTTTCGTTTAAGGCCAGAAGATGCTCGACAAGACCTACGACCCCAAGGAAATCGAGGCCCGGCGCTACCCCGAGTGGGAGAGTGCCAGGGCCTTCCGCGCCCATCCCGAGTCGCCGAAGCAGCCCTATTGCATCGTCATTCCGCCGCCCAACGTTACCGGCAGCCTTCACATGGGCCATGCGCTCGACAACACGCTGCAGGACGTGCTGATTCGCTGGCGCCGCATGAAGGGCGACGACGTACTTTGGCAGCCAGGCACCGATCATGCCGGCATTGCTACCCAGATGGTGGTGGTGCGTAACCTCGAGCAGGAGGGGATCGGCCTCGCGGTCGAGGGCGCCGCCCGGAACGACGCCAACAAGAAGCTCCTGAACCGCGACGAGTTCCTCGCCAGGGTCTGGGAGTGGAAGGCCTATTCGGGGGGCACTATCACCAGCCAGCTCCGCCGGCTCGGTGCCTCCTGTGACTGGAGCCGCGAGCGCTTCACCATGGACGAGGGCCTGTCGAAGGCCGTGCTCAAGGTGTTCGTCGAACTCTACAAGCAGGGGCTGATCTACAAGGACCTGAGGCTGGTCAACTGGGACCCCAAGATGCTGACCGCGATCTCCGACCTCGAGGTCGAGTCGCGCGAGGTGAAGGGCCATCTCTGGTACTTCAAGTATCCGATCGAGGGCAGCCCGGAAGAGTTCATCGTGGTCGCTACCACGCGGCCCGAGACGATGCTGGGCGACACCGGCATCGCCGTGCATCCCGACGATCCGAAGTGGAGGCACCTGATCGGCAAGCATGCGGTGCTGCCGCTGGTCGGCCGCCGGATCGCGATCGTGGGCGATGACTATTCCGACCCCGAGAAGGGCTCGGGCGCGGTCAAGATCACGCCGGCGCACGACTTCAACGATTTCGAGGTCGGCCGCCGGCACAATCTCGAGGCCATCAACATCTTCGACAAGTTCGCACGCGTGAACGACAAGGCGCCGGAGAAGTATCGCGGCCTCGACCGCTTCGAGGCGCGCAAGATCGTCGTGGCGGAGATGGAGGAGCTGGGCCTCGTCGAGAAGATCGAGCCGCATACGCATGCGGTGCCGTACGGCGATCGCGGCGGCGTGCCGGTCGAGCCCTACCTGACCGAGCAGTGGTACGCCGACGCCAGGAAGCTCGCCGAGGCGCCGCTCGCGGCGGCGCGCGACGGCCGGGTGAAGTTCGTGCCCGAGCGCGGGCGCGAGGATTTCTTCCGCTGGATGGAGAATATCGAGCCGTGGTGCGTGTCGCGCCAGCTCTGGTGGGGCCACCAGATTCCGGCCTGGTACGGACCGGACAAGAAGGTGTTCGTGGCGCTCTCCGAGGAGGAAGCGAAGCAAGAGGCACTGGCGCATTACGGCAGGGATGTCGCCTTGGAACGAGACCCGGACGTGCTCGACACATGGTTCAGCTCGGCCCTGTGGCCGTTCTCGACCCTGGGCTGGCCCGACCAGACGCCTGAACTGGCGAAATACTATCCGACCAGCACGCTCGTCACGGGCTGGGACATCCTGTTCTTCTGGGTCGCCCGCATGATGATGATGGGCATGCACTTCATGAAGGAGGTGCCGTTCCGCACCGTCTACCTGCACGGGCTGGTGACGGACGAGAAGGGCCAGAAGATGTCCAAGTCCAAGGGGAACGTGATCGACCCCCTGGAGCTGATCGACAAGTACGGCGCCGATGCGCTGCGCTTCACCATGACGTCGCTCGCCGCGTCGCAGGCGGGCCGGCTGCGGCTGGCGCCCGCCCGCGTCGAGGGCGCGCGCAACTTCGCGACCAAGCTGTGGAACGCGACCCGCTTCGCCGAGATGAACGGCGCGGCGTTGCCGAAAGGGTTCGATCCGGCGTCGGCCAGGCTCACGGTCAACAAGTGGATGCTGGGTGAACTCGCCCGCGCCAACCAGGCGATCGACAAGGCCCTGACTGACTTCCGCCTGAACGAGGCCGCGAACGCGCTCTACGAATTCGTCTGGGGCGTGGTGTGCGACTGGTATGTCGAGCTCACCAAGCCGATCCTGCAGGGCGCCGACGGGGCGGAGAAGGACGAAACCCGCGCCGTCACCGCCTTCGTTCTGCGCGAGACGGTGAAGCTGATGCACCCGGTGATGCCCTTCATCACCGAAGAGTTGTGGGACAAGCTCGGCCACCGTGCCGAGCACGGGCCGCTGATCTCCCAGCCCTGGCCCACGCCCACTTCCGTCGATGCGGCCGCCGACGCCGAGATGGGCTGGCTGGTAAAGCTGATCTCCGACATCCGCTCGGCGCGGGCAGAACTGAACGTGCCTGCCGGTGCCAAGCTCAAGCTGCTGGTGATCGGCGGCAACGACGCGACTGCGGCGCGACTGGAGACGCATCGCGCCGCCATCGAGCGGCTGGCCCGCATCGAAGGAGTCGACGCGGCGGCTTCGGCCCCCAAGGCGTCGCTGCAGATCGTCGTCGGCGAGGCGACCTATGCCCTGCCGGTTGGGGACGTAATCGACCTCAAGGCCGAGAGCGCGCGCCTCCAGAAGGAGATCAAGAAGCTCGTCGACGAGGTCGGCAAGATCGATGCGAAGCTCGCCAACGCGGCCTTTGTCGCACGCGCGCCGGAAGAGGTCGTCGAGGAGCAGCGCGAGCGCCGGGCGCAGGCCGAGCAGACCGGTGCGCGGCTCAGCGCGGCGCTGGAGAGGTTGGGCGTTTAACGGTGATCTCCGGTAGGCCGCCGTGCAAATATGGACATCCAGATGGAGGCAAGAATGACCTACACCCTCGAGCAACTGAGCGCTGACATTGGCAAGGCCCTCAAGGCCGATCCCGGAATCGCGGGTAAGCAGGAAGTCTGCAAGCTGGTGTCGAAGGTGCTGCTGGACGCTGAATTCGTCGCCACCCACCTGACCGCCGAGCAGTGCCGTCCCCGCAAGGTCCTTTATGAGGATCCGGAGCTGGGTTTCTGCATCTGCGGGCATGTGTACGAGACGGCCGCGCACGGTGGGCCGCATGATCACGGCTCCAGCTGGGCGATCTACGGCCTGGCCACCGGCGACACGGAGATGACGGACTGGCGGATCGTCAAGAAGGGCGAGGGCAATGAGCCGACCCTGGTCGAGCCCGCCAACACCTACGTCCTGAAGCCGGGCGACAGCCACTTCTACGATGTCGGCGTGGTCCACTCACCGAAGCGGGACGGTCTGACCAAGCTGGTGCGTATCGAGGGCGCCAATCTCGACCACATCCAGCGCTCGAACATCAAGGCGGCCTGAACTTAAAGGTCCCTCGCTTACGCTCGGGATGACAATTTTGTTGGTGGCGATTCCGTGCGTCTGCTCGAAGCCGCTATGACACCGACCTTGTCATCCCGAGCGCAGCGAGGGACCTTTCGCTTTCAGCGCTTGATCTGCATCGAGAGATACTTCGCCAACCCCGCGCCATAGGGCGGCCGCAGCATGCGCAGCGGGGGCAGGTCCCATTTGATCTGGTGGTAGATCGACTTGCGGTGGCTGAACTCGCGGAAGCCATCGTGGCCGTGATAGGCGCCGATGCCGGCCGGGCCGATGCCGCCAAACGGCAGCTCTTCCTGGGCGACGTGCATGACGACGTCGTTGACGGTGACGCCGCCCGAGGTCGTCCCGTCGAGCACCCGGTCGCGCTCGGCGGCATCGCTGCCGAAGTAGTAGAGGCCGAGCGGCCGGTCGTGCGCGTTGATGTAGTCGACTGCCTCCTGGACGTCGCGATAGGCCTTCACGGGCAGCAGGGGCCCGAAGATCTCCTCCTGCATGACCTTCATGTCGTCGGTCGGGTTGAGGATCAGGGTCGGTGCGATGCGGCGATGCGGCTGCTGGCGCAGATCCTCGGCCCCCGGATTGATCTCGACGATCTCCGCACCCTTGGCTCGTGCGTCGTCGAGGTACCCCATGAGGCGCGCATAGTGCCGGTCGGAGACAACCGCGGTGTAGTCGGGGCTCTCGCGGATGCTCGGGAACATCTGTCCGACCGAGGTTTTCGCCGCGGCCACGAAGTCGGGCAGGCGGTCGGCCGGTGCCAGCACATAGTCGGGGGCCAGGCAGATCTGTCCCGCATTGAGCGTCTTGCCGTTCATGATCCGCGTCGCAGCCACGGACATGTCGGCCGAGCGCCCGATCACGACGGGACTCTTGCCGCCCAGTTCAAGCGTCACCGGCACGAGGTTTTCGGCCGCGGCCCGCATCACGTGGCGGCCGATCGAGGTGGCGCCCGTGAAGACCAGGTGGTCGAAGGGCAGGGACGAGAAGGCCTGCCCGACCTCCGGGCCGCCGGTGACAACGGCGATCTCGCTCTCGTCGAAGGCGCTGGCGAACATCTGCTTCAGCAACTCGGACGTGGCCGGCGTCGTCTCCGACGGCTTGATCATTGCCCGGTTGCCGGCGGCCAGAACGCCGGCCAGCGGCGCGAAGGTGAGGTTAACCGGGAAGTTCCACGGGCTGATCACGCCGACCACGCCCTTGGGCTGGTGGCGGATCTCGGCCTTCGCGCCCAGGAAGCTCAGGATGCGCGGCGTCGTGCGGCGCCGTTCGGTCTTCATCCAGCTGCGGACATGGTCGCGCGCATGCTTCAGCGGGCCGATCGAGCTGGCGACGTCGGCAAAGGCGGTCACGGTGGGGGAGCGGGCACCGAAGTCGGCGGTGAGGGCCGCTTCGATGTCCCGGCGGCGGTCGACGAGGAGACCGATGCACCGATTCAGCCGGTCGATGCGCAGCTCGGCGGTCGGCGCACCGTCCTTGAGCTGTGCCTCGCGCTGGCGGAGCAGGATCTCGATCAGTCTGGAACCCGACATGTTTGTTATGACGCCTTTCTCAGGTCCGGCACATAGGGCTTGCTGGCGAAATGTTCCTGCCCGTCGCCGCGGGCGAAGCGCAGGCCGGCCCGGCGGATCGCGTCGTCGTCGACCGGTTCGAGCGGCACGTAGTAGCGGTCGTCGACCTTGGTGAAGGTGTCGTTGTCGACCCTGTTGTAGCAGATCAGCAGCGTCCAGCGACGGTTGGGTGAGCGGTTGGCGTCCGAGCGGTGGATCGCGTTGCAGTGGAAGATCAGCGCGTCGCCGGCCTCCAGCTCGCAATACTCGACCGGGCACTTCTCGAGGATGTGCGGCATGCGCCTGGGATCGACCTCGTTCTGGGTCGGCGACAGTGGCGTGTGATCGATGCGGCCGAGCCTGTGCGAACCGGTGGCGATCTGCAGGCAGCCGTTCTCGCGGTTGGTACGATCGAGCCCGATCATGATCGAGAGCATGTCGGGGCGCAGGCAGCCATTGTAGTACCAGTAGCCGTAATCCTGGTGCCACTCCCAGGCGCCGCCGACCTCGGGCTCCTTGGCGGTGAGCTTCGACTGGTAGTGATAGACCGGGCCGCCCAGCAGTGCCGTCGACGTATCGACCATGCGCCGCACGCGGGCGGCGAGCCCGTAGACGCTGTCGCCGGCCCGGTTCCAGAGCGCGATACGCGTCGACCGGCCTTCGCCATCGCGCCGGTCGAGGATGCTATCGCGCACGGCGGGGTCTTCCTCCATGGCACGCGTCAGCAGCTTCACCTCGTCGGGCGCGAATAGCCCGCGGGCATAGGTGAAGCCCTTCTCGTCGAACTCCGCGGTCTGTGCCGCACTCAGGACGTTCGCCATGGTTTCCTCACTTCAAGGAAGAGAAAGGTCCTTCGCTTCGCTCAGGATGACAATACTGCGGGATCGACGCAGTGCGGTGATCAAGAAAATGCTGTCATCCTGAGCGACGCGAAGGACCCTTGAATCATATGCGACAGCCTCAGGCGGGGCGGAAGACGTTGCGGCCGCCCGTTTCGGAGACCGACACCTTACGCCCGAGCTGCTCGCGCGTCAGCATGTCGGCGACCAGGGCAGGGTCGTCCGGAGTCATGGCGACGAAGCGGTCGCCGGTGCTGTCGAGGCGGCCCAGGACGTAGCCGCGCTCGGGCGCGTCCTTGCCATAGGTCACGCAGTAGGTCTCGATCGTGCCGGTGCCCGCGGGCTTCGTTTCGACCCTGCGCTTCGGGAGCGCGTCGAGTTCGGCCTGGAACTTCTTCGGATCCTCGCGTTTCCAGGCTCCCTTGGTGGGCTCGGTCGAATAGAGGCCGGCCGAGTGCTTGGTGAGGTAGTTGCCGTTGGCCGTCACCATGCCGAAGGAGCCGGGCTTGGCGCGCACCACGTTCATCATCTCGGCGATCGAGTGGGTGACGTAGTTGTTGCCGGGCCCGCCGAAGAACGGCAGGCCGCCGGTCACGCTGATCGGGCGCGGATCGTCCTCCGCGATACCGATCTCGGTCATCGCGACTTCGACGGCCGAGGGGAAGCAGCTGTAGAGGTCGAAGGCGTCGATGTCGGAGACCTTCTTGCCGGCCATGTCGAGGGCGATGCGGGCGCAGCCGCGGATCGCCGGCGAGGCGTCGAGCTTCTCACGCTCGGACACTACCCACGTGTCGGTTCCGTCGGCGCAGCCGTGCAGGAACACCCAGCGGTCCTGCGGGATGCCCCACTCCCGGGCCTTGCCCACCGAAGTGACGAGGACGCCGGCCGCCTGGTCGATGATGGCGTTGGCGTTCATCAGGCGCGGATAGGGGAAGCAGATCCAGCGA
Organism: Rhodospirillales bacterium; assembly: GCA_947466085.1. Classification (GTDB taxonomy): domain Bacteria; phylum Pseudomonadota; class Alphaproteobacteria; order Reyranellales; family Reyranellaceae; genus Reyranella. Next base: position 8,963 of record CANIEC010000174.1, read on the forward strand.
TTGTCGGGGGATATGGTCGACAGGGCTTCTGCGCTATATCCCTCGCGGCGCGTGGCCAGCGGATTGTCCCGGGCCACGGTGGCGAGGCGCTCGAACAGCCGGCCCATCGCCTTCATGTGGCTGTCGACGTCGCGCTTCAGCCCGCCGCGGATGGCGTTCTCCAGCAGCGGATAGAAATGGATGGCGGCCCGCAGGTCGTGACGCGCTTCCTCCTCGCTGAAGCCGAAGCGCGGATCGCCAATGCGCGTCGGCTCGCCGCCGCCCGGATCCTCGTTCCAGTCGATCTTCAGGTTGGCGCGGCGGGCGTTCTGCGTGCTGCGCAGCAGCTCGGCGCCGCAGATCAGCGCCAGCTCGGTCTCGCCCCTGGCGATCTGCTCGGCGAACTTGTTCACCAGATACTGGGGCATGTTGCCGCCCGAGTGGGTGTAGAGCAGCTGCTTCGGATCGGCATGGAGCCGGTTGGCGACGCTCTGCGGCGGATTGCTCGACCGGCCGTAGGGCGAGGCAAAGCGCGGGCTGATGTCGCTGAAGAACTCCATGACGGCGATGGCGTCGACCAGATGGCCGAGCGCATGGCCCCCGATGGCGGCCTGCGTATCTTCCAGCGCCAGGTTGGCAGCCTCGGCACAGAAGGCGACCCGCGAGCGCTCGCTCGACGGCTTGCCGATCGTATCGGTGATCTGGCCGGCGCCGACCAGGATGGGGGTACGCGGATCGATCATTTAACGAGTGCCTCGATTTCGGACGGCGTCAGGCCGGCTTGCGCCAGCACGCTCCTAGTATCCTCGCCAAGTGCGGCGACCTTGGGGCCGCTCTGCAGCAGCGAGCCCGAGAAGCGGAAGGGTGGCGCGGGCGACTTGTAGCTGCCGCCGCCATCCTCGATGGTGCACAGCGAGCCGCGATGCTCGACCTGCGGGTCCTGCAGGGCCTCGGTCACCGTGACATAGGGCGAGCAGGGCACGCCCTGCTTCTCCAGCGC
>CANIEC010000175.1 GCA_947466085.1 Rhodospirillales bacterium
AAGGCGAAGGGTAACGCCCGCATCACGGCGACCGGTCACACCGACACGTCGGGCGCACCGGCCTACAACATGGCGCTGTCGCTGCGTCGTGCGAACGCCGTCAAGGACGCCCTGGTGCGCGAAGGCGTGCCGGCGCCCGCGATCGCGGTGGTGGGCCGTGGCGAGCAGGGCCTGCTGGTGCAGACCGGCCCGAACGTCCGCGAGCCGCAGAACCGCCGCGTCGAAATCGTCATCCAGTAAGCTGGACGACCCTGGACAAGGAAGAGGCGGCCCTCACGGGCCGCCTTTTTCTTTGCTCAGAGCTGCTCGCCAGAGGCGCGCTCACCCCGGGGAACGCCTTGGGCGGGTCAGGGCCCAGGGGGACGCTCCGCCAAACGCCTGGGCGCTCGTTCGGACTGCGCTTGTGTCCGCTGACCGAAATCAGGCATTCGAGGGCCTTCCTGCGGATAGCCGGAACGCGGCATGATCGGGATCGATATCACGAGACCAATCGAATCGGGGATACGACCATGCAGCGGCTCAAATTCGGCGCCTTCCTGGCGCCTCATCATCCGATCGGCGAGAATCCGATGTTGCAGTTCCGCCGGGACCTCGACCTCGTCGAGCAGCTCGACGGGCTGGGCTATGACGAATTCTGGTGCGGTGAGCATCATTCCAGCGGCTGGGAGATGATCGCCTCGCCCGAGATGTTCCTGGCGGCGGCGGGCGAGCGCAGCAAGCGCATCAAGCTGGGCACTGGGGTGATCTCGCTGCCCTACCATCATCCCTACAACGTGGCCCAGCGCATGGTGCAGCTCGACCACATGACCGGTGGCCGGGCGATCTTCGGCTCCGGGCCCGGCGCGCTCGCGTCCGACGCCCACACGCTCGGCATCGACCCGATGCTCCAGCGCGACCGCCAGGATCATGCCATCGGCATCATCCGCCGCCTGTTCAAGGGCGAGCGGGTGACCGACAAGACCGACTGGTACACGATGCAGGACGCCGCCCTGCAGCTCCTGCCGCTGCAGGAGGACATGCCGTTCGTCGTCGCTTCGCAGGTCAGTCCCTCGGGCATGACCCTGGCGGGCAAGCACGGTATCGGCATCATCTCGATCGGCTCGATGTCGAACGAGGGACTGCTGGCGCTGCCGACGCAGTGGAAGTTCGCCGAGGACGCCGCCAAGAAGCACGGCCAGACGGTCGATCGCCGGAACTGGCGCGTCCTGCTCAGCTGGCACGTCGCGGAGACGCGCGAGAAGGCCCGCGAGGAAGCGCGGGTCGGCCTGCACCGCTGGCACAACGAATACATCGTCGGCACCCTGCAGCGGCCTGGCGCGACGCCCTTCGCCGATCCCGATGAGGCGGTGGACAAGACGGCCTTCACGCCGGGCTCGGCGGCGACGATCGGCACGCCCGATGATCTCGTGAAGGTCATCAAGGACGTCTACGCCAAGAGCGGCGGCTTCGGCACGGTCGTGGGCTTCGTCCACGATTGGGCCAACCCGGAAAACACACGTCGCAGCTGGGACATGGTCGCGCGCTATGTCATTCCGGAGATCAACGGCTACGTGACCAAGCTGCGCGAATCGCAGAAGTTCCTGATCGAGAATCGCGGTGTCTTCGAGCGGGCGCAGCAGGCGATCATGGCGAAGATCATGCAGACCGAGGGCGGCGCCGAGGCCCTCAAGGCCACCAAGGCGCCGCGCTTTGCGGCCGCTTCGGCCGCGGTGCCGGACTTCGAGAAAGAGAACGCCCGCTGATCGGGACGATGGGGCGGCGCCTTCGGCGCCGCCTCAGTTCTGCTGCTGCCGCCAGACGAAGATCGAGCTCATTGTGTAGTTGAACGTGGCGCCGACGATGACGCCCGCGATGCCCGCGATCCACCAGCTCTCATTCGAGACGAACAGCCACGACGCCACACCGATATTGGCCAGCGCGCCCACGCCGCAGACGACATAGAACTTCAGCAGCCCGGCCAGTGCGGCCGTGCCGCGCAATTTCATGTCGCTGTAGGTAAGGAGATTGTTCACCAGGAAGTTCGAGGTCATGGCGATGACGGTCGCCACCGACTGCGCGGCCTCGAAGCCAAGTCCAGCCAGCATCCCGATCCGCAGGACGATGAGGTGGATTGCGAGGCCGATGGCCCCGACGATCATGAAGAAGAGGAAACGGACCGACACGGTGCCGCCCGTCATCCGGTGCAGCAGCAGCCCGAGGAAGTCGAGGATGGCGCGCGTGTCGAACTTGGAAAGTCCCTCCTGGCGGGAGCGGAAACGATAGGCGACCTCGGCCACGCGCATCTGCCCGCGGGTGCTGGCCAGGATATCGAGCAGGATCTTGAAGCCCGAGGGGACCAGGCTGGAGGCCACGCCCTCGAAGACCTCACGCTTCAGCATGAAGAAGCCGCTCATCGGATCGGAGACCTGCCGGCCGATGATGAAGGCGGCAAGGCGGGTGGCGACACGGCTGGCGAAGGCCCGCCGGGCCGAGAATCCGCCTTCACTGCTGCCGTCGCCCACGAAGCGGCTGCCGATCACGATGTCGGCGTCGTCGTTCTGCAGTTTCGCCAACATGGCGGGAAGGATGGTCTCGTCATGCTGGAGGTCGGCATCCATGACCGCGACGTAGGGGGCGGCCGAGCTGAGGGCTCCCTCGATGCAGGCGCCGGCCAGCCCGCGACGGCCGACGCGCCGGATACAGCGCACGCGGACATCGTCCATGGCCAGTTGCTTGGCGACCTTCCAGGTGCCGTCGGGGCTGTCGTCGTCGACGAAGACGACCTCCCACGCGATGTCGCCCATCGCCTTGTCGAGCAGGCCCACCAGGCGCGGCAGGTTCTGCGATTCGTTGAAGGTCGGAACGACGACCGACACTGTCGGGGAGAAAGATTGCATCCAGCCTCACTATATTGCGGCGCCAGGCCCGATCCTAACGAGATTTGCGAGGCAGATCGGCCTTGTATGCCCGGTCCGGGCCCCTAGACTTCGGCCAGATTTTCTAGCAGCCGGTGGCATTGGATGGGTCGATCGATTTGGGGAGCGGAAAGCGGCTCCGACCGTCTCCTGGCGTTGCTGCCGAAGCTGTGCATCGGGCTCGTCGTCGTCCTGACGGTCGGTTACACGATCGCCGGCGCGATCGTCCGGCCCAACATGTATTCCGACAGCGGCTGGGGGTTCCTCGGCTGGTACACCCAGGACCGCGCCTCGTCCTTCAACTATGCGCTCGGGCCCGACAAGGCCGACATCTCGCAAGAAGTCGAAGCCTTCATGACCACCTGGACGCCGGGGCAGCACGTGCTTCCCGGGCTGGTCGAGAATCTCGGCATGAGCCTCGGCCTGGCAATCATCATCGTCGTTGCGATCTTCACCGTGTTGGGCGCGGTCGGCTGGTTCGCCCTCTATCGGGCATTCGGCTTCCCGCTGCAGACAAGCTCGATCGCGCTGGCGATCATTGCCTGCACCCGGTTCTTCAACCTGTCCTTCACGAACTATTCCGGCGGCGAAGTGCTGCTGTTCGGCGTGGCCCCCTGGTTCGTCCTCATGGCGTGGAAGCTGCGCGACCTCAGGTGGTTCGCGGTGCTGCCGCTTCTCGTGGGAACTGCGGTCATGGTGTTCGCCAAGCTGAGCGGAATCGTCATCGCTGCTGCCGTCGTCGGGGGCGCGGCGATCTGCGGCAACGATGCGTGGCGCAGAAGAGACACGGTCCGCAAGCTGATCGTGGCCGGCGTCACCATCGGCCTGATGGGCTCCATCTTCTACGTCTCCTGGTACATGCGGGGGGCGACGGCGGCCTCCATCTCGACGGAGATCCATCGCGACGGACTGCTTTTCTACATGGCCTTCGGCGTCGGCAGCCTGTGGAGCTCCGCCCTCTCGCTGCTCGACCTCTCCAACTACCTGTTCCTCAATCCAGGCCGGCAGCTCCTGCAGTCGGGCGACGCGATGGCCTATGCCTTCTTCCCAGTCGCCCTGATGACGTACACGATCACCTGGATGCGGCTTCGCCATGCCTACGGTGAGTATCTGCGCTTCACCTATTCGATCTCGGCTGCAGTGCTTGCCTTCTTCCTGCTCATGTGGCTGAGGGGCGCATCGATAAGCTTCGAGGAACGCCACTTCCGAATCCCGTCGCTTCTGCTTTTCGTCGGTGTCGTGCAAGTCTTCACCGCCAGCCGGTCATGGCTGATGCGCATTTCCTTCGCCGCCGTGGCGGGGCTGGCGTGCCTCTACGGCGTGACGTCCTTCGTGACGCGGACCGTTGCGAATTCGCACTATGCGATGGGCGACCGTGGCTTCCGGCAGATCAATGCTTCGGCGGAAGCGGTCGCCTTCATCCGTACCATCGACCTCGCCGGTCCCGATGCGAAGAAGACCCTGATCTTCCTGCCATCGCCCGAGATCGCGCTGGAAGTCCGCAATGCCCGGAACTGGTCCAACCACGCGGATTTCGAACCGTTGGAGACGCTGAGGTCCCAAGTCTATCGTGGCCGCCTCGACCGCCTTTATGTCTTCGTTCAGAAGCGGCTGCTGTCCAACGGCAAGGCCGACGCCATCCTCAGGTCGTTCGTCGACTATCCGATCAACGGCTGGACAATGGTGCCACTCGGGGATCTGGTCTGCTTCTATCAGGTCCGCGACTAGCCCGCCGTGCCGTAATCCTAGAGGCGCACCAGCAGGATTTTCGTGGTCATTGGCAGAGTCAGTCGGAGGTGAGCACGGCTCATGCGACGACTGATCGCTGCCGTGGTCGCCCGTCATTGCAGCGGGCCATGCGCCTGGCGCTCCAGGATCGCTCAGAACGTCAAGATGTGGGCATCGGTGCCGGGAAACAAGCTGATGGGGGGAGGGGAACAGCGACAGCGCGACCGCCAGTTCCACCCTTCACACCAGCCAGGCGCCGAGCGGTGATCAGGCCGAAGGCTGCCTCGCAGCGCGACAGGATCGCGTCGTAGATGCCCTTGGCAATCATATGTTGAGCCTGTTGAAGATGAAGTTGGGCAGCGCGCGTACGACGAACATGATGAGCTGCCATTTGCGCGGCAGATAGGCGACTGCCGTGCCACGGTCGATCGCATCGACTGTGCCTTGCGCCACCGACTCGACGGAGGCGAGCCGCCGGCCCCGCGCCTTCTGGTCGGCCGTCATGGGCGTATCGGTCGGGCCGGGTTTGATCAGGACGACCTTGATGGCGCTGCCCGCAAAGCGGTGCTGCATGCCTTGCGCGTAACGATCCATCAGCGCCTTGGAGGCTCCGTAGACATAGTTGATGCGCCGGCCGCGGTCGCCGGCAACCGAGCCGATCATGCCGATGGTGCCGCTGCCGGCATGCTCCATTGCGCCGGCAAAGGCCTCGGCGAACAGGATCGGCGAGACGCCGTTGACCTCGACCGACTCGCGCGCCCTCTCGATATCGTCCTGGCAGGGCTGCTGCTGCGAGAGCACGCCATGGGCGATGAGAGCGATGTCGACCGGCTTTTGCGACGTCCAGCGCGCCACGGAACCGGCGATCGCCGGCGTCGACAGGAAGTCGAACGTCTCGACGGAGACCTCGGCCTGGCCGCCGCGGGCGCGCAGGTCGGCGGCGATGCGCTCGGCAAGCGCCACGTTGCGCGCCACGAGGATCAGCTCGACGGGGCCGCGTTGCACCCACAGCCGGCAGCAATGCTCGGCGATCGCCGAGGTCGCGCCGATCACGACGATGCGCTTCTTCTGGTTCAACTCAATGCCCCATCAAACGTCGGGACATGCCGGAGCTCATCCCAGGGTCTCGGAACTTCGCAAGCTCCGCCGCTCTTGGATAGCCCGCTTCAAAGAGCTGGCGTGGCATGCGGGCGTCCTTGGCAAGGTAGAGGCGCCCGGCGGCGGCCCGCACGACCGCATCCAGCTCCACGAACAGGCGCTCGGTTCGCGCGCCGCGGTTGGGGAAGTCGAGCGACAGCGTGATGCCGGGGGCGGGGAAGCTCAACAGGCCGGGGGAGGCGCGGTTGCCGAAGGTCTTGATGACCGCGAGGAACGAGCCCTGTCCCGAGCGGGCGATGATGTCGAGGATATCACGCAGGGCGGCGGGCCCGGCGTCGCGCGGCACGACGAGCTGGTACTGGTAGAAGCCGCGCGGGCCGTACAGCCGGTTCCAGTCCTGAAGGTCGTCGAGCGGGAACAGAAAAGTGTCGAATGGGCGTCGCTTGGCGCCGCCGCGGCGGCTGTTCAGCTGATAATAGGCGCTGTTGAACGCCGGAAGCGTCAGCCGGTTGAACACCGGAAGGGGGGGGGTGACGGGCACTGCGAGGCGACGAGGGGAGGGCGGCTTGCGCGACTGGTCGACGGCGGGGTTGGCCCTCAGGAAGATCCCGCGCGTGCGGCTGCCGGCCGTGCAGTCGAGCCACGACACGGTGTGCTCCCACAGGGACTCCGAATCGTCGGCCAGGGTCAGGAACTCGTCGAGGCTGCGGTAGGGCAGGATCTCGGTGTCGAGCCAGGGACCTGCCACGGGCTGAAGCTGCAGCTCGGCGGTGGCGATGAGGCCGGTGAGGCCGATGCCGCCAACGGTCGCGGCGAACAGGTCGGGCCGCACGCCGGGACCGCAATCGACGACCTCGCCCTCGGTGCGGACCAGAGTCAGGTTGCGGACATGATGGCCGAAGGAGCCGACGCGGTGATGGTTCTTGCCGTGCACGTCATTGGCAATGGCGCCGCCGACGCTCACATGCTGCGTGCCGGGGATCACCGGCAGGCCCCAGCCGCGCGGCACCATGAAGCGCTGGATGTCTCGGAGCTGCACGCCGGCCTCGCACACCAGCCGGCCCGTCTCGGGATCGAAGGAATGGAAGCGATCCAGCCGCGCGGTGTCGAGCAGCGTACCGCCGGGATTGAGGCAGGCATCGCCGTAGCTGCGCCCCCGGCCGAGCGGGATGGCTGGCCCCTTGCCGCGCAGCTCGTCCGCCAGTGTGGCGATGTCTGACAGTGCGGTGACTTGATGAGGCTCCGCGCTCAGGCGTCCCCAGGAGGAAACAGGTCTCATCCGTCCTGTGCCTAAGATGCGAGATGTGGAGGATAAACCGTACTTCGTCCGTCGATCGAAGGCCACGCCAAAACGGCCGGCCTGCAGGGCGTGGCGGGCCGTCGAGGGATTGCCAGAAAACCGGTGAGGACGCATACAGGATAGGGGGTCCTGCGTGGGGCAATGAATTCGGGGGAATCCAAGGGAACGGTGGCGGGGCTGATTCAGCTGGCTCGCCCGCGGCAGTGGGTGAAGAACGTCTTTGTCTTTGCGCCGCTCATTTTTGCCCGCGAGTTCACCAATCCCGCCTCGATCAAGCTGTCGCTGCTCGCGTTCGTCCTGTTCTGCGTCGCTTCGTCGGCCTGCTACATCGTGAACGACCTGCACGATGTCGAGCGCGACCGGCGGCACCCGACCAAGCGCCTGTCGCGACCGCTCGCGGCGGGGCGCGTCTCGCGCAGCGCGGCGCTTTCGCTGCTGGGCGTGATCCTCGCCGGCCTCGTGCTGGCGGCCGTCTTCCAGCCCTACGTCATGGCCGTGATCGCGGGCTATCTCGCGCTCAACATCGCCTACACCTTCGTCCTGAAGCACCAGCCGGTCCTCGATATCTTCAGCATCGCCATCGGCTTCGTCCTGCGCATCTGGGCTGGCGCCGTCGTGATCGACGTGCCGCTCTCGGGATGGATGCAGATCACGACGCTTTGCCTCGCTCTCTACCTCGCCGCGGTGAAGCGGCGGCAGGAGCTGCTGGGCAGCGGGTCGGACGGGCGTGAGGTTCTCGAGAAGTATTCGCCGGCCCTGATCGAACGCTATGCGGAGATGTCGGCGACCGGCGCTCTCATCTTCTACAGCCTGTTCGTCATGTCTGCGAACCAGAAGCTGACGGCGACCATCCCTTTGGTGATCTTCGGCCTGTTCCGCTACTGGTACGTGGTCGAACGGCTGGGCGGCGGCGAATCGCCGACCGACGCGCTGCTTTCGGATCTGCCTTTGCTGGCGACCGCCGTGGCCTGGATCGCGGTCTGCGGGATCGTCCTCTATTCCTAGACCGCGCGGGCGTCAGGGCGCCCTGCGGGCGAAGGTGTAGAAACGGTGACCGATGTAGCTGGTCACGGCCGGCACCGTGACGCCGATGAAGTGGGCGATGTCGTCGGCGTGCCAGGTCATGCCAAGCTCGGGGAACACGATGCGCGCCAGGCCGACGCTGATCGCCCAGACGAGCGTGAAAGCCACGAGATTGACCGCCACGAACCGGCGCACCTCGGAGGCCGCCGAGCGTCCCGACGCGCCGAACACGAAGCGGCTCATCAGCAGGTAGGCCACGATCATGCCGACGAAGTAGGCCGCGACCACTGCCGCCTCGAACGGCATGACGAGGTTGAGGACATACCGGCCGACAAGGTTGACGAGGGCGGCGGTGCCGCCGCTCAGCAGGAATTTCAGGAACTGGAGGGTCATGCGACCCCGGCATGCCGAGGCGCCGGAGCAGTAAAGTTCGCGACCGTGGCAGCAATGAGCAGCGCGACGCACGGGATGAAAACACGGATTTCCCGGGCTATTCCGAACTGCATGGTTATCAGGAAAATCGCCGCACAAGCCAAAATGATCCGCGTCCTGATTCCGTTTGGTAGCGACGTTCGGTCCCACAGCATAACGCTCGGCAAGGCCAGAAAGGCGAGGAGTAGCCCAAAATCGTTCGCGGGATTGAACCGTGATATGTCTACCAGCATGTCCACCAGGTTGAACTGCAGTCCCACCCACCATTGGCCGAGGCCGGCCGAGGCAAACTCGTGCTGGTAAATGGCGCGTCGCACTCCAAGCGCCAGCAAGTAAGGTACGACAGTTAAGGCGGCGCTCACCGCAACGAGCCGTGCCGGTCGTTCGGTGCCTGCTCGCAGGAGGAAGTAAAACACGCCGGCAAACGCCCCCGACTCCCGATTGATCGCAGTAAGACACGCCAGAAGGAAGGCCACGCCGACGCGCTTCTCCATGATGTTGAGAAACACGTAGAACATGATCAGGAGATCGAGAATGTCCGACGAACTCGGCATGGGATGGCGAACGAGGGTAGCGATGAAGCTGATCCCTATCACCAAGCATGTCGCGGTTGCGTTAGTCCCTGATGCCGCTGCGCGGACCTCTATGGCCGAAAAGAGCAGCAGGAAGCTGAGCGCAAAAGAAACGAAGCGGAGCGCCACGAAAATGTCGGCGTCCTTGACCGTCGGCAGGACTTTGGTGGCGCTCTCGAAGATCGCCGGAAACAAGATGCGATTGTACAACGGATAGAGGACCTGGCCGTTGGACACGATCGGTTGTCCGTAGAGCATGGCCCGTTCGGTCGTGACGACCCTCTCCATGATGCTGTGCTGCGTAACATGGGATACGCCGATCGCGAGGACGGCCATCGATACCGCGAGTACGACGCGGCGCAGTAGCCGACTGCGGGCCTCGGCGCTCGTCGGGCGGGGCGAGCCTGCGGTCGTTGAGGCACTCTCCTCGGACCCGGCCGGCAAGCTTCCTTCGGCTGTCGCCGACCGTTGACTGAACCGGAGGAAAAACCAGACTATGGCGATGAATCCTGCAAGCGCAGCAAGCGCCGCGACAAGTCCTTGAAAGGACAGCAGTTTGTCCAACAGTTGCATTCGCCTCGACGACGTTTGCACAGCACCATCTCGTTTGCCAGTGCCGCAGCCCTCAAAATTTCAAGGCGAACGAGGCAGAGGCGCATCCGGCGCACGGCAAGCGGGGGCCGCCTGTTTGCAGGTCAGACGTCCCAAAGCTACCGATTTCAGGTAGCAGTATTGCGCCGGTGGCTGGGGGACCTGGATTCGAACCAAGACTAACCGGGTCAGAGCCAGTTGTTCTACCGTTAAACTATCCCCCAAGGACCCTGCGGACCTCGCTGGGCGCACGATTTAGCGATGACGGAACGGATTGGCAAGCGGGGCCTCGCCGAG
>CANIEC010000176.1 GCA_947466085.1 Rhodospirillales bacterium
CACGTACATGCCGCCATAGTAATAGTCGGACGCCATCATCTCGCGCACCCGCTCGCGCGGGATCATTTCGGCGCCGACATTGGCGTACTTGTTGAACATCTCGACCTTGCGCGCCTGGTCGTCGTAGTGCTTGGGCGTCCAGGCGCCGGTGAAGCGGCCGTTGGTGATCAGGCCGCAGTCGATCTTCTCGCGGTGGATGATGTCGATCAGGGTCTGCAGCGAATCCGCGCCGCTGCCCAGGAACGCCGCCTTGTTGGCCTCGAACTCGGCCTCGACCTTGGGGTTCTTGCCCCCCAGGCCCTTGGCGATGTTGGTGCCGCCCGAGAGCATGCCGCCGTTGCGCGTCGAGGCGCCGATGCCGAAGACGCCGCGCTCCAGCACCACGCAGTCTATGCCGTTGCGGCGCAGCTCCAGCGCCGTCGACAGGCCGCCGTAACCCGCCCCCACGATCACCACGTCGGTCTTCGCGGGCGGATCGACGCTCAGTGCGTTGTTGGGCGTCCACGCCTCCCACCACCAGGGTTGCGCCTTGAAGGTGGGGTGGAAGATGTCGGTACCCATTTAGAAGTCCGTCACTTTTCCGTTGAATTGCCAGTCGCCGTAGCGCGTGGGTTCGGGGCCGGGCGGGCCGCCGATCTCCTCGACCTTCTTCGGCTTCTCGGGGACGGGGTGTGTTGCCGGATCGGCCTTGGGCGGCTCCGGCGGGGTGGGCTTGGTGGGTTCGGTCATGGCGCCATGATGCCTGTCCATTCCTTGATTCGCCACTTTTGCACACCAACTTACCCGCCATGAATTACGCAAAGACCGCCCTCCTGCTCGCCGCGCTGACGGGCTTCGTCCTCGTGGCGGGCTACCTGCTGGGAGGCCAGACCGGCCTCGTCATCGCCCTCGTCGCCGCGCTGGGCATGAACCTCTTCGCCTACTGGAACAGCGACCAGATGGTCCTGCGCATGGCCAATGCCCAGGAAGTCGGGCCGGAGAACGCGCCGGAGCTGTTCAACATCGTCCACGAGCTGGTGCAGCGCGCCGGCCTGCCGATGCCGCGCGTCTACCTGATCGACGAGGACCAGCCGAACGCCTTCGCGACCGGCCGCGATCCCGAGCATGCCGCCGTGGCCGCGACCACCGGCCTGCTGCGCTATCTCAGCCGCGAGGAAGTCGCCGGCGTGATGGCGCACGAGCTGGCCCATGTCCGCCACCGCGACACGCTGATCATGACCGTGGCCGCCACCCTGTCCGGCGCCATCGGCATGCTGGCGAGCTTCGGCGGCCTGATGGGCGGTGGCCGCGATTCCGAGGGCCGTCCGCTGGTCAATCCGATCGTCGCCATCGCCGCGATGATCCTGGCGCCGATGGCGGCCATGCTGGTGCAGATGGCGATCAGCCGCGGCCGCGAATACGAGGCCGACCGCATGGGCGCGGAAATCTGCGGCCAGCCGCAGTGGCTCGCCTCGGCGCTGGCCAAGCTGCATGCCGGCACGCAGCAGATCCACAACGAGGCGGCCGAGCGCAATCCCGCGACCGCGCACATGTACATCGCCAACCCCCTCGCGCTCGCTGGCGGCATGTCGAGCCTGTTCTCGACCCACCCGCCCATGGAAGAGCGCATCGCGCGCCTGCAGGCGATGGGCGGCCCCAGCTACGCGCAGCCTCGCCCGCAGGCGTCGTCGGCGCCCGGTCGGGGTCCTTGGGGAAACGCCGCCCCGCAGACCCCGCGCCGCGGTCCCTGGGGTTAACGAAAGGTCCCTCGCTGCGCTCGGGATGACAGCATTGTTGCATCCGACGCACTGCGCCGATCCCGACACCCATTGTCATCCCGAGCGTAGCGAGGGACCTTTGCGCGCTGCCGGCTAAACCTTCGGCGGTAGCGCCGCCGGCTCCTCGCCGAGGTCGACGGCGAGGATGCGTTCGCCGCGGCGGGTGATCGCTGTGGTCGAGGTGTCGATCTCGCGCAGGTCCTTTTCGGTCTGGGCGAAGTGCTTCTTCAGATTGTCGACCCGGTCGTCGAGACGTTTCACGTCGCCCAGGATCAGCCCGACCATCTTCTGGATCTCGCCCGCCTGCTCGCGCATGCGCACGTCCTTCAGGACGGCGCGGACCGTATTGAGGGTGGCCATCATGGTGGTCGGCGACACGATCCACACCCGCGCCCTGTAGGATTCCTCGACCAGGCCGGTGAAGTTGGCGTGCAGCTCGCCATAGACGGCCTCCGAGGGCAGGAACATCAGCGCCGATTCGGCGGTCTCGCCGGGCACGATGTACTTGGCTCGGATGTCGGCGATGTGCTTGCGGATCGCCTGCTGGAAAGCGCGCTGTGCCGCCAGCAGCGCCGCGCCGTCGCCTGCGGGGACCGCGCGCAGCAGGCTGTAGCTTTCCAGCGGGAACTTGGCGTCGATGGCGATCGAGCCCGGGGGGTTGGGCAGCTTCAGCAGGCAGTCGGCACGCACGCCGGTCGAGAGCGTCACCTGGAAATCATAGGCCGAGGGCGGCAGCGCGCTCTGGACCAGGTCGTTGAGCTGGACCTCGCCGAAGGCGCCGCGGGCCTGCTTGTTGGACAGGACCTCCTGCAGGCTCACGACCTGGGTCGACAGTTCGCCGATCTTCTTCTGCGCCTCGTCGATCCGGACCAGCCGCTCGCGCAGGTCGGTGACGATCTGGCCCGTGGCCTTCTCGGTGCGGTCGAGCCGCTCGGCGACGACCTTGCCCAGCGCCTGCTCCTGCTCGCGCAGCGACTTCTCGACCCGCTGGACGGTCTCGGCCTGCTGGCTCAGCGCCAGGGCAAGCTGCTGCTGCATCCGCTGCTCGGCCTCGCGGCTGCCGCCGCCCTGGCGCATCAGCACGGCGACCAGGACGACGACCAGCGATGCGACGGCGGCGAGGAGGGCGATCGACAGGATATCCATTGTCTTTCCTTATAGTCCGGCGGCTCGACAAGCGCACGGCCGGCCGGTAATCCAAGCGTCCAATGGCACGCAAATACGATCCCCCCGCGCACGATCCGGACGTGTGGCTGTTCGACCTGGACAACACGCTCTATCCGGCGCGTTGCAACCTGTTCTCGCAGATCGACGTGCGCATCGGGCGCTACATCGCCGACTGGCTGAAGGTCACGCCGGAAGAGGCGCGGGTCGTGCAGAAGCAGTACTGGCGCGATCACGGCACCTCGATGCGCGGGATGATGAGCCTGCACGGCGTCGACCCGACGCACTATCTCGACTACGTCCACGACATCGACTACTCGCCGGTCGAGGCCAATCCCGCGCTCGAAGCGTCGCTGCGCGCGCTGCCGGGTCGCAAGCTCATCTTCACCGCCGGCGACGTGCCGCACGCCGAGCGCGTGATGGAGCGGCTGGGCGTGGCGCATCATTTCGAGGCGATCTTCGACATCGCCGCGGGCGAGTACTGGCCCAAGCCCCATCCGCAGATCTACGAATCGCTGGTCAAGAAGCACGGCATCGATCCGACCCGCGCCGCCTTCGCCGACGACATCTCCGTCAACCTGAAGCCCGCCGCCGACATCGGCATGCGCACGGTGTGGATCCGCACCGACGAGAGCGTGAAGCGCGCGGCCGACGCCGACCTCAGCCACATCCATCACCAGACCGACGACCTCGCCACGTGGCTCGACGACTGGCTGACCGAAAGGAACCTCAAGACGTGAAGATCCTGATTCTGGGCGCCGGCGCGGTCGGCGGCTATTGGGGCGCGCGCCTCACGCAGGCCGGCATCGACACCACCTTCCTGCTGCGCGAGAAGCGCGCCGGGAAGGTGCGCACGGAAGGCCTCGTCGTGAAGAGCCCGAAGGGCGATGCCGTCGTGCCGGTCAAGGTTGTGACCCGGGGCAGCGAGGGCGGTCCCTATGACGTCATCGTGCTGGCCTGCAAGGCCTACGACCTCGACTCGGCGATGGAGTCCATCGCACCGGCGGTCGGGCCGGACACCGTCATCGTGCCGATGCTGAACGGCCATGCCCACTTCGCCGCGCTCGACGCGAAGTTCGGCGCGGCGCGCGTGGCCGGCGGCCTCGCCCGCATCTCCGGCATGCTGGGTCCCAACGGCGAGATCCTGCACAGCGGCGCCTCGGGCGTCTCGTTCGGCGAGCGCGACGGCAAACCGGCGCGCGCGTCGCTGGTCGAACTCGACGCCGCTTGCAAGAAGGCCGGCATCGACGGCGGGCTCAACGACAACATCAACCAGGATCTCTGGGACAAGTGGATCATGCTGTCGACGATCGCCGGCATGTGCGCCTCGATGCGCGGCACGATCGGCGACATCATGGAGAGCGAGGATGGCGCGGCGATCGTCGCCGAGACGCTCGAGGAGAGCCGCAAGGTGGCCGTGGCCGAGGGCCAGCCGCCCAGCGACAGGGTCGTGGCCAATCTGCTGGGCATGCTGACGGCGAAGGGTTCCAAGGCGGTGGCCTCGATCCTGGGCGACATGGAAAAGGGCGGCGCCGCCGAGGGCAAGCAGATCGTCGGCGACATGCTGGGGCGGGCGCGCAAGCACGGCATCGCCGCGCCCAACCTGCGCTATGCCTACGCCCACCTGCAGACCTATGAAGCGCGCCGGACGCGCGGCGGATTGAAGTAGAGGTTGCCATGAAGATCCTGATCCTCGGCGCCGGCGCGATCGGCGGCTATGTCGGCGGACGCCTGCAGCAGAGCGGCGCCGACGTGACGTTCCTCGTGCGCGAGAAGCGGAACGAGGCGCTGCAGCGCGACGGGCTGGTGATCAGGAGCACCAAGGGCGACATCACCCAGAAGGTGAAGACGGTTGTCGGCGGCGGCGAGGGCGGCCCCTATGACGTCATCCTTCTCACTTGCAAGGCCTACGATCTCGACTCGGCGATGGACGCGATCGCCCCGGCGGTCGGCGCGCACACGACGATCGTGCCGCTGCTGAACGGCATGCGCCATCTCGAGGCGCTCGATGCCCGCTTCGGCGCGGAGAAGGTGGTGGGCGGCCTGGCGCGGGTCGGCGTCGCGATGAACGGGGACGGGCATATCCTGCACACCAGCCCCTTCGCCGTGATCTCGTTCGGCGAGCGCGGGGCCGCGCCCGCCCGCAAGGCGCTGACCGATCTCGATGCCGCCATCAAGGCATCGGGCATCGACGGCGGCCTGAACGCCAACATCGTGCAGGATCTCTGGGACAAGTGGATCATGCTGTGCACGCTGGCCGCGACCTGCTGCCTGATGCGCGGTTCGTCCGGCGACGTGCTCGAAGCCGACGAAGGCCTGGCGATCGTCCTGGAGACGGTCGAGGAGTCGCGCCAGGTCGCGGCCGCCGCCGGCCACGATCCCGGCGAGAAGGGCCTGAAGACCATCCGCTCGTTCCTGACTGTGAAGGGCTCGAAGTTCACCGCCTCGATGCTGCACGATCTCGAGAAGGGCGGCATGGTCGAGGCCGACCATATCGTCGGCGACATGATCGCCCGCGCGAAGAAGGCCGGAATCGCCACGCCCAACCTGCGCCTGGCCTACGCGCACCTGCAGGTCTATCTCGCGAAGCGGGCGCGCAAAGCGGGTTGAAGGCCCGCACTGGAGGGGCCGCACTCCTCCGCGTGAGCTTTCCAGTCCCCTTTTCGCGCGTCCCGCGACGGAACCATCCGATCGCGCAAGCGTAGTCCCCGGGCCGGCCTCTGTGTCCCGGCATCGGGGCACGATCGCATTTGCGCGATCACCGATTAAATCCCATTCGTCTCATCAAATGCAGGAGCATCCGCGATGCCCGCCGTTGCACGTAATCGTTCCGTCCCCAACATCGTCGTCAGCGACGCCGATTGCGACCGCCTGACCGACCTCGCCACCGCGTCGCTGGAGCGGCTGCCGGAAGTGGCCGAGGAGCTTCTGGCCGAGATGGAACGCGCCAGGGTGGTGAGCGAGGACAAGGTGCCGGCGGATGTCGTGCGCATGGGCTCGACCGTCACCTTCCGCTCCGACGCCGGTACCGATGGCGAGCAGCACGAGCTGACCGAAACGCTGGTCTATCCCGCCGACGAGGACAGCGACGCCAATAAGCTTTCGGTGATGACGCCGGTCGGCGCCGCGCTGATCGGCCTGGCGGTCGGCCAATCCATTTCCTGGACGGCCCGCGATGGCCGCAAGCACCGGCTCACGGTGGTGAGGGTTTCCTGAACCTCACGGCTTGAAGCCTTCCTCCCCTTTGCGGCCTCCGCAAAGGGGAAGAGACTGATTTCGGCCCCTTACCGCCGCGAGATCAGCGCTCCGTACGCCGCCAGCGCCGCGTGGTTCACGAGATCGCTGACGGTCGCGCCCATCTGCACGATCTGCACCGGCTTGGAGAGGCCGTCGATCACCGGGCCGATCACCGTCACGCCGCCCAGCGACTGCATCAGCCGCGAGGAGATGTGGGCGGAGTGCAGGCCCGGCATGATCAGGATGTTGGCCGGGCCGGTGAGGCGCGTGAACGGATAGGTCGACTTCAGCAGTTCGAAGTCGAGCGCCATGTCGGCCTGCATCTCGCCGTCATACTCGAAGTCGACCTCCTCGGCGTCGAGCAGGCGGATCGCCTTGCGGATGCGGTCGATGCGCTCGATCTCGCGGCTGCCGAAGTTCGAGAAGGAGAGGAAGGCGACCCGGGGCTCGTGTCCCATCATGCGCGCGTTCTTCACCATCTGCTTGGCGATGGTGGCGAGCTGCTCGGGGCTCGGCGTCTCGTTGATCGAGGTGTCGGCGAGGAAAACCGTTCCCTGGCGCGAGACGACGATGGAATAGCCCATCGGCACCTTGCCCGCGTCGATGTTGATCACGCGCTTCACGTCGGCGTAGCACTCGGGGAAACGCCGCGTGATGCCGGTCACCATGCCGTCGGCATCGCCCATCGCCACCATGCAGGCGCCGAACACGTTGCGGCCCTGGTTGACCATGCGCTGCACGTCGCGGTGCAGGTAGCCGTCGCGCTGCAGCCGCTTGTAGACGAGGTCGGTGTAGGGGGCGTTCTTGGTCGACAGCCGCGCATTGTGGATTTCCATGCCGGACGAGTCGTTGATGCCGAGCGACTTCATGGTCTCGCGCACCTGCTCCTCGCGGCCGATCAGGATCGGCGTGCCGTAGCCGTTGTCGCGGAACATCACGGCGGCGCGGATCGTGCGCTCCTCCTCGCCCTCGGCGAAGACGATGCGCTGCGGATTGGACTTCACCTGCTCGAACAGGCTCTGCAGGAAGTGGCTGGTCGGATCGAGGCGGCCGCTGAGGCTGCGCTTGTATTCCGCCATGTCGGCGATCTGCTTCTTGGCGACGCCCGACTCCATCGCGGCCTTGGCGACGGCCGCCGAAACCTCGACGATCAGACGCGGATCGAACGGCACCGGCACGATGTAGTCGGGTCCGTAGCGCAGGCGGCGGCCGGAATAGGCGCGATCGACCTCGTCGGGCACGTCCTCGCGGGCGAGCTTGGCCAGCGCCTCGGCGGCGGCGACCTTCATCGCCTCGTTGATCGTGGTGGCGCGCACATCGAGCGCACCGCGGAAGATGTAGGGAAAGCCCAGCACGTTGTTGATCTGGTTGGCGTAGTCCGAGCGTCCGGTGGCAACGATCGCGTCGCCGCGGGCCGCGCGCACGTCTTGCGGCGTGATCTCCGGATCGGGATTGGCCATCGCGAAGATGATCGGCTTGGCGGCCATCGACTGCACCATCTCCTTGGTGACCGCGCCCTTGACCGAGAGGCCGAAGAACACGTCGGCGCCCTTCATCGCCTCTTCAAGGGTGCGCGCCTTGGTGCGGACCGCATGGGCGCTCTTCCACTGGTTCATGCCCTCGGTGCGGCCCTGGTAGATCACGCCCTTGGTGTCGCACAGGATGGCGTTCTCGTGCGGCATGCCCATGGCCTTGACGAGCTCGATGCAGGCGATCGACGCGGCGCCTGCGCCGTTCACCACCATCTTGATGTCCTTGATGTCGCGGCCGGTGAGGTGCAGCGCGTTGATCAGGCCGGCGGCGGAGACGATCGCCGTCCCGTGCTGGTCGTCGTGGAAGATCGGAATGTCCATCAGCTCGCGCAGGCGCTGCTCGATGATGAAGCACTCCGGCGCCTTGATGTCCTCGAGGTTGATGCCGCCGAAGGTCGGCCCGAGATAGCGCACGCAGTTCACGAACTGGTCGACGTCCTTGGTGTCGACCTCGAGATCGATGCAGTCGACGTCGGCGAAGCGCTTGAAAAGGACGGCCTTGCCCTCCATCACCGGCTTGCCGGCCAGCGCCCCGATGTCGCCCAGGCCCAGCACGGCGGTGCCGTTGGAGATTACGGCCACCAGGTTGCCCTTGATCGTGTAGTCGTAGGCGGTCGAAGGGTCCTTCTCGATCGCAAGGCAGGGGGCGGCGACGCCCGGCGAATAGGCGAGCGCCAGGTCGCGTTGGGTGACCAGCGGCTTGCTGGCAATGATCTCGATTTTGCCGGGCCGCCCCGTCCGATGCATGATCAGCGAGTCGCCGTCGAGATCGCCCATCTGGTTGCTGACCATTTCTTCCGAGCTTTTGCCCGCCATCTGCTTTTTCACTCCCGATTGAGCACGCATATTGGCGGTATTCCGCTGCGCGTGCCAGACACCCATCCCGCGCTGCAGCGCAACTTCCATGCCCAAATATCGTCCACCTGTCGTCCACATGGATCGCTTTGCGGCGTGTGCTAGACCGAACCTCTCCCGAGGAATCTCCCAGTGCCGGACAGTTCCACCATCCCCGCCGACGCCACGCCGATGATGCGCCAGTACCTGGCGATCAAGGCCGCGCATCCGGATCATCTGGTGTTCTACCGGATGGGCGATTTCTACGAGCTGTTCTTCGACGACGCGGTGAAGGCCTCGGCGGCGCTCGACATCGCGCTCACCAAGCGTGGCCAGCATCTCGGCGAAGACATCAAGATGTGCGGCGTGCCGGTGCACAGCCACGAGGCCTACCTGTCGCGTCTGATCCGCCAGAGCTTCAAGGTTGCAGTGTGCGAGCAGATCGAGGACCCGGCCGAGGCCAAGAAGCGCGGCGCCAAGTCTGTGGTCGAGCGCGCCGTGGTCCGGGTCATCACGCCGGGTACGCTCACCGAAGACTCCCTGCTCGATGCGCGCAGCCACAACTACCTCGCGGCCCTGTCCGAGGCGCAGGGCGACCTGGCGCTGGCCTGGCTCGACCTCTCGACGGCCGATTTCGCGACCCAACCGCTGCTGCCCGGGCAGTTGGCGGCGGCGCTGGCCCGGCTGTCGCCCGGCGAGTTGCTGGTGCCCGACCGGTTGCTGGCGCGCGAGCCGCTCAAGACCGTGCTGGAAGAGTGGAATTCGGTCCTGACGCCGATGCCCTCGGCGCGGTTCGACAGCGACAATGCCCGCAAGCGCCTGCTGCAGGCCTTCAACGTCGCGGCGCTGGAGAGTTTCGGCGATTTTTCGCGCGCCGAGGTCGCGGCCTGCGGCGCGCTGCTCGACTATGTGGAGCTGACCCAGGCCGGCAAGCGGCCGGCCCTGGTGCCGCCGCGCCGCGAGCGCGCCGACGGCACGATGGAGATCGACCCGGCGACGCGGCGCAATCTCGAACTGGTGAAGAGCCTCGACGGCCGCCGTGACGGCAGTCTGCTGGCCACCATCGACCGCACCCTGACCGGCCCGGGCGCGCGCCTGCTGGCCGAGCGCATCGCCGCGCCCCTGACGGACCGGACCGAGATCGAGCGCCGCCTCGACCTGGTGCAGCTCTTCGTCGAGCGGCCGGCTGTGCGGGAGCGGGTGCGCGAGACGCTGCGCCGGACCCCCGACATCGAGCGCGCCCTGCAGCGCCTGTCGGTCGGTCGTGGTGGCCCGCGCGACCTGGCCGCACTGCGCGATGGTCTCGACCTGGGCGAGGCCCTG
>CANIEC010000177.1 GCA_947466085.1 Rhodospirillales bacterium
CCCGGCGCCCAGGCCGACACCGGCCGAGAAGCCGACACCCGAGCCGCCCACTGAGCTGGGGCTGAAGAACGCACCGACGCCGCCGCCCCCGCCGACGCAGCAGGCAGCCCCCTCGCCCAAGCCGCCGGAGAAACCGGCCGAGCCCGTCCCGGTGCCGAAGCCCCTGCCGCAACAGCAGGCGCTCGCCACACCGCCGAGGCCGCCCCCGCCCGCGCCGAAGCCCGAGCTGAAGCCCTCGCCGCTCTCGACGGCGCCGACACGGCGGCCGCCCTCCGCCTCCTCCGCCGAGCCGCCGTCCGAGCACCGCTTCGTCAATCCCGCGGACTCCTATGCGCGCGCCAAGGTCGCGGACAATTATCTCGCCGAGGTCCTGCGCAAGATCGTGGGCTTCAGCTACCAGTCGAACACCCAGAAGCGTCAGGGCGTGACGGTGGTGCGAATCGTCATCGCCCGCGACGGCCGGCTGCTCAGCGCCACCGTCATCAGCTCGAGCGGCGAACCGGAGTTCGACAACGGCGTGCTGGCCGGCGTCCGCGCCGGCGCGCCCTACTCGCCGCTGCCCGACAACATCAAGGGCGCCAGCGCGCCCTTCGACCTGCCGCTGGTGTCGATCCGGCGTTAGCAGGCTGTTGAAACAACCTTTTTGCAGGCACCGCGAGCAACAGCGACCCGCCAACGGTACCATGATACCGGCTTCAGGGGTGCGACATTCGATTCATTTGTTTCGTTTATTTCGTTTGTTTCGAATATGCACCCTGCGCCCCGTGGAGCCCAGCTACACAAAGGAATCAGATCAACACATCAAAGGGTAACCTCACCCTGAGGAGCATCGCGCAGCGATGCGTCTCGAAGGGTGGGAACCCGCACCTCGCCTGTTGCCCATCCGTCGAGACGCGCCGCTTCACGGCGCTCCTCAGGATGAGGTCAGTGCTTGAATCGATTCAATTCATTTCCGGCCAGCCTCTCAGGGTGAGGTCATTGTTGAGATGCTCGACTCGATTCATTTTCGCCCGGAAAAACTCCAGGCACGGGCGTTACCGCTCGTAGCCCATCAGCTCGAAAGTCTGGCGGCACGAGTCGTAGATCGCCTTCTTCTGCCGCTCCGTCAGGATCTCCGCGGCGGGCCGGCGATCGGCGCGCTGCACCGTCTTGGCGCGCGGCAGCGGGCCGTCGAAGCGAAGTCCGGACTTCGCCAGAACCGCATTGAACGACGCGGGCAGGTCCTCCTGCCGG
Organism: Rhodospirillales bacterium; assembly: GCA_947466085.1. Lineage (GTDB taxonomy): Bacteria > Pseudomonadota > Alphaproteobacteria > Reyranellales > Reyranellaceae > Reyranella. The sequence continues at coordinate 1,234 of CANIEC010000177.1, forward strand.
ATGATCTCGTCGACGGCGACCTTGCCGTCGATCGTGTAGAGGTCCCGGTTGTCGATTTCCTCGCGGGCGATCAGCTCGTCGAGGACGGGCTGGAAGTCGTCGGCGGGTCGCCCCATGAACCACATCTTGAAGTAGGCCTGTGAAACCGCCTTCTCGTAGGGGTGCCGTTCGATCGTCCACTTGTGGGCCTTCTGCCAGAACGCCTCGCCGAGCATGCGGCGCGCCAGGCTCGCCGGCATGTGGTTGTAGTACTCGTTGCCCGCGTGGTTTCCCTTCATCATCTCCCGGTAGTCCGCCTCGTCGCCCCGATCGAGAATGCCCTCGTGGGGGCTCGTCGGTCCGGGCCCGACGCGGAAGTTCTGCGGTCCGCGCCAGCCGTGTGCCTGCCGGATCTTCTCGTCGTCGGGATGGATCGGCGTGATGATGTCGGCCTCGCCGCACAGGCTGCTGAGCACCAGCTCGATGGCCGTGCCGGCCGTCTTCCGGGTCTTGATGAAGATGAAGCCATGTTCGAATGATGCGATCATGCCCGCTATGCCTCTCTGCTCGTCTGCCGCCCGCGCCCGAGGCAGATCTTCCTGCCGCTCGAGGTCCGGGCGAATTCGGACCTGGGCCGTCCTGCTGGCAAAGCTCACCTTTTTCCTCGTGCAGGCGCAAGCGATGGCGCAGGCGAGCGCGGAAAACCTGCTGAACAGCTCCAACGATCCGCTGACGCCCCGGATGGCGTTCGAGTTTCACAACTATGCCCAGCCCGTGCTCGCGGAGCGGCCTGCCAGCGGCGCCGATCAGGGATACTTTCGCTTCGTCCTGCCCCATGCCCTGTTCGGCGTGGACCAGATGATGCGCGCGTCCATGCCGGTCGTGGCCAGCGCCTGGGACCCGGAGAAGGCGGTCAACGGCGTGGGCGATTTCACGGTCTTCGACCTGGCCGTCTTCTACTTCGGCTCCGTCAAGACCGGCATCGGTCCGCTGCTGGTCGTGCCGACGGCCAGCTCCCAGGCCCTGGGCACCTCCAAGTGGCAGGCCGGGGTCCAGACGGTCGTCAGCGCCCCCCATTCCTGGGGCCTGACGACGATGCTCGCCGCCTGGCAGCAGACCTTGGACGGCAAGCTTCAGACCGTGACCGCGCAGCCGCTGCTTTTCTACAATCTGGGCGACGGGTTCTATCTGCGATCCTCGGGCATCGCGTCGTTCGACCTCGGGAAGAATGCCGTGGTCCCGGTCGGCCTGGGACTGGGCCGCGTGTTCGAGCTTCCGAACGGCGCCAGCCTCAACACCTTCGTCGAGCCGCAATACTCGGTGATCCAGAGTGGCCCGGGCGTGCCATCGTTCCAGGTCTTCGCCGGTGTCGTCGTCCAGCTTCCCGTCAGACTACGCTGACGGGACGGACGTCAGGTTCCGGCGCCCGGCGTCGAGGCAATCCTGGACAGGGCATAGGAGATGTCGGCGGCGAGGGTCGTCAGGAGTTGGACCTCCTCGGCGTCAAACGCCTGCGGCTCCGCCGCATAGATCACGAGGGCCGCCACCACCGTGCCCTGATGCCGCAGCGGCAGGACGATGCTGGAGCGGTATCCGTGCCGCAACGCTTCCTTGCGCCACGGCCGTGTCTTCGGATTGCTCTCGAAATCCTGGTTGACCTGGACGGCGCCCGTCTTGGTCGCCATGCCCAGCGGCCCGTTGCCCGTGGGCTCGTCATTCCAGGTGATATGGGCGTAGACGAGATAGCCCTGGTCGTATCCCGCAATCGCCGGGAAGCGGAAAGTCTTGCCCGGATCGTCATTGGCAACGGCGACCGCCACCATCCGGTAATCGCCGAACTCGACGAGACCGCTGCAGATCTGATCGAACATCTCGGCCTCCGTCTCGGCCCGCAGCAGGATGCTGGTTGCCGCCTGCAGCGAGCGCTTCACGCGCGACAGCCGCAGAACTTCCGTCTCCAGCCTCACACGATCGGTGATGTCGATGCCCATCGCCTGACGATAGGTCTGTCCGTCGAGTTCGAAAGTGCTGGTCCGCAATTCCGCAGGAAACGTGCTGCCGTCCTTGCGGCGGATCACGGTGCGAGCCGCCGTTCGGCCCCCGGTCTCTGCCAGTGCGGCGGCCAGCCGATCGTCCTCGTCCGTCCGGTCATGCGCTCTGAGGTCTAGAGCAGCCATCCCCCGGAGTTCCTCGGCGCTATACCCGACAGCCTTCTGCGCGGCCTTGTTGGTCTCGAGAATGCGGTCGTCGCCATCGAGCACGATGAACATGTCCTGCACCGCATGAACGAACCGCAGATTGCGCACCGTCAGGTCATGCGCTTCGTCGCGCTGGCTTCTCCACAGCGACCAGACCAGAAGGCCCGCCACCAGAATGGTGGCCCCGAACACCAGCACGATCTTCTCGGAGCGGCGATCGACCGGGCCCATCACCTCGTCGTAGTCCGTCTTGGCGATCACGATCCAGGGAACGGCCTTGGCGGCATACGACGCTGCAAGGACCCTCTTGCCACGATAATCCAAGGCCTCGCGCACGCCGTCTCCCTGGCTGATCGCGATGGCGGCCGTCAGGTTGGGCGTCGACAGGGGCAGGCGGAGCCCCGAGGGCGGCACCGGGCTCTGCCAGAAGCGCGGTGCAACCAGGTAGGCAACGTCGTCGCCCTCCTGACGCACGACCACGACTTCCGATGTCGGGCTCTCGCCCGGCCACGCCTGAATTTTTACGAACAGCTCGACACTCGGGTCGACCGCGAGCACGACAACGAAGGGGCGCGAACCGGGCGCGCCGGCATCGAACGGTTGCGCGAACAACATGCTGGGTCTAGGTGGCGTTCCGGCATCGAGCAGAAGCGGTCCGATCTTCAGCTTGCCGTCGCGTGCCGCTTCACGCACAAGGCCTTGGACTCGGCCATGATCATGCTGCCCGGGAGCGCCGCCCACCTCCACCAGCAATTGCCCATCGCCTGAAAACAGCATGACTTCGCGCCGCTCGGGATTTCCGATCAGCACCTGATACAGCATCAGTTCAACGAACTGCCGCAGCTCCGAACCCGCCTCGATCTGGCCGAACGGCAACCCTTTCAAGGACGTGGCCAGAAGTCCCGCGTCGATCGCTCGTTCAGCGACCCACTGGTCGATCTGCTGTGCCTTGAGGCGGGCGATACTGTCCTGCTGGGCCAGCCGCTCATCGCGAAAGGCGGTGCGCAGATCCTCGTTGAGAAGGTATCCGGTACCGGCGATGCCCAGGGCAAAGGCGGCGAACACGGCCACGAGCAACCGCTTTCTGACGACGAGGGTCGCTTCGGGATGGAGCCTCTGCCGAATATTTCTGCACAACACGCGCTGGTAGAAGACGCCGAAGGCGATCAGGGCGATCACGAGGCCAAGCGCCAGCAGCGCTCCCCGCGAAAACAGGTCCTGCATCGCCCGCTGGAACGACGGGATCAACTCCAGCCATTCATCGACCGTGAGCACGGCCGCGAGAAGCATCAATCCGACCAGCGCCGCGAGTGAGATCGAATAGATCCGTCTTGCAGAACCGGCTTTGGGTTCCATCCTGGACGGTGGAAGCTGCTGCTGTTTCATCGTCCCCCGAGTTGGGTGCATCCACCGTTGCCTGGACGCACCGCGGAACTTGCTCCTCCCAGTATAGACAAAGCGCCGACGGCGTCCTTGATCCAGCGCAATCATCGGGCTGACACCGATGACTCAAAGAGGGTTGGTGAATACGGAAGTGATTGCATGGTACATTTTTTCACCGACGCTGGGAATTGTTCCCGGGCGTTGCCGCGACACGGGGGACAAGCGTGACGCACTCCGAACCGGTGGCAGCGCCCGGTGGCCGAGATGCCTAGATGGCTGTGGGTCTTTGCGATCGGCTTCCTCTGCTGGAGCGCCGTGCCGGAGACCCATGCCTTCAACATTGCCCTCGACACCAAGTCGATTCCCGGACTTTCCCCGAAGGCGCCCCTGGTCGCCCACACGCTTCGCATCACCGGCCCGTTCGGACAGGGCGATGGCGACAAGCTGCGGGCCATGCTGGCCGGACTCAAGGCCAAGACCACCAGGACGGCCGGTCAACCTCTGGCAACAGCCGAACTCAGCAGCAGCGGTGGTGACCTGCTCGAAGGTTTGAAGGTCGGCTATCTGTTTCGTGAGTTCGAGGTCGCCACGCTCGTGCGCAAGGGCGATGTCTGTCTTTCCGCCTGTGCCATGGCGTTCCTGGGCGGTACGGCCAGCCGGCTGCCGCCCATGCCCGTTCCCAGCCGCACCATCGAGATCGGCGGTCAGGTCGGCTTCCACAACTTCACCCTGGATGCCACGGCGGTCCAGAGCGAGACCAAGGGCGATGCCACGGCGGGAATCGCCCGCGGCTTCGGACTGGGCAGGGCCGGCGCGTCGGCGCTGATCCGCTACGCCGCGGACCTCGGCATCGACGTGGGCTTCATCGCGCAACTGCTCGTGCGTCCGCCCGACACCTGGATCTACATCGACACCAACGAAATGTTCCTGACCGTCGGCGCCTGCCCGAGCGGGCCCGAACCGCCGCTGGGCCGCCTCGAACAGCAGGCGGTGAATGTCTGCAATCACGCCAGCCGCGGCGGGTCCAGTTTCGCCGAATCGTCCCAGGCGCGACCGATGTCGCCCCGCGACGCCAAGCGCTACCTGCTCGAGCAGGTCCAGCGGCACATCGAGAGCGTGAACGTCAAGGGACCGCTCGTCGGACAGCTCGCGGGCGTGCTTGCCTCGAAGGACGACCGGCTGATCGACAGCGTCTATTCGGACCTGCGGGCCGCCGGGATCTCGTTGCCGGAGCCGGTGGGCCGAAGCTTCATCGTCAGCGGCTATACCTTCGGTGAACTGCAGGCCGATTGTCACGTGAACCTGTCGGGGAGCGAGCCCGACAAGTTCGGCTTCGTCCTCATCATCACGGGAGTGGGCCTTTCCCGCCCCCTGGCCCTGCCGCCACCGATGTGCCCAGGCCTCTTCCGGTACGATGGCCAGCAGGTCCTCAATCCGAAACGATGAATCGATCTGACCCGGCAAGCCTCTTGGCTCTTTCCGTCTCGAATCGCCCCACCGGCCTCATCCTGAGGAGCGCCGCGACGCGGCGCGTCTCGAAGGATGGGCAACAGACGTGGTGCTCGTGCCCATGCTTCGAGACGCGCTCCTGCGGAGCGCTCCTCAGCATGAGGTGGAGTTCGGTGATTCTATCGTACTCGGAAAGACACTAGAGGGGCGGCAAGGCCTGGGTCAGTGGACGGTCCGACAGTCGCACCAGGCCGCTGAAGGGCTCCGAGAGTTCGAGGAGCAGGAACAAGGCTGCCGCAATCGAGAAAGCAACGAGGACGAGCGCGACGATCGATGTGTGTTTGAGCGGAGAGAACAGGCAGAAGCTGACGAAGAGACACACCATCCAGGCCGCGAGAACGACGATCAGCGATGTCGGCAGATCCGGCTCCGACCGCTCGTACAGCCTGAGACGGGATTGGGCGATCTGGCCGTACAGCTGTACGGCCCGCGCCTTCAGCAACACCTGAACCTCGTTGCCCGGCACCAAGCCGAGGATCGACAGGTAGGCCTTTTCCGCCGTCGAATTTGGCTCGGCGAACCTGTTGATCGTCGGCCTCGACCACATGCGATCCACCGTCTCGGCCACGCCCACCCGCATCATCTCACGGACCGGCCGCGCCTCTTCGCCGTACAGGCGCAACGTCGCGTCGAGATTGATCACGTCGGCCGCAAGAACGCGAAGGTCGTTGCGCTGCCCTTCGTAGACGGCATAGGAGGAGCTGATCAGCAGACTGAGGACGAGGGCGGCGATGGTCGACAACAGCCCCATGCCGAGCCGCACGACATCCTTGGCCTGCTCATCCAGCAGATGGTCCGGCATGCGCCGCCGCAGGCTCACGCCCAGACCGGCGCCGGCCAGCAGGAGACAGAACACGGCAAGCGCGGACCAGAGATGAGTCAGCATTCGCGCTACTCGGGCATCCGGATCCGGCGAGAAGCGGCAGGATCCATGAGACGCGCAAGTTCGCGAGCCACGCGATCCGCAACAAGGTCCTCACCGCGTTGGGTCCAGTGGCCGTCGAGCTTACGATAGGTGCCCGGAATTCCGGCGAGGTCCGGACCGAGATCGATGAGCGGCAGTCGTTCGCGGACAGCAGCGTCGACCAGTTGTCGATGCAACTCCGCGCAGAACCGGTTCCAGGTATCCGTCAGCGGCCAGGACTCCCAGAAGCGGGCGTAGTCCGGGTCGACACTGCCGACCGGGATCGCGAAGAAGAGTATGGGCACTCCCTGTGCCTGGGCTTCGCGGTTCATCGCGGTGAGCCAGGACAGCGTCGCCGGAATATAGCCGCGCCCGGCCATCTCGCGGATTTCCGCCTCGTTTCGCGGTCCCAGGATGGCACCGGTCTCCCAGTTCATCAGGATGCGCAACATCCAGTCCAGCAGATACTCCTGGTCGCCCGTGCCGGCAGGTTCGGCGATGTCGAGATAGGCGCCATTTCCACGCCCGAGGATCTCGGCGACTTGTTCATCGGAGCTCTTCGGCGGCAGCCACTTGCGCACGTAGGCGACCAGACGTTGCTGGCGTTGCTCGCGCGGTCCGCTGACGATGGCGAACAGCTGTTCCGCCTCGTCGGGAGGCGCCTGCGTTCCCGCGCCGAAAAGCGATGGAAGTCTGATCCGGTTGGCCAGCAGCCAGTTGGTCCGGGGCATGACCGACGCGAGAAGGGAGCCGCCCGGCGAGGCATCGACCAGACGGAGGGGACCGGGGAAGTCCTCGCCGCCCAGGAGGAAGTCGTTGCCCGAGTAGACGAAGACCAGCAGGGCGTCCGGACGCAACCGCATCGCAACGTCGCGCAGGCGATAGAAGTATTCGCGCGGTCCGGTTGCGGAGACCCCGAAATTGATGGCCTCCAGGCGCTTCTCCTCCGGGTCGAGTTTCTGCTGGACCAGGGCCGGTAGCGACTTCGGCGTAAAGCGCGATTCCACAAAGCTGTCGCCAATGAAAACAGACCGATACACGTCGGGCGGTTTGTCGAATGAGCGCTCCCGGTCGCGCATGCCCCATGAGTTGTCGGGATCGGCCAGCCACGGCTGTTGCCGAAAGGGCGCCGCGAGCGTGCGAGGCTCCCAAGGCAGTCGAGGTACCATCGCCCGGGCTGGCCAGGATGGCACGAAGGCTGATGCCATCGCCTCGATACCCACGAGAGTAGCGACCGTCAGAAGGGCACCGAGCACCAGCCCGAATGCCAAATGGCGTTTGCTTCTCCTGCGCACGGTCATACCGATCAACTATTTCCCACTTCACCAAGCTTGGGCCAGTCGGCCATGCGGCTTCAGGATCGCGTCCAGCTATGGATTCTCACACTTGCCGCTATTGTCTGCCAGGCAATACTAGCAGCAAGCCGGCCGAGGGTGACCCATGACCGAAGAAGACCTCAAGCTTGTGTTCTCGCCACTCTGCAGACGCATCCGGCGGAAGAGGCTGTCCATCCATGTGCAGATCTACCGCCTCGAGCAAGAGGATGGCTGGACCCTGGAAGTAGAAAATCACAAGGGTGGCTGCACCGTGTGGGATGACAAGTTCGCCACGGACCAAGCGGCATTGGACGAGGTCATGAACGTCCTTGAGACGGAAGGCATCGAGACCTTCTTCGTCGATCCGGACAAGCCAACCCTGCACTGAGCCTTCTGCGTGCCAAGGCGCGCCTGAGCGCATCTCCTCCAGGGCATGCAGATCTCGAGGTTGCGCTGGAAGTCCATCTCGTCGGCCTCGACGATGCCCGAGAGCACTGGCGCCACGACCTGCAATGTCTTCATCTTTCTGCCGCATGACGAAGCGCGATTTGCAACTGCCTGTCGTCGTCTGACTCGGTCAGGGCGATCTGACTGGCCGCCAGGACCATTGCGATCTTCCTGGCATGCTTGGCAAACCAGGCACGACGATACAGCGGCGTCATGTTGATCACGGTGGCCGTACTCAGGGCGAAGGAGAAGATGCCCGAGATGGCAATGAACACCGCCAGCAACTTCCACCCTGCCGAAGCGATATCGGAAACAATGCCGATGGTCGTGTAACAACTTCCCGCAAACAGCAGAGCCCTTGGTAGCGAGCCAACCACATCGAAAAGCTGCAACAGGATTGCCCAGATCACAATCGCTCCCAACTGCACCAGTGCGAGAAACAACACGGAAATGAAGAAGTTTGCGAATACCCTATTGTATTTGTGATCGGCCAGATTCCGGCGACTGGTCAGCTCGAAGCGCAGCGATATGCGGCGAATAAAGAATGCATTCAGTCCCAGAATGGCAATCAGGCCGACGAGGCCGAGGCCCGTCGTCTGCAGTATCCCGACCAACGATTCCTCAGGTAACATTACGAGCCTCTCCCCGCGAACATTTGAAGTTGAAAAGACAGCTGAAGGAGAGACCTGGCCGCGCCTTGGGTTGCTCGATGAATCCCGGGCGAACGCCAGCGCCACTCGAAGGGCGACTCCCTCCCTGGATGCTTCGCCAGGATGATGCCCAATCCTTCATCCGGGCCCGTCTGGACGACGATCCAGACAGCTTCTCATTCTCGAACAAGGGACAGCGAGA
>CANIEC010000178.1 GCA_947466085.1 Rhodospirillales bacterium
CCCCGCCCGTCGTCCGTTTCGCGGCCGCGCCCGCGCGACTGACCGGCTTCACGGGCGCGAAGCCTGAGAAAGCGTTGCCACGGGGCCTGAATTGCGCGGCAGGAACCCATCGTATAGATTAGCGCCATGGCGCAATTCTTTCTCCCCGGCGCGTCCCTGGCGCGATGTATCGAGGCCTGAGGCCCAGCGGGCCCTGTTAGCCTTCGTTCGTTATTGAGTCGGGAGAAGGGGCGATGTCCCTCGTCGTTTACAACACGCTGTCGCGCGAAAAAGAGCCGTTCGTGCCGCTCGATCCGTCGCACGTTCGCCTCTATGTCTGCGGCCCGACGGTCTACGACTATGTCCATATCGGCAATGCGCGCCCGGTCGTCGTGTTCGACGTTCTGTACCGGCTGCTGAAGCGCCGCTATCCGCGAGTCACCTATGTCCGCAACATCACGGACATCGACGACAAGATCATGGTGCGCGCCGCCGAGAACAAGGAGTCGATCGATGCGCTGACGGCGCGCACGGCCGCCGCCTACCAGAGCGACATGAGCCGCCTCGGGGCGCTATCGCCGGACGTCGAGCCGCGTGCCACCAAGTATGTGGGCGAAATGATCGCGCTGATCGAGCGGCTGGTCGCCCGCGGCCATGCCTATGAAGCGGAAGGCCATGTGCTGTTCGATGTGCCCAGCATGGCAGACTACGGCCGGCTGTCGCGCCGCTCGCATGACGAGCTGATCGCCGGCGCTCGCGTCGAGGTCGCGCCCTACAAGAAGGACGCGGCAGACTTCGTCCTGTGGAAGCCCTCGACCGACGCGCAGGCGGGCTGGCCGAGCCCGTGGGGCCGCGGCCGTCCGGGCTGGCACATCGAGTGCTCCGCCATGAGCGGCGCGCTGCTCGGCGAGACCTTCGACATCCATGCCGGCGGCCTCGACCTCATCTTCCCGCACCACGAGAACGAGATCGCCCAGAGCCGCAGCGCCTTCGGTCACGCCATCATGGCGAAGTACTGGATGCACAACGGCTTCCTGAACATCTCCGGCGAGAAGATGAGCAAGTCGCTCGGCAACTTCTTCACCGTGCACGAGCTGCTCGACCAGTATCCCGGCGAGGTGATTCGTCTGCTGCTGCTGTCGGCGCAGTATCGCCAGCCGCTCGACTTCACGCCCGAGGGGCTGGCCCAGGCCAAGGGCACGCTCGACCGCTGGTATGGCCTGTTGCGCGGCAAGGCTCTGGAGGAGAGGTCCATCCCGGCTTCGGTCGAGGAGGCGCTCTCGGACGACCTCAACACGCCGCTTGCGATCAGCGCGCTGCACCAGTTGCGCGATCCGTCGGAGCTGAAGGCGGGCGCCTCGGTACTCGGCCTGCTGCAGCAGGATCCGGAAGACTGGTTCCGCTGGACGCCGGCCAGCGCGGTCGCGGGCCCATCCGACGCTGAGATCGAGGCGGCAATCGTAGCCCGTCAGGCCGCGCGGAAAGCCAAGGACTTCAAGGAGTCCGACCGCATTCGCGACGACCTGAAGGCCAAAGGCGTGATCCTCGAAGATGGGCCGAAGGGCACGAGCTGGAAAAGAGGCTGATCACCGCTTTTCGAAGATGATGCTCTGCACGGCTTGACCGAGTCCGGGCCGATCCAGGTCTCCGCGTCGAGAAGTACCCACTCTCCGAGCGGCTCGCGGCCGATACTGACGGTCAGGTCGGCGTTGATGAACGTCCAGTCGTTCATGTCGAAGACCGACGAGGTCCCAGCGCGTTGCTTGATGGGATCGGGGCGAAGATGATGCGGCCAGCAGGTGAAGCACAATCGGACGCTTTGCGGCTCGATCTCGACCGCTGCCTCAAGCTTGAGTTCCACGGTTCCAGCTTCACCTCATGGCTTCCCCGGAATCCGGCACAATGTTACGGTTTCCGCGGCCTCAAGGGGGCATCCGGGGAATGTCGGTTCATATGCCGGGCAACACGATGTACGGCGTGACGAAGATGTTTCTTGGTGGTTTTTCCGGACGGCACAACCTCGAAGTGGGGCGGCACGGCATCGAAATGCAGTCAATGATTTCTGGCTGCACGATCAGCAACTTCGACAAGACGGAGAACTACAAAGCATCGCTCCGCGCCGCGATTCCGACCTTTTTCTGGTCGACCGCCGAATCGGTGGTGGAGGCATCTCTGTTTACTCGTTTGCGGTTCCGGACGGTGAGACGGGCCGTCTCTTCGGAGAATGTCGCATGAGCCCTTGTAAGGCCTTGCTGGTCGTCCCGCGGTTCGGGGATTCCTTCTGGAACGTGCGGGTCGGCGAGGAGCGCTATCCGTCCATCCCGCTGGGGTTGGTCACCGTGGCCGCCCTCTTGCCGGCGTCCTGGACCTGCCGGCTGGTTGACCGCAATGTCGAGGCCCTGTCCGAGGAGGACTTGGACTGGGCCGACGTGGTGATGACCGGCGGCATGTTGCCCCAGTATTCCGACACCCTGGCCGTAATCGCCCTTGCCCAGGCTCGTGGCAGGCCTGTGGTCGTGGGAGGGCCAGACCCGACCTCGTCACCGGAAAGGTACTCCGCGGCCGAGTTCCGCGTGCTGGGCGAAGTCGAGGCGGTGATGGCCGAATTCGTGGCCGCCTGGGAATCCGGCGCGCGGCGCGGTCTTTTCAGGGCCGAGCCGTTCTCGGTCGATATGACGACCTCGCCGATCCCTCGCTTCGATCTCCTCAACCCGCGACACTATAATTACTTCGCCGTGCAGTTCTCCCGCGGCTGCCCGTTCAACTGCGAATTCTGCGATATCATCGAACTCTACGGGCGCCGGCCCCGGGTGAAAGCTGCGGATCAGGTGCTGGCAGAGCTCTCCGCCCTGTGGGAATCGGGCTATCGCGGCCAGGTCGATTTCGTCGACGACAACCTGATCGGCAACAAGAAGGCCCTGCGCCAGCTCTTGCCGCGGCTGATCGCCTTCCAGGAGGCGCGGGGCTACCCGTTCAAGTTCTCCACCGAGGCCTCGATCAACCTGGCCGATGACGACGCCCTGTTGGAGATGATGCGGCGGGCCAACTTCTTCTGGATCTTCGTCGGCATCGAGAGCCCCGACACCGACACCCTCGTCCAGGCCCAGAAGAAGCAGAATACCCGCCGCAGTCTGGCCGACAGCGTCCACAAACTCTACCGCAGCGGAATGATTGTTTCGGCCGGTTTCATTGTCGGCTTCGACAGCGAAAAGAGGTCGATAGCCCGGCTGATGATCGACTGTATCGAGCAGACGGCCATCCCGGTCTGCATGGTCGGCCTGCTCTACGCCTTGCCGAATACCCAGCTGACGCGGCGCCTGGAGCGAGAAGGGCGCATGGACATGACGATCGGCCGCCAGGAGGGCGAGGCCGCCCCCAATGACCAGACGACCCAAGGACTTAATTTCCGTACCCTCAGGCCCCGCCGCGACATCCTCGTCGATCAGCGTACTATCGTTGCCGAAATCTATGACCAGGCGGCCTATTTCCGGCGTGCCCGCCGCCTCGGGCGGCTGCTTCACGGCTTCCGGCCCCCGCGCCAAACCGGCACGGCACCGCTCGACGCCCAGTCCGCGGCGGATGCGACGCTCGCACCTCCGGCGGGAAAGCCGCAAGGCCCGCGCCGGCTTTTCCACGCCCTTTACGCGGCGGTCGGGCTCGGCGGCGTCAGCATGGTCGAGTTGCAGATTGTGGTCGGGAGTCTGTGGAAGGTGGCGATACGTGACCCACGCCTGTTCAGTGAGATCTGCCGCACGGTGGCGGACTGCCTGATCCACAATCCCTCGGCGTTCCAGGCGGTGGTGCGGATTTGCATCTTTTACCTGCACATGGGGCCGTTCGCGCGGCGGGTGGTGGCCGAGATGGACCGTGCCATCGCCTGGGAGGACGCCCACCCCGGCTGGCAGGCGCCTGACGCTGCTGGAGAGCCCCATGCGGCGACATCAGCCCGTCATTCTGAATCCAGCCACGCTGGCCAGCCCGTGGGGTGACCGGGTCGCAGGACGGTTCACGGCGCGCCGGCAAAATGGTTTCTGGTCCGGGTATGCGATCGGCTTTGATACGAGTGATGTGCATTCAGAAAGGGAGGGCGCCCATGAAGGCCGTGTGGCAGGGCAAGGTGATCGCCGAGAGCGATCGCACGCTGGAAGTCGATGGCTACCACTACTTCCCGCGTGAAGCGGTGCGCATGGACCTGCTGAGGCAGACGCCCAGGACGGGCAGCGACCTGCAATGTCCGCACGGTGTTCAGTTCTATGATGTCAGTGAGGGCGAGGCGCTCAGCCCGCGGGCGGCCTGGTCCTACGAAGCGCCGCAGGCCCGCATGCAGCCGGTCGATCACTGGATCGGCTTCTGGAACGACGTCAGCGTTCGTTGACACTCCAAAAGAAAACGGCCGGCGGATGCCGGCCGTTTGAACTTCAGTCGGGAGCGTCTAGCGCGCCGGCGACAGGGCGGTGATCGTCAGCGGGGTCGTCATGCCGATCACGACGTCGCCGACCTTGATCTTCTTCAGCATGTCCTGCTTGGCGATCGAGTTGGCCGTGTAGGTGCGGACCGCGCCGCCGCGGCCGTCGATGACCGCGACCGTGTTCTTCGCGAGGTCGACTCCGACGACCGTGAGGGTGAAGCGGCCGGCCTCGACGTCGGTCTGGTTCGGGGTCTGAGCCATCTGTTCCTTGCGGGCGAGCTGGGCGCCGGGGCCCTTCTGGCGCAGGTTCAGCATGGTGATCACCTCGGAGTAGGTGATGTTGGCCATCGACCCGTCGTCGATCGCATCCAGGTTCTTGACGCTGTCGGCCGCGGGCAGGATCACGAGCTGGCCGCTCGGCAGGGTGAAGGCCACGGTGCGGCTCTCGGTGTCGACCGACTCGATCTTGACCCGCTGGGTGACCACGTCGTTGAAGGCCACGCCCTCGCGCGGCACAGGCCTCACCTGGGCCGATGCCTCGCGCGCGGGCAGGCTCGCGCCGATCGCCAGAACGGCTGCGAACAGGGAAGCGCCTGCGGTCATCTTCATCGAACGGATCGTCATTGCCGTTTACCTCGCAAAACCCTAACGCGCCGGACAATAGCGATCCGAACCGGCGAAGCAACCACCAAGGGCGTGAGCCTCTCAGGCAAAATGGCCCAATACGGCCCTCGCGACCGCATCAGGCTGGTCGAGATAGGCCAGATGGCCGGCATTCTCCACGGTTTCGACCCGGGCCGCGCCGTTGATCCCCTTGTTGATTCCCTGGGCGAACTTGCCAGCATAGCTGGGCGGCAGGATGGCGTCGCGATCGCCCCACAGGATCAGGGTCGGCGCCGAAATCAACCCCAGGCGCTTCTCGAGGCGGGTATTGCCGAGCGGCCAGAAGGCCCGCGCGGCGGCTTCAGAGGCCCGGGTCATCTCGATCGGCCATTCCGCCGAGTTGGCGCCCTCCGGCGCGGCGACCAGTTCATCCCAGTTGGCGGGATCGGCGCACATCAGCCCGGGCAGCACGTCCTTGCGCTGTGCCCAGGGGTCTGCCGCCGGCTCCTGGTCGTCGAACAGTCCGAAGGGAGCGATCAGCGCGAGCCGCCGGACGTAGCCGGGGAAGATCGCCGCCATTTCGGCGGCAAAGGCTCCACCGACCGATGCGCCCACCAGATCGGCTCCGGCGAGGCCCGCTGCATCGAAGATCTGCCGCACGGCCAGGACCCAGTCCAGATGGGTGTCGAGCTCGGTATGCCCCGTCGCGCCGGGATAGCCGGGTAGGGATGGGGCGATCACCGTCCGGCTCTCGGCCAGCCGGTCGAGGAAGGGCAGCCAGCGCGGCAGGCCGCCCAGCCCCGCCAGGAAGCCTAGCCGCGGGCCGGTCCCCTTGGTCCAGACGCGGCAGGGATGGCCGTTGACGTCGATCGTCGTGGTCACGGGTTCGGGCAAGGCTCTACTCCGCGGCGACGGTCTGCGGCCGGAAGGCGGGGACTGCGGCGCGCTGGCCCTTGTCCATCGGCTTGGGCCACCACTTGTCCTCCCATTCGCCGAACAGGTCCTTGACCTTCGGCATCACCTTCTCGGCGAACAGCCGCGTGTTGTACTTGGTCGTGTCCTTGCTCATGTTGCCGTACTGCAGCAGCAGCATGAGATGGCCGACATTGAGGCTGGTGGCGACGTGGCGGATCTGCTCCACCACCTCGTCGGGCGAGCCGACGATGACGTAGCCGCCGTCCACGATGTCCTTCATGTTGGTGGCCTTCATGCTGAGCTTGCTCGAATAGCTCGCGGTGTTGGCCGCCTTGCTCACCATGCTCTGGATGCCGGCGCGCTGCGTGGCCTCGGTCGTGTAGCCGGGGGGCGTCGCAAACCGCGCGTCGACATGCAGGCAGCGTCCGTAGAAATACTCGGCGGGCTCCGTATAGAGGTCGAGCGCCTGCTGGCGGGTCTCGGCCACGCCGACGAACTGCAGGAAGCCCGCGCGGTAGGGATTGCGGTCCTTGCCGAGCTTCTCCATCTCGTTCCAGAAGCCCTGCATCGTCGTGAGACCGGCCTTGTAGCCGTAGTACGAGAGATAGCAGTAGACGTAGTCCATCTCGGCGCACCAGCGCCACGTCTCGACCGAGCCGCCGCCCGGGATCCAGATTGGCGGGTGCGGGTCGTTCTGGATTGGCCGCGGCCAGATGTTGACGTAGCGCTGCTGGTTGTAGCGGCCGTTGAAGGCGAAGGTATCCTTTTCGGTCCAGGCCCTCTTCACCAGGTCATGCGCCTCGAGGTAGCGCTCGCGCAGCAGGCTCGGGTTCTGGCCATAGGCGTAGCAGGTGTCCATCGGCGACCCGACCGGGAAGCCCGCGATCAGCCGGCCGCCCGAAATGCAGTCGATCATCGCGAACTCTTCGGCGACGCGCGTTGGCGGATTGTAGAGGGCGAGCGAATTGCCCATGACGCAGAGCGCGGTGTCGGTGGTGCGGCGCGCCAGCGACGAGGCGATCAGGTTGGGCGAGGGCATCAGCCCGTAGCCGTTGGAATGATGCTCGTTGACGCAGACGGCGTCGTAACCGAGCTCGGCGGCGTATTCGAGCTCGTCCATGAAGTCGTTGTACATGTGATGCGCGCGCCTGGGGTCGAACAGCGAGGAATGGATGTCGACCCACACCGACGGGTGCTTCCGGGCGAAGTCTTCCGGGAGCTCCGTGTACGGCATCAGGTGGAACCACATGAGCTTCATGGTGCGCCCTCCCTAAACTCGAGCTGCTTGGTAAACGACCGTTTACCTCGCAAGCCTGCCGTGACTCCGGGAGGCCGGCAATCTGGAATTTCCGCAGGGCGTGGGTAATTTTATTGTTTTTCCCCCGTGCCAACCGTTCCGAATCGTATTTGTGCATTGCACTCTCGCGAATGCAGCAATAGTTTCGCTGCAACGCAGGAGGAGTTGCCATGTCCGTCGTCGCTTTCGCGCCTCGCCCTCATCCCACGGCCAACCAGCCGAAGAAGGATCTCTACGAGGTCGGGGAAATTCCGCCACTCGGACATGTCCCGAAGAACATGTACGCTTGGGTCATCCGGCGGGACCGTCACGGGCCGCCCGAGCAGTCCATGCAGCTCGAGGTCGTGCCGACCCATACGATCGGCGAGGACGAGGTGTTGGTCCTCGTGATGGCGGCGGGTGTGAACTATAATGGCGTGTGGGCCGGTCTCGGCCTGCCGATTTCGCCGTTCGACGTGCACAAGCAGCCCTTCCACATCGCCGGCTCCGACGCCTCGGGCATCGTCTGGGCGGTCGGCGCCAAGGTGAAGCGCTGGAAGGTCGGTGACGAGGTCGTCATCCACTGTAACCAGGACGATGGCGACGACGAGGAGTGCAACGGCGGCGATCCGATGTTCTCCACCAGTCAGCGCATCTGGGGCTACGAGACGCCCGACGGGTCGTTCGCGCAGTTCTGCAAGGTCCAGGCGCGCCAGCTCATGAAGCGTCCGGCGCATCTCACCTGGGAGGAGAGCGCCTCCTACACCCTCACCCTCGCCACCGCCTACCGCATGCTGTTCGGCCACCGCCCGCACATCCTGCGGCCCGGCCACAACGTGTTGGTGTGGGGCGCGGCGGGCGGCCTCGGCTCGATGGCGATCCAGCTCATCGCGACGGCCGGCGCCAACGCCATCGGCGTGATCTCCGATCCGTCGAAGAAGGATTTCGTGATGTCGCTGGGCGCTCGTGGCGTCATCAACCGCAACGACTTCGACTGCTGGGGCCAGCTGCCCGACGTCGACGATCAGGCGGGATATGCCGAGTACATGAAGAAGTGCCGCAAGTTTGGCGCCGCGATCTGGGAACATACCGGCAAGGGTAACGACGTCGACTTCGTGTTCGAGCATCCCGGCGAGCAGACCTTCCCGGTCTCCTGTTTCATCGTGAAGCGCGGCGGCATGGTGGTGTTCTGCGCTGGCACCACCGGCTTCAACCTGACGATGGACGCGCGTTTCGTGTGGATGCGCCAGAAGCGCATCCAGGGCAGCCACTTCGCCAACCTGCTGCAGGCCAGCCAGGCCAACCAGCTGGTGATCGAGCGCCGCATCGACCCGTGCATGAGCGAAGTCTTCGAATGGGCCGACATTCCGAAGGCCCACACCAAGATGTGGAAGAACCAGCACAAGCCCGGAAACATGGCGGTGCTGGTCTCCGCCAAGCGCCCCGGCCTGCGCACGCTCGAAGACGCGCTGGACGAGTAAACGTCGCTCCCGCGATTTTGCCCTCTCCGCCCGCGCAGCGGGGGGAGAGGGAGGGGACCCGCGCGGAGCGCGGGGAGGGTGAGGTGGGTCTTTCGATTCCCGGCCCGCTCATCCTTGCCGAACGTTCCACCACCTCACCTTCCCATTGCTGCGCAATGGGCCCCTTCCTCTCCCCCACTTCGTGGCGGAGAGGAGTTCCTGACTGGAGACGAGCCTTGCTGCTGAACGACCTTCTTTCCCTGTGCGCCGAAGCCGAGGCCGCGGCCGGCCGCCATGAAACCGCTGCCCGCGAAGCGGTGCGGGCGCTGGTGGCGCCGCAGGGCAAGGTCGATCCGAAGCTGCTGGAGCGTGAGCAGTTCGCCGCGCATGGCTTTGCCTGGATCGCGACCTATGTGGCGGCGCTGCGCCAGATGCGGCGCTGGGCCGAAGCGGGCGCGGGCGGTGAACTCGAAAGCCTGATCCTGCAGTCGGCCTATGGCGAATATCTCGCGCAGCTCAAGGGCGGCATCGCCATAAGCCAGGTCGAGATCGTGCGGCCGGGCGATTTCGGGCTCGACGGTTCGGCGCTCGAGACGCCGGCCGTCGCGAAGCTGATCGCCGGCAACACGCCGGCGGTGCGCGGCCGCATCGCCGAACTCATTTCGGACGGTCTCGACACCGGCGGCTTCGGCGCTCTCGGACTCGATGACGAGTCGCTCGAAGAGGTGCGACGCCAGTTCCGCCGCTTCGTCGACACCGAGGTGGCGCCGCACGCCCATGGCTGGCACCTGCGCGACGAGCTCATCCCGATGCCGGTGGTGCAGCAGATGGCCGATCTCGGCGTGTTCGGCCTCACCATCCCCGAGGAGTGGGGCGGACTGGGCATGGGCAAGCTCGCCATGTGCGTCGTCACCGAGGAACTGTCGCGCGGCTATATCGGTGTCGGCTCGCTGGGCACGCGTTCGGAGATCGCGGCCGAGCTGATCCGCGCGGGCGGCACCGAGGCGCAGAAGCAGAAGTACCTGTCGCGCATCGCGTCGGGCGAGATCCTGCCGACGGCGGTCTTCACCGAGCCCAACACCGGCTCGGACCTGGCGAGCCTGCGCACGCGCGCCGTGCTCGAGGGCGACACCTACAGGATCA
>CANIEC010000179.1 GCA_947466085.1 Rhodospirillales bacterium
CAGTTCGCCATGCTGGCCGCCGCCATCGGCCTTGCCCTGAATGCCACGGCCTTCGTTGCCGCGACGGTCGTCGCGGTCGCCTTCATCGGTTTCGCCCAGGGCCCGATCAATCCCGCTTCGGCGCATATCCTGAGCCAGCGGGTGCCGCGCGCCTGGTTCAGTCTCGTGTTCTCGGTCAAGCAGACCGGCGTCCCCCTGGGTTTCGCCGCCGCCGGCATTTTCCTGCCCCTGCTGCTGCCGGCCCTGGGGTGGCGCGGCGCCTCGCTCGCCGCCGCCGCGCTCATGCTGGCCGGCGCCGGCGTTCTCGAACTGCTGCGCGCCCGTATCGACGCGTCGGTGGCGCCGTCCGCGCCCTCTGACGGCATCTGGTCCTCGATCGTCCATGTGATGCGACACCCGGAGATGCGCGTTCTCGGCTGGTCGGCGCTGCTCTACGTCGTGGCGCAGCACACCTTCACCTTCTTCCTGGTGACCTACCTCTACGAGCATTGCCGCCTCAGCATCGCCGAGGCGGGCTTCCTGCTCTTCCTGGCGCAGATCGGCGGCACGGTGCAGCGCCTGATCCTGGGTGCGCTGGGCGACCGGTTTCCGCGCATGATGCTGCTGGGCTGGACAGGCATCGGAATCGCGCTCGGCGCCGTGGCCACCAGCCTGATCTCGGCCGAGACGCCCTATTGGCTGATCGGCCTGATCGTGTTCGCCTACGGCACCGTCGTCATCAGCTGGAACGGCGTCTCGATCGCGGAGTTCGCCGCCCTCGCCCCGCCCGGGCAGGTGGCCGCCGTCGCCGCGGTCCAGACCGCCCTCGCCTTTTCCGGTGCCGTCATTGGCCCGCCGATCTTCGGCCTGATCGCAGCGGTCGCCGACTATCGCAGCGCCTTCCTGCTGGTTGCCGCCTGCGTCCTCGCCGCGGCGGTCTGGCAGATCGTGACGTCGGCCCGGCTGCGCGGCCTGCGTCCCTCCTGAGCCCTTGTCAGGGCTCCTTCATGCCGGCGGTCGACACGATCTCCGCCCACTTCTTGGTCTCGGTGGCCTGGAAGGCCGCCAGCTCCTCAGGCGACCCCACGAACGAGATGCCGTGGCTCGTCTTCAGCAGGTTTAGATAGGCGGGCGATTTCGCCGCCTGCCGCACGAGAGCATTGAGCTTGTCGATGATCGGTTTCGGCGTGCCGGCCGGCGCATACATCGCCGTCCAGGCCCACATCTCGAACCCGGGCACTCCGCTTTCGTCAACCGTCGGGAACTGCTCGAGGCCGGGAATGCGCTGCTTGCTGGTGACGGCAAGCCCGCGCGCACGTCCATCGAGCACGGGCGGCAGACCGACGGTGAAGTCAGAGAAGACGATGTCGATCCGGCCGCCCAACAGGTCGACGATCGCCTGCGGCTGGGTCTTGTAGGGCACCCCCAGGAGATCGATCCCCGTCATGATGCGGAACAGCTCCGCACCGCCGCGGCTCGACCCGTTGCCGCTGCCGAAGCTCAGCTTGCCCGGCTGTGCCTTCGCAAGTGCAACAAATTCCTGGATGGTCCTGGCCGGCAGGTCGTTTCGCACCATCACGATCTGCGCGCCGAGCGAGATGCCGGCGACCGGCGCGAAGCTCTTCACCGGATCGTAGGCCAGCGCCTTGTAGACGTGCGGATTGATCGCCTGCGTCGTCTGCGTGGTGAAGAATAGCGTGTAGCCGTCGGGCGCCGCCGCCGCCGCGGACTGCGCCGCGATCTGCCCTTCCGCACCGGGCTTGTTCTCGATCACGACCGTCTGGCCGGTCTGCACGGCGATGTCCTGCCCAACCGTACGCGCCGCGATATCGGTGGCGGTCCCCGGCCCGAAGGCCGTGATGATCCGGATGGGCTTGCTCGGATAGTCCTGGGCGACGGCCGGCACCGCGAGCAGCATTCCGACCAGCAAACTGAGGAGTTTCATGGACCGACTTTAGGCCGGGCGAAGTGCTAGCGTCATCCCAAACAAGAGGAGGAAACGAAAGGATGAAAAATCCGTCGCTGCCGCTCGCTGCGGTACTCATGATCCTGGCCATAGCTCCGGCCGCCTGGGCGCAGAAATCCGGCGGCACGCTCAAGATCGCTCACATGGACAATCCGCCGAGCGCGTCGATCCACGAGGAAGCGACGATCTCGACCGTCATGCCGTTCATGTCGGTCTACAACAACCTGGTGATGTTCGATCCAAAAACGAAGCAGAACACACCTGACAACATCGTCCCCGACCTCGCCACCGAGTGGAAATGGAGCGACGACGGCAAGCAGCTCACCTTCAAGCTGCGCGACGGCGTGAAGTGGCACGACGGCAAGCCCTTCACCAGTGCCGACGTGAAGTGCACCTGGGACATGGTGATCGCCGACGAATCGAAGCTGCGCAAGAACCCGCGCAAGACCTGGTACTTCAATCTCGAGAAGGTCACGGTGAACGGCGACCGCGAAGCAACCTTCCATCTCAAGCGCCCGCAGCCGTCGCTGCTCACCATGCTCGCCGCGGCGTTCTCACCGGTCTATCCCTGCCACGTCTCGACAGCCCAGATGCGACAGAAGCCGATCGGCACTGGCCCGTTCAAGTTCGTCGAGATGAAGCAGAACGAGTCGGTCAAGCTCGCGCGCAACCCGGACTACTGGAAGCCGGGCCGGCCCTACCTCGATGCGATCGAGTTCTCGATCATCCCCAACCGGGCGACCTCACTGCTGACCTTTGTCGCCGGCAAGCTGGACATGACCTTCACGTCCGTCGTCACGCCGTCCATGGTCAACGATCTCAAGGTCCAGGCGCCGACCGCGATCTGTGAGGCGCAGCCGACGAACACCCAGGCCAACCTGCTGGTCAACCGCGAGAGGCCACCGTTCGACGACGCAAAGATCCGCCGCGCCATGGCCTTGTCGCTCGACCGCAACGCCTTCAACGAGATCCTGGGCCAGGGCAACTACCGTATCGGCGGCGCGATGCTGCCGCCGCCGGAAGGCCTCTGGGGCATGCCGACCGAGTTCCTGTCGACCGTGGCCGGTTACGGCCCCGACGTGGCCAAGGCGCGCGAGGAAGGCCGCAAGATCATGGCTGAGCTCGGCTATACGGCTGACAAGCCGCTGAAGATCAAGGTCTCGACCCGCAACATCCCGAGCTACCGCGATCCCGCCGTCATCCTGATCGACCATCTGAAGCAGGTGAACATCCAGGCCGAGCTGGAGCCGCTCGAAACCGCGGTCTGGTACAATCGGATGATGCGCCGTGACTTCGCCATCGGCATGAACGTCCAGGGTGTCGGCGTCGACGATCCGGACGTCGTCTTCTACGAAACCTTCCGCTGCGGCTCGGAGCGCAACTACACGAACTACTGCAATCCGGAAGTCGAAAAGCTCTTCGACCAGCAGTCGATGATGACCGACCTCGAATCCCGCCGGAAGCTCGTGTGGGAGATAGACAAGAAGTTGCAGGAGGACGGCGCCCGTCCGGTCATCCAGCATGGCTGGGGCGGCACCTGCTGGCGCCCCGAGGTCAAGGCCGTGAACCTGGCGGTCAACACCATCTACAATCACTGGCGCTTCGAGGATGTCTGGCTCGACCGCTAGGACGGCATTAGGCTCGGGCAGATGAATGATCGGAGGTTTCGATGATCAAGGGTCTGCACCACAACGCCTATCGCTGCCGAGACTCTGAGGAGACGAGGAAGTTCTACGAGGACTTCCTCGGCCTCCCCCTCGCCCATACGCTCAAGATCGAGCAGACCAAGACGGGTCGCACGACCGGCGCCGGCGTGCTGCACACCTTCTTCCAGCTAGACGACGGTTCCTGCCTCGCCTTCTTCGAGGCGCCGGACATGCCGTTCGACTTCAAGGACCAGCACGACTTCGACCTCCACATCGCCCTGGAGGTCGAGCCCGACCATCTCGACCGGATGTTCGCGAAGGGCAAGGCGGAAGGCCGCGAGGTCCGTGGCGTCTCCGACCATCATTTCATCCGGTCGATCTATTTTCGCGATCCCAACGGCTATGTGATCGAACTTGCCGCCAAGGTCCCCGGACAGGACTCGGCGATGGACCCCACAAGGAACGGGGCGCGTGCCAAGCTCGCCGAGTGGCAAGCCGGCAAATCCAAAGCTGCAAGGGCGGCTTGATGATTCTCCGTCGTCCTGAGCGGAGCCGCCCGAAGGGCGGCGCAGTCGAAGGACCTCTTTTCCGGCGCACGATCCGTTGCAGCGAAAAGAGATCCTTCGACTACGCGCCTTCGGCGCTTCGCTCAGGATGACGGAGCGATGGGGATCTCGCCCTACGTCAAATTCTTCTTGAAGAAGGCGATCGTGCGGTCCCAGGCGATCTTGGCCTGGGCCTCGTTGTAGCGCGGCGTCGAATTGTTGTGGAAGCCGTGCTGGGTGCCGGGATAGATGAACATCTCGTAGGGCACGCCGTTGGCCTTCAGCGCCGTCTCGTAGGCTGGCCACATCGCGTTGATGCGCTCATCGGTCTCGGCATACTGCACCAGAAGCGGCGCTTTGATGTTCGGCACCGACGCGGTCTCTGCGGCCGGGCCGTAGAACGGCACCCCGGCATTCATCTCGGCGCCCAGGGTCGCGGCCAGGAAGTTGGTCGCCCCACCGCCCCAGCAAAAGCCCGTGACGCCGAGCTTGCCGGTCGACATTGCATGGGTCTTCAGGAAGCGCGCGCTGTTCACCATGTCGGTCCGCAGCTTGCCCTGGTCGAGCTTGGCCTGCAGCGTGCGCCCGTCATCGTCGTTGCCGGGATAGCCACCAACGGGAAAGAGCCCGTCCGGCGCCAGAGCGAGGAAGCCCTCGGTTGCCACGCGGCGCGCCACGTCCTCGATGTAGGGATTGAGGCCGCGATTTTCGTGAATGACCAGGACCACCGGAAACGGACCGTTACCCTTCGGCTGGACCAGATAACCACGCATCGTTCCCGACGTGCCGCCCGGCGACGGATAGGTCACGTACGTCGCCTTGATACGATCGTCGGTGAACGAGATCGTCTGGGCCTGGACGTAGCGCGGCAGCAGGGCTTGCGCCATGGCGAGCCCGCCGACCGTCACGGCGGCGGCTCGCGACAGGAAGGTCCGGCGGTCCATGCCGCCGTGGCAGTACTCGTCGTAGAGATCGAAGACGCGCCGATCGATCTCGATCTGGGTCAGGTTCTGTCCGTCCATCGTGAGCTCCGCTTTCCTTGTCAGCCGAGGTTTCGGCGATACAGCGCGATCAGGCGCTCCCAGTGCCGCTCGGCGGCCGGCTTGTCGTAACACCAGCGCTGCGGGAAGGCGAAGCCATGATGCACGGTCGGCTGGACCTCGAGCTCACCCTTCGCGCCGGACTTGTCGAACAGGGCCTTCAGCTCCTTGACCATCTCGGGCGGCGCCAGCTCGTCATGCTCGGCGCAGGAAATGTAGAGCTCGCCCCGGGCCTTGCCGAGAGTCAGGTGCGGGCTCTCGACCGCATCGCTCACCAGCCAGGTGCCATAGAAGGACGCCGCCGCGGCAATCCGGTCGGGGAAGCGCGCGGCCGCCGCCAGCGAATAGGGGCCGCTCATGCAATAGCCATGGGTGCCGACCGGCCCCTTCTTAGATTCCTTCTGGGCATCCGCGAAGGCGATCATCGCGGCGACGTCGTCCATAACCGGCGGGATGGTCATTTTGGTGCGAACCGAGCGCATGCGCGTGTGCTCGTCGCTGCCGTGCTTCAGCACGTCCGGCCCGTACTTCGTATCGGTGCCGGCCCGGTAATAGAGGTTGGGCAGCATCACGTAGTAGCCGACCGTCGCCAGCCGGCGCGCCATGTCATAGAGCTCCTCGCGGATACCCGGCGCGTCCATCAGGAACAGGACCGGCGGGTAGGGCCCGCCCCTCTCCGGATGGCAGATGAAGGTTTCCATCGCCCCGTCCCGGGTCGGGATGTCCAGAATTTTCTCGATCATCGGATGTGTCCTCCGCCTTGCAGATTGCCGGAGCCTTGATAGGCTCCGCTCAATAACAAAGCCTAGGGAGAGAAACGATGAGACGTAACCTGTTCAGTACGGCCGCATTCTGCCTTGCGGCCTGGGCCTTGCCCGCGGCCGCCCAGCTTTCCGACAACACCCTGAAGATCGGCGTCGCCACCGACCTGTCGAGCCTCTACGCCGACATCAACGGCCCGGGCGCGGTGCTCGCCGTCCAGATGGCGATCGAGGATTTCGGCGGCTCCGTGCTCGGCCAGAAGATCGAGCTCGTGTCCGGCGACATCCAGAACAAGGCGGATGTCGCTGCGACCACGGTCGGCCGCTGGTACGACAACGAGAAGGTCGACATGGTGATGGGCGCCGGCGCCTCCTCCTCGTCGATCGCCGCCGCCCGCGTGGCCGGCGACAAGAAGAGAATCTTCATCGCCCCCGACCCTGCCTCGTCGGATCTCACCGGCAAGCTCTGCAATCCCTATCTGATCCACTGGGTCTACGACACCGCCGCCCTCGCCAACGGCACCGGCTCGGCCGTCGTCAAGGCCGGTGGCAAGACCTGGTTCTTCCTCACCGCCGACTATGCCTTCGGCTATGCGCTGGAGCGCGACGTTTCCGCCGTGGTGAAGGCGGCCGGCGGCACCGTGGTCGGCGGCGTCAAGCACCCGATCAACACCAATGACTTCTCCTCCTTCCTCCTGCAGGCGCAGGCCTCGAAGGCGCAGATCATCGGTCTCGCGAACGCCGGCGGCGACACGATCAACTCGATCAAACAGGCGTCCGAGTTCGGCATCACCAAGGGCGGCCAGAAGCTTGCGGGTCTGCTGGTCTTCATCTCCGACATCCACTCGCTCGGCCTCGAGCGCGCACAGGGCCTCAACCTGACCGAGGCGTTCTACTGGGATCTCAACGACCGGACGCGTGCTTTCTCCAAGAAGTTCGCCGCCAAGTTCAACGGCAAGATGCCGACCAGCGTGCAGGCCGGCTTCTATTCGGCGACGCTCGCCTATCTGAACGCGGTGAAGTCGACCGGGACGGACAATGCCGAGAAGGTGATGGCCGCGATGAAGACCGCCAAGTGGGACGATCCGATCTTCGGGCCGAGCTACGTCCGTGAGGACGGCCGCAAGATGCACGACATGTATCTCTTCGAGGTCAAGAAGCCCTCCGAGTCGAAGGGCCCGTGGGATTACTACAAGCTGCTCTCCAAGATCTCCGGCGAGGAGGCGTTCCGCCCCCTGGCCAACAGCGAGTGCCCGCTGGTCAAGAAGAACTGAACCGGAGTCCCGTCATGGCCGAGCCTTCGCTCCCGGCCATGACGGGACGCCCGCCCACTGTCGTCGCGTAACATGTACCCGCCCCAGCGCATCGTCTGTCTGACCGAGGAAACCACCGAGACACTCTACCTGCTGGGCGAGCAGGAGCGGATTGTCGGCGTCTCGGGCTACACCGTACGGCCACCGCAGGCGCGCCGGGAGAAGCCCCGGGTCTCGGCCTTCATTTCTGCCGACATTCCCAAGATCCTCGCCCTGCAGCCGGACCTGGTCCTCACCTTTTCGGACCTGCAGGCCGATATCGTGGCATCGCTCATTCGGGCGGGCGTCGCCGTCCACGCCTTCAATCAGCGGACCATCGCAGAAATCCTCGGCATGATCCGTACGCTCGGCGCATTGGTCGGCGCGCAGGATCGCGCGGATAACCTTGCGAACCGCCTTGCCGCCAATCTCGAAGACACACGCCAGCGCGCGGCGACGAAGCGCCAGCGCCCCAGGGTCTATTTCGAGGAATGGGACGAGCCCATGATCTCGGGCATCGCCTGGGTATCGGAACTGATCGACGCCGCGGGGGGTGCGGACATCTTCCCCGAACTCGCCGCGTGCAAATCCGCCAGGGACAGGATCGTCTCGTCCGAAGAGGTGATCCGCCGGTCGCCCGACATCATCATCGGCTCCTGGTGCGGCAAGAAATTCAGGAGCGAGAAGGTCGTGGCGCGACCGGGCTTCGAGACCATCCCGGCCATCAAGAGCGGGCGACTTCACGAGATCAAGTCACCCCTGATCCTGCAGCCGGGACCGGCAGCCCTCACCGACGGACTCGCCGCTCTGGAAGCGATAATCTCATCCCCAAACGAGACATAAGAGAACCGGAGGAAGACCCATGAATACCGGACGGGATCAGTCGAACATCTATGTCGGTGTGGCCGGGTATTTCGCGAAGCCCGACCACAAGGGCCGCGTCGGCGTCTTCCGCCGCCCGACTGCGGGTGGTGACTGGCAGCATGTGCTGGGGACCGTCCAGGCCTTCACCATCTTCGTCCATCCGAAGAACCCGGAGATCGTCTTCGCCGGAACGAATGACGGCGTGTGGCGCAGCACCGATCGCGGCGCCACCTTCCGCCGGACCGCCTTCCCCGATGCCGGCCGCGAGGTCTGGTCCTTCCTCGTCGATTCGCGCGATCCGGATCGTGTGTTCGCGGGGGCATCGCCCATCGCCGTCTATCGCAGCGACGATGGCGGTGCGTCGTGGCAGGCGCTCCCCACCCCGGCCATCGACACGCACTGCACGGGCCCCTTCGCGTCGCGGGTGATGCGGCTGGTGCAGCATCCGAGGCGCCACGACGAGCTCTACGCCGCGCTCGAGATCAACGGAGTCATGCGCAGCATCGATCTCGGCCAGACCTGGACCGATTGCAGCGCGGGCCTGCTGAAGCTCGCCGAGCAGGAGCATCTCAAGAGCCGGATCGTGAGCGACACGACGGCCGAAGGCATGCTCGACAGCCATGCGGTGACCATCAACCCCGCCGATCCCGAGGGGCTGTGGCTTGCCGTCCGCATGGGTCTGTTCCGCAGCAGCGACCAGGGCCGGACCTGGAAGGACATGGAAATCGGCCGATTCTCGCCCACCACCTACGGCCGCGACATCCGGGTCTCGCCGGTCGAACCCAACACGCTCTACTCCGCCCTGTCCGTTGCCGCGGCGAGCAAGGACGGCGGCCTCTATCGCAGCGAGGATGGCGGCGAGAGCTGGACGCGGTTCGACAAGGTCAAGGTCAACGGCACCATCATGTCGATCGGCCTGCATCCGACCGACGCCGGACAGGTGTACATCGGCGCCCGCTACGACGGCGAGGTCTTCGGCACCCGCGACGCCGGCCGGACATGGCAGGCGATGCCCCTCCCCGGCGAGGTCCAGCACATCTACTCGCTGGCGTGCGGGTGACCCCCTAAAGCCGTCGCCCTGAGCGGAGCCGTCCGCAGGACGGCGCGGTCGAAGGACCTATCCTCCGGCGCACGGTGTATCGAAACAATAAGAGGTCTTTCGACTGCGCGACGGAGACTGCCCCGAGGCATCCGAGGGGGCGCTTCGCTCAAGACGACGGAGTTTTTGCTTCTTACTTCGACTGCGCGGTGACGTCGTGCGGCGGTGACGCGGGGGCCGGCGGCGTCTCCTTCGTGCCACCCAGCAGGCTCGTGACATCGCGCTGGCGGCCGGTGTCGATCTTCACCGTCGCGGTCATGCCGGCACGCAGCGGCGGTTCCCCGACATGGGGCAGCAGCCGCAGCTTCACGGGCAGGCGCTGCACGACCTTGACCCAGTTGCCGCTGGCATTCTGCGGTGGCAGGATCGCGAACTCCGCTCCCGTCGCCGGGCTCACGCTTTCGACCAGCGCGTCCCACTTCACGTCGGGATAGGTGTCGAGCACCACGGTGGCCTTCTGTCCCACCTTCACATGGGTCAGCTCGGTCTCCTTGAAGTTCGCCTCGACCCAGGGCCGGCTCAGCACCACCAGCGAAAACAGCGGCGTCGACGCCTTGACCTGCTCGCCCTGCTGGAGACGCATG
>CANIEC010000180.1 GCA_947466085.1 Rhodospirillales bacterium
AAGCAGCCGTTCGACGTCCACCTCATGATCTCGCCGGTCGATCCGCTGGTGCCCGCCTATGTCGATGCCGGCGCCGACGTGATCTCGTTCCATCCCGAGGCGGGACCCCACGTCCATCGCACGATCCAGCTCATCAAGGGCCTCGGACGGAAGGCGGGCGCGGTGCTCAATCCGGCGACGCCGCTTTCCGCCATCGAGCATGTGCTGGGCGATCTCGACCTGGTGCTGGTGATGAGCGTCAATCCGGGCTTCGCCGGACAGGCCTTCATCGAGAGCCAGCTCGCCAAGATCGCCGCCCTGCGCAAGGCGATCGACGCCCTCGGCAAGCCGATCGATCTCGAGGTCGATGGCGGCGTCAACGTCGAGACGGCGAAGCGCTGCATCCAGGCCGGTGCCGACGTGCTCGTCGCGGGCACGGCCGTGTTCAGCGGCGGTCCGGAGCGTTACGCAACCAACATCGAGGCCTTGCGCTCATGACCGACATGATCCTGCACCACTATCCGAATTCGCCCTTCTCGGAGAAGGTGCGGGTGGCCTTCGGCGTCAAGCAGGCCGCCTGGAAGTCGGTCGTGATCCCGACCATTTTGCCCAAGCCCGACCTGATGCCGCTGACCGGCGGCTATCGCAAGACGCCGGTGATGCAGGTCGGCGCCGACATCTACTGCGACACGCAGTTGATCATGCTGGAGATCGAGAAGCGGGCGCCGACACCGCCGCTCCTGCCGAAGGGCAGGGAAGGCGAGGCGCGGGCGCTCGCCATGTGGATCGACCGCAACATCTTCTGGGCCGCCGTCGGCGTCGTGATGGGCGCGCTCGGCGACAAGCTGCCGGAGGCCTTCCTCAAGGACCGCAGCGCCTTTACCGGCCGCTCGTTCGATGCGGCCGCTTTGAAGGCTGCGGCACCTGTGGCGTTGCAACAGACCTACGCCCAGCTCGCGCTGGCCGAACAGATGCTGGCCGACGGGCGGCCGTATCTGCTGGGCGATGCGCCGTGCCTGGCCGACTGCGCGCTCTACAATCCGGTGTGGTTCATCAAGGAGCGGATGGGCGGCGGCAAGCCGGTCCCGCCGCTCGACCGACTGCCCCTGATCACGGCCTGGTCGGAGCGCATGAAGGCTGTCGGCAGCGGCAAGCCGACAGAGATCAATGCCGCCGACGCCATCGCCATCGCGAAGGCCGCGACGCCGGACGCGACCCGCGTGGATGCCGACGATCCCAGCGGCCTGGAGGCTGGCCAGACGGTCCACGTCACGCCCGACGATACCGGCAAGGTGCCGGTGAGCGGTGCGCTGGTCGGGCTGACCAACGACCGAGTCTCGATCAGGCGCCATGACGAACAGGTCGGCGACGTGGTGGTCCATTTCCCCCGCGCCGGCTTCGTCATCACGCTGGTTTGAGGGTACTGAAGTAGACCCGTCGTCTCGACCGGAGCACCGAAGGTGCGGAGTGGAGAGACCTTTTTTCCAGCTCAAGCCGTCAAATCGAGGAAAAAAGATCTCTCCACTCCGCCGAGCTACGCTCGGCTCCGGTCGAGATGACGGAGTACTTTTGTATTCAGGGCATCTTTCTAAACGACCTCGACGCCGATCTCGGCCGCGATGCGGCGCAGCGCGGCGACCGAGCGCGCCGTCGCGCTGCGTGCATCCTGCGGGCAGTGCGTCTCGATGCTGGCCTGAATCTGCCGGATCGGCGCGGGGGCCTTGGCCGCCTCGGTCAGGAGCCGCGTGAGTTCCGCGGCCCAGGGGACGTTGCCGTCGCCCAGGGGCACGGTCCGGTTGGCCGCCGTATCACGGTCCTTGAGATGGATGAGATCGACGCGCGGGGCCAGGGACGCGATCTCGGCGTCGGTCGGCGGCGCCCCCATCGCCCAGGCGTTGCCGATATCGACCAGCGGGCGCAGCTGCACCGGCAGCGGACCGGGAGCCACGGCCTCTTCCATCAAGGTGAAGAATTCGGCGAGGTCGCCGACCGAGCCGATGTTGCAGACCGCTTCGTTCTCGATCTCGACGTTGATCGAATAGGTGAGGCCGAGATCGGCCAGCCGCTCGAAACGTCCAAAGAGATCGGACGGCCTGTAGCCGGGATAGCGCAGGTGACTGAAGACGCGGATCTTCTCGGCGCCGAACACGGTGGCCATGTCGAACGCATGCACCAGCGGATCGTCGGCGGGACAGTCGGCGGGATCGAACGCGAAGTCGACCTTGCCGCCTTCGCTGCCCTTGCCGGGCGCGGGCCACTTGAGCAGCGGCGAGACGAAGGTCGGCACCGTGAGACCGGCCTGCTCGATCCGGCGTGCAATCACGCCGCCCTCCTCGAGCGACATGCCGAGCAGGTTCCTGCCTCCCACGGTGCGCATGTCGAGGCGCCGTACCTCGTGTTCGGCGCAGAAGGAGATCATTTCGTCGAGGGAGGGACCGATTTCGTCGCCGATGACGGCGAGCGCGAGACGAGGCAGGGGCATGCCGCTAACCTACTATGGACGGACTTCTTTGGCTAAAGTCCGGGACGAGCAAGGGAGACGGCATGAGCGACGACGCGGCGATTTTCGTGGGGGCCAGCACTGCCGACCAGTATCTCCTGCTGAAGTACGCCAATCGCCACGGCCTGATCGCCGGAGCGACCGGCACCGGCAAGACCGTCACCCTGCAGACCATCGCCGAGGGCTTCTCCGCCTACGGCGTGCCGGTCTTCATGGCCGACGTGAAGGGTGACCTGTCTGGCGTCAGCCAGGCGGGCGGCAACAATCCGCGGGCGCTGGAGCGTGCGAAGCAACTCGGCATCGACGGCTATGGCGGCCGCGCCTTCCCGACGATCTTCTGGGACCTGTTCGGCGAGAAGGGCCATCCGATCCGCACGACGGTGAGCGAGGTCGGGCCGGTGCTGATGGCCCGCCTGCTGCAGCTCAACGAGACCCAGGAAGGCGTGCTCAACATCGTCTTCAGGATCGCCGACCAGCAGGGCCTGCTGCTGCTCGACTTCAAGGACCTGCAGGCGCTGCTGCAGTGGGTGGCCGAGAATGCAGGCTCGCTCACGACGGAATTCGGCAATGTCAGCAAGCAGTCGGTCGGCACCATCCAGCGCCAGCTCCTGACGCTCAGCCAGCAGGGCGGCGAGGGATTCTTCGGCGAGCCGGCCCTGGTGCTCACCGACATGATCCGCTGCGATCCCTCGGGCTACGGCGCCATCAACATCCTGGCGGCCGACCGGCTGATGCAGAGCCCGCGCCTCTACGCGACCTTCCTGCTGTGGTTGCTGTCGGAGCTGTTCGAGTCGCTGCCCGAGGTGGGCGATCTCGACAAGCCCAAGTTCGTCTTCTTCTTCGACGAGGCGCATCTCCTGTTCGACGACGCGCCCAAGGCGCTGCTGTCGCGCATCGAGCAGGTCGTGCGGCTGATCCGCTCCAAGGGCGTCGGCGTCTACTTCATCACCCAGAATCCGCTCGACCTGCCGGAGACCGTGCTGGGCCAGCTCGGCAACCGCGTGCAGCACGCGCTGCGCGCCTTCACGCCGCGCGACCAGAGGGCGGTGAAGGTGGCGGCCGAGACGTTCCGCCCGAACAAGGGCTTCAGCGCCGCGCAGGCCATCACCGAGCTGGGCGTCGGCGAGGCGCTGCTGTCGTTCCTCGATGCCAAGGGCGTGCCGTTCCCGGTCGAGCGCTGCTTCATCGCGCCGCCGCAGGGCCGCATCGGGCCTGCGACGCAAGAGGAGCGCGCGGCCGTGATGGCAGCGAGCCCGCTGGCCGGCAGATACGACAAGGTGGTCGATCGCCAGTCGGCCTACGAAATCCTGACGGGCCGGGTTGAGGCGTCGGCAACCCCCGACCCGGCGCCGGCCCCGCGCCGCCGCGGCCAGTACGGATCGGTGCCGCCCACCGTTCCCGCCACGACCGGACCCTGGGGGCCGCGTACCGCTCCGCCACCGGCCGAGGTCGAGCAGCCGATCCCGCCGGTGCCGCGGCCGGAACCGCGTCTGAAGACGGCACAGCCCCAGCCGCCCACGCCCGAGCCGAAGAAGGTGCCGGCAGGCCGTCAGCGCGATTCCGTGGGTATCACGGTGGCCAAGGCCGCCGGCCGCAGCATGGCCACCATCGCCGCGCGTGAGGCGGCGAAGGCGGTGTTCGGCAGGGGCAAGGCCGCATCCATCGGCGCCAGCGTCGGCGGCGCCGTGTTGCGCGGCGTGCTGGGCTCGATCCTGAGAGGCTGATCCGCCGGGGTCGGCTGACGCCCGGTCAGCTCAGGCGGTCGAGTTCCTTGACGATGGCGTCGCCCATTTCCTGGGTGCCGACCTTCTTCACGCCGTCGGTGTTGCCCACCAGCAGGTCGCCGGTGCGGTAACCCGCCTTCAGCACGTTCTCGACGGCCAGCTCGACCATGTCGGCGTCCTTGCCGAGGTCGAACGAATAGCGAAGCATCATCGCGTAGCTGAGCGTCTGGGCGATCGGATTGGCCAGGCCCTTGCCCGCGATGTCGGGCGCGCTGCCATGGATCGGCTCGTACAGCGCCTTGCGGCGGCCGGTGGCGTCGGGCGCGCCGAGCGAGGCCGACGGCAGCAGGCCGAGCGAACCCGTCAGCATCGAGGCTTCGTCCGACAGGATGTCGCCGAACAGATTGTCGGTGACGATGACGTCGAATTCCTTGGGCGCGCGCAGCAGCTGCATGGCGAGCGCATCGGCATACATGTGGCTCAGCTGGACGTCGGAGTACTTCTCCTTGTGCAGCGCGGTCGCTTCCTCGCGCCACAGGACGCCGGTGTGCATGACGTTGGCCTTCTCCGAGGAGAGGACCTTGTTCTTGCGCTTGCGGGCCAGCTCGAAGGCGACGGCACAGACGCGGCGGATCTCGGGCGCGGTGTAGCGCTGTGTGTCGAAGGCCTCGACCTCGCCCGCGGCGTTGATGTGGCGGCCGCGCGGCTCACCGAAATACACGCCGCTGGTCAGCTCGCGGATGATCATGATGTCGAGACCCTTGACGATCTCGGGCTTGAGCGACGAGGCGTCGACCAGCGCGTCGAACACCTTGGCCGGGCGCAGATTGGCGAAGAGGTCCATCTCCTTGCGCAGGCGCAGCAGGCCGCGTTCCGGCTTCTTGCTGAAGTCGGCGGTGTCCCACTTCGGGCCGCCGACCGAGCCGAACAGCACGGCATCAGCCTCGAGGGCGTTCTTCATGGCGTCGTCGCTCAGCGGCACGCCGTGCTTGTCGAGGGCGGCGCCGCCCACGAGGTCTTCCTTGATGTCGAAGCCGATCGCGCGCTTCTTGCCCATCCAGGCAATGATCTTGCGGACCTCGTTCATCACCTCGGGGCCGATACCGTCGCCGGGCAGCACGAGCAGATTGCGATTTGACGCCATGATGGTCTGGTCTTCCGTTGATTGTATGGCTTGCAGTTCAGAAACCCGGTGTCATCCCGAGCGAAGCGAGGGACCCTTATTCAGACCGTGGACAAGGTCCCTCGCTGCGCTCGGGATGACACTGTGCGGGTGTTTTCAGTTTGGGGTCAGGCGGCGCTG
Source organism: Rhodospirillales bacterium (assembly GCA_947466085.1). Taxonomy (GTDB): domain Bacteria; phylum Pseudomonadota; class Alphaproteobacteria; order Reyranellales; family Reyranellaceae; genus Reyranella. The sequence goes on from CANIEC010000180.1 coordinate 5,507, forward strand.
TGCAGCCACGGCTGCGATTCGCTCTGGCGACGCTCGAAGTCGTCGATGTCCGACTTCTTCTCCATGGTGAGGCCGATATCGTCGAGACCTTCCATCAGGCACTTCTTGCGGAAGGGGTCGATCTCGAAGTGGACGGTGCCGCCGTCCGGGCCCTTGATTTCCTGCTTCTCGAGATCGATCTCGATGATGGCGTTGGAGCCGCGGCTCGCATCGTCCATCAGCTTGGCGACGATCTCTTTCGGCATCCTGATCGGCAGGATGCCGTTCTTGAAGCAGTTGTTGTAGAAGATGTCGGCGAAATCCTCGGAGATGATGCAGCGGATGCCGAAGTCGAGCAGCGCCCAGGGCGCATGCTCGCGGCTCGAGCCGCAGCCGAAGTTGGGACCCGCCACGATGATCTTGGCGTTCTGGTAGGCCGGCTGGTCGAGGACGAAGTCCTTCTTCTGGCCGTCCGCCGTCCAGCGCATCTCGTAGAACAGGCCTTCCTTCAGGCCCGTCCGCTTGATGGTCTTCAGGAACTGCTTCGGAATGATCATGTCGGTGTCGACATTGACCATGGGCAGCGGCGCAGCGACGCCGCTCAGCGTCGTGAATTTTTCCATGAGACCTCCCGGAAAGGCGGGAATAAACGGGCTTTCCGGGCCGGGGTCAAGCCGCGCGATTCAGCGGGTCTTGATGACCAGGGTGCTGGCGATCATGTCGTGAAGACCGCGCTTGCGGTCGGTGAAGGCGATCATGATGTAGCCGATGCAGAAGATTATGGCCGAGAGGATCTTGGCGAAGTACCGCCCTGTGGCATTCATGAAGCTCAGGCGCTTGCCGTCGTTGCTCACGACCCGCAGCCCCATCGCCATCTTGCCGACCGTGGCGCCCCGCTCGGAGCTCTCCATCAGGGCGAAGTAAAGCCACGCGACGGCCAGGGAGAGAAGGTTCACCGTCGGATCGATCTGGCTCATGTCGTCCATGTCCATGTACCGGACGCCGAAGATCGACGTCACGACGCCCAGCACGAGACTGATCAGGATGGCGTCGATGATGTAGGCCACCACGCGGATCCAGAAGCCGCCATAGGCAACCTGGGCAGCGCCCACCGGCTGGGCATCCCAGACGGGCGGCGGAGGCGGGGTGGCGGGGCCTGAATTGGGGACGCTGGCCATGTGTCTCTCCGACGATGGTTGGTGCAAGCGAACGCTACATTGGCCATGAGCGTTCCTGCCTGCAATTGGAAACGGGCGGTGCCTTGCGGCACCGCCCGTCCTTCGTCCGTCACGGAGACGGCGGCTACTGGAAGTCGCGAACGTCGGCGAGCGTGCCGCGGATGGCGGCGGCCGCCGCCATGGCCGGGCTCACCAGATGGGTGCGCCCGCCACGGCCCTGACGGCCCTCGAAGTTGCGGTTCGACGTCGAGGCGCAGCGCTGGCCGGGCTCGATGCGATCGGCGTTCATCGCCAGGCACATCGAGCAACCCTGCAGGCGCCATTCGAAGCCGGCCTCGAGGAAGATCTTGTCGAGACCTTCCTTCTCGGCCTGGGCCTTCACCAGGCCGGAGCCTGGCACGACCATCGCCGACACGGTCGAGGCGACCTTGCGGCCGCGCGCGATCTCGGCGGCGGCGCGCAGGTCTTCGATGCGGCCGTTGGTGCAGGAGCCGATGAACACGCGGTCGATCGGCACGTCGACCAGGCGCGTGCCCGGCGTCAGGCCCATATAGGCCAGCGACCGGGTCCAGGCCTCGCGGCGGTTCTCGTCCGGCGCATTGGCCGGGTCGGGAACGACGTCGGTGATCGGCAGCGCGTCCTGCGGGCTCGTTCCCCAGGTCACCATCGGCGGAATGTCCGCGGCGTTGAGGTCGAGCTGCACGTCGAAGTGCGCGCCCTTGTCCGACGGCAGGCGGCGCCACTGGCTGAGCGCCAGGTCCCACGCCCCGCCCTTCGGCGCAAAGGGACGACCCTCGAGATACTGGAAGGTCGTCTCGTCGGGCGCGATCAGGCCGGCGCGGGCGCCCGCCTCGATCGACATGTTGCAGACCGTCATGCGGCCTTCCATCGTGAGCTCGCGGATGGCGCGGCCGGCATACTCGATGACGTAGCCGGTGCCGCCGGCGGTGCCGAGCTTGCCGATGATCGCCAGGATGACGTCCTTGGCCGTCACGCCGAGCGGCAGGCTGCCCTCGACCGACACGCGCATGTTCTTGGCCGGCTTCTGGATCAGCGTCTGCGTGGCGAGCACATGCTCGACCTCGGAGGTGCCGATGCCGAAGGCCAGCGCGCCGAACGCGCCGTGCGTCGAGGTGTGGCTGTCGCCGCACACGATCGTCATGCCGGGCAGGGTCAGGCCCTGCTCGGGGCCGATGACGTGCACGATGCCGCGGCGCGGATCGTTCAGGTCGAAATACGGCACATGGAAGTCGGCGACGTTCTTCTCCAGCGTCTCGACCTGGACGCGCGACTCCTCGTCCTCGATGCCCTGGCTGAAGTCCGTCGTCGGCGTGTTGTGATCGGCGACCGCAATGGTGGCGTCGGGGCGGCGCACCGGCCGTCCCGCCATGCGCAGGCCCTCGAAGGCCTGCGGGCTGGTCACCTCGTGGACGAGGTGACGATCGATGTAGATGACACAGGTCCCGTCGTCCTGGCGATGGACGACGTGGCTGTCCCAGATCTTCTCGAACAGGGTCCGCGGAGGCGGCGGCGCCGCCGGCGGGGTGGCCGACTTCTTGCGGAACGCCATGGTGCGCCTACTTCTTCCCGCCGCCCTTGGCGTTGCGGACGCTCTTCTCTTCCTTGGGCTTTTCCTTCTTGAGCTTCTCGCGGCGCGGACGCTTGAGAGCCTCCTCGGCCTGCACGGCGAGCAGCGCGCGCTGGGCCTCGGTGTCCTCGGCGATACGGCTCGCCTTGCCGCGCAGTTCGCGCAGGTAGTAGAGCTTGGCGCGACGCACGACGCCCTTACGGACGACCTCGATTTCCCAGATGCTCGGGCTGTAGAGCGGGAACACGCGCTCCACGCCTTCGCCGAAGCTGATCTTGCGCACCGTGAACGAGGAGTTCACGCCGGCGTTCTTGCGGCCGATGCAGAGGCCTTCGTACACCTGAAGGCGCTCGCGGTTACCTTCCTGCACCTTGACGTGCACCTTGAGCGTGTCGCCCGATTCGAAATACGGAACGGGCCGCTCTTCCTGCACCTTGTCGATCGTCGTCTGGCCGATCGCGTCGAGAATGTTCATCGCATCCATCCTTTCGTCACTTCTCATCGTTTCCCGCCGCGGTCCGGCTGCGGGCCCAAAGATCGGGCCGCCGCCTCCGCGTGATCTCTTCCCGCTGCTTCATCCGCCACTCGGCGACCTTGCCGTGATGACCCGAGAGCAGAACCTCCGGCACGCGCCGTTCTATTCCGTCGGGTCCTGCCCAGGTCGCGGGCCGGGTGTAGTGCGGGTACTCCAACAATCCGTCCTCGAAACTCTCCTCGTGCGCCGAATTCGCCGCGCCCATCACCCCGGGCAGCAGCCGAACACAGCAATCCATCATCGCCATGGCCGCGATCTCGCCGCCCGAAAGCACGAAATCGCCGACCGATATCTCCTCCAGCGCCTGGGCCTCGATGACCCTCTCGTCAACGCCCTCGAACCGCCCGCACACCAGCAACACGCCCGGCCCCGCCGCCAGCTCCCGCCCGCGCGCCTGACTGAACGGCGCGCCGCGCGGCGAGAGCAGGACCTTCGGTACTCCCGGTACGGCGACCGCCTCGATCGCCGCCGACAGCACGTCGGGCTTCATCACCATGCCGGCGCCGCCCCCGAAGGGCGCGTCGTCGACCGTGCGATGGCGGTCCTTGGCGAACCGCCGAATGTCGATGGCCGACAAGTCCCACACGCCGTCCCTCAACGCCTTGCCCGCCAGGCTTTCGCCCAGAGGGCCCGGAAACATCTCCGGGAACAGCGAGAGCGCCGTCGCTATCCACATGGCGCGCGCCACACGTTCCTCTACGCCTCCTTCGTTTCACCGCCCGGCAGCACGCCGGCCGGTGGATCGACAACGACCTTGCCGCCCTCGACGTCGACCTCGGGCACCGCTTCGGCGGTGAAGGGCAGCATCACCGAACCCTTCGATGCGCTGCCGCCCGAGACTTCCATCGTTCGCCCGGCTCCGAAATCGTGGAAGGCGATCACCTTCCCCCAATCCCGGCCGTCCCGGCCGATTGCGGCGAGACCTATGAGGTCCGCCTCGTACCACTCCCGCTCG
>CANIEC010000181.1 GCA_947466085.1 Rhodospirillales bacterium
CCTCTGAGGAGCCGCGCGTAGCGCGGCGTCTCGAAGCATGGGCAACGGACAGTGTACGTGTAGCCCGTCCTTCGAGACGGCTGCTGCGCAGCCTCCTCAGGATGAGGTTGTGGGGGTGATCTTGGAGCGGAGACTCAAGCGACGTAACTCACATCACGTGGGAGCAGATCCCTCGCAAAGGCTCGGGATGACGGCCACGGGCCGTCACTCCCACTCGATCGTCCCCGGCGGCTTGCTGGTGATATCGTAGGTCACCCGGTTTACGCCGCGGCATTCGTTGATGATGCGGTTGGCGACACGGCCCAGGAAGGCGTGGTCGAACGGGTAGTAGTCGGCGGTCATGCCGTCTGTCGAGGTGACGGCGCGCAGCGCGCAGGCCTGGTCGTAGGTGCGGCCGTCGCCCATCACGCCGACGGTGCGGACCGGCAGCAGCACGGCGAAGGCCTGCCAGATCTCGTCGTAGAGGCCGGCCTTGCGGATCTCGTCGAGATAGACGGCGTCGACCTGGCGCAGGAGATCGAGCTTCTCCTTCGTGATGTCGCCGGGGATGCGGATGGCGAGGCCGGGGCCGGGGAACGGATGGCGGTTCACCAGGTCGGCCGGCAGGCCCAGCTCGCGGCCGAGCGCCCTCACCTCGTCCTTGAAGAGCTCGCGCAACGGCTCGACCAGCTTCATGTTCATGCGTGCCGGGAGTCCGCCGACATTGTGGTGGCTCTTGATCGTCACCGACGGTCCGCCGGTGAACGACACCGATTCGATCACGTCGGGATAGAGCGTGCCCTGGGCCAGGAAGTTTGCGCCGCCGATCTTCTTGGCCTCGGCCTCAAAGACGTCGATGAACAGCGCGCCGATCGTCTTGCGCTTCTTCTCCGGGTCGGTGACGCCGGCCAGCGCCTTCAGGAAGGTCTCCGAGGCGTCGGCGTGGATCAGCGGGATGTTGTAGTGGTCGCGGAACAGGCGGACGACCTGCTCGCCCTCGTCCTTGCGCAAGAGGCCGTGGTCGACGAACACGCATTGCAGCTGGTCGCCGATCGCCTCGTGCAGCAGCACGGCCACGACCGAGGAATCGACGCCGCCGGAGAGGCCGCAGATGACCTTGCCCGAGCCCACCTGGGCGCGGACCTGCTCGATGGCGCGCTCGCGGAACGCGGCCATCGTCCAGTCGCCTTTGGCGCCGGCGATGTTCAGCGCGAAGTTGCGTAAAAGCTTGGCGCCGTCGGGCGTGTGCATCACCTCGGGGTGGAACTGCACGCCGTAATAGCCCCGGCTCTCGTCGGCGATGGCGGCGAAGGGCGCGTTCTCGCTGGTGGCCACGACCGAGAAGCCGGCTGGCAGCTTGGTCACGCGGTCGCCGTGGCTCATCCAGACCTGCTTGCGGTCGCCGGGTTGCCAGACGCCGTCGAACAGGCGGGTCGAGGCCTTGATCTCGACCTCGGCGCGGCCGAACTCGCGGTGATGGCCGCTCTCGACCGAACCGCCCAGCTCCTTGGCCATGGTCTGCTCGCCGTAGCAGATGCCCAGGACGGGCACGTCGGCGGTGAAGATGGCGGGATGGGCGGCGGGCGACTGGCCCTCGGTCACCGAGGCCGGGCCGCCGGAGAGGATGATGCCTCTCGGATCGAACGCCTTGATCCGGGCGTCATCGACGGACTGGAACGGCAGGATTTCACAGTAAACCCCGGCTTCGCGCACCCGGCGGGCGATCAGCTGGGTAACCTGGGAACCGAAATCGACGATCAGCAAACGGTCGGTCATGGGGCGATATAAGCGTGACGGGCCGGGGCAGCAACCGTTGTCCTCAAAGGTCCCTCACTTCGTTCGGGATGACAGCGATTTCGGGGCCGGCGCACGGCGCCAATCCCGGCAAAATTGTCATCCCGAGCGCAGCGAGGGACCTTTCTCTTCGGGGTCACCCCTCCGCCGCCAGCCTCCGCCGGATCAGTGGCGCCCCGAGGTCGCGCCACGCGTAGGCGATCTCGTCGACGTCGGTGCCGCCCATCGTGTCGACCCGCTCGCCCACCCGCTCGCCGCCCAGCCCCTCGTAGAAGAAGCGGGTCGGGTTCTGGGCGAGCATCCACAGGATGGCGGTGTCGCAGCGGTCGGCCTTGAGCTGGCGGAACAGCGCGCCCAGCAGCTTGCGGCCGAGGCCCAGGTTCTGGAAATCGGGCTCGACGTAGAGCGTGTAGACCTCGCCCACCCGGATCTCGCGGCCGTCGAGGCCTTCGGGCGGATCGCGCACGGCGCCGCAGCTGCCGAAGCCCACCACGCCCATGTCCTTGTCGTCGGCCACGAAGACGCCGCGCGCCTCGGCCGGATCCTGCAGGAGCTGCGACCACCAGGCCGACTGGCGCACGTCCGACATGGCGACCAGCATCGCGTCGGGCAGCAGGCCGGCATAGGTCGCCTGCCAGGTCTCGACATGGACCCGCCCGATCGCCGCGGCGTCGTGGCGGCTGGCCCGGCGGATGCGGATCATGCCGCGGCCTCGCCCGGTTCCTCCGGCGCTTCCGGAGCCGCCTCGGGGGCGTCCTCTGCGGGGGTGGCCTCCGGCGCAGCCTTCTCCTTCGCCTTGCGCACCAGGGCAGCGCCGAAGAAGCCGTCGGTGCCGTGCTTCAGGGGCGACAGGCGCAGGTACGGGCCGTTCTCGACCTCGGGCGGCGGCTCGCTGGCCAGCACCTCGCGCCAGATCGCGGCCACCGGCACCACCTCGAACTCGGGATGGCGCTCCAGGAAGGATGCGATCTGGTGCTCGTTCTCGGCCGGCAGCACCGAGCAGGTGGCGTAGATCAGGCCCCCGCCCGGCTTCACCAGCTTCGACGCCGCATCGAGGATCATCGCCTGCTTGGGCAGCAGCTCCTCGAGGTCCTTGGGCTGCAGGGTCCAGCGGCCGTCGGGATTGCGCCGCCAGGTGCCCGTGCCGGTGCAGGGCGCGTCGACCAGCACGCGGTCGAAGGCGCCGGCCTGGCGCTTCAGCCATTTGCGGTTGTCGGCATCGATCGCGCGGCGCTCGACATTGTGGGCGCCGGCGCGGCGCAGCCGCTGGGCCGAGCGGTCGAGGCGCGATTCGTAGACGTCCATCGCCACGACGCGGCCCTTGTTGTTCATGCGGGCGGCCATCGCCAGGGTCTTGCCGCCGGCGCCGGCGCAATAGTCGGCGATCTGCATGCCGGGCTGGGCATCGACCAGGGCAGCCACCAGCTGCGAGCCCTCGTCCTGGATCTCGACCAGCCCGTTCTGGAAGGCGTCGCCCTTCACCACCGAGAGCCGCCGGCGCAGGCGCAAGCCATCGGTGGCATAGCGCATCGGCTCGGTCTCGATCCCGTCGCGGGCCAGCGCCTCGCGCGCCTCGTCCACGGTCACCTTCAGCCGGTTGACCCGCAGGTCGACCGGCGGCGGCGTGTCGAGGGCGGCGATCTCGCGGCCCCAGCCCTCGCCATAGGCTTCCCGGAAGTGCGGCGCGACCCATTCCTGGATGTTGAGGCGGACCCAGTCGGGCTGCTCGGGATGGGGCAGCGAATGGCCTTCCATCTGGCGCAGCGCGCGATACTCGCCCTCGTCGAGCCGCGACGGGCGATAGGTGCCACCGTCGAACATGGCTTCGAACCCGGCCATGTCGAGCCCCTCGACCAGCATAAGGTCGGCGGCGACGATGGCGCGCGCCCCGCGATCGGGATGGCGCGTGCGCTCCAGCCACCAGGCGAGCTGGCCATAGCGGCGCAGGATGCTCCAGACGCGGTCGGACACCGCCCGCCGGTCGCCGCCGCCGATGAAGCGGCGCGCCCGGAAATAGGCGTTGGCGACGAGATCGGCCGGCCGCCCTCTTTCACCCAAGAGGCTATGGCTGACGATTTCGTCGAGGAGTTCTATGGTGGCCGCCACCCGCGCGCCCGGTGTCACGTCTGTCTCCTTGTCAAAGCATGCCGCTACGATGAATACGCCCGACGCGCAACGCCCGCGCTCCGAGCTTCTCCGCCGCACCGTCCTGGTCCTCGTCTCGGTCGCGATCGGCCTCGGCCTGATCGAGCTCGGCGTGCGCGCCTCGACCTGGACCTGGCTGTTCGCCTGGCCGAACTACGTGCTCGACGCGCGCAAGGTGCTGGCCGAGACGGACAATGGCCGTTCGGTGCACGACGCGCGGCTGGGCTACCGCCCGCGCCCCGGCTACGCCGCCCCCGGCGTCAGCATCGACGGCGACGGGCTGCGCACCACGGGCCCGGCCCCCGCGGGCGACAAGCCGCCGATCCTCGCGGTGGGCGATTCCTTCACCTTCGGCGAGGAGGTCAGCGACGGCGAGAGCTGGCCCGCCGACCTGCAGCGGCTCACCGGCCGGCGCGTCCTGAACGGCGGCGTGAGCGGCTACGGCTTCGACCAGATCGTGCTGCGCGCCGAGGCGCTGGCGCCGGCCTACCGGCCGGGCGCCATCGTGGTGGCCTTCATCGCCGACGACATTCGCCGCACCGAGATGCGGCGGATGTGGAGCGCCGACAAACCCTACTTCGATCCCGAGGGCGGCGGGCTGGCGCTGCGCAACGTGCCGGTGCCGCCGCGCGCGCCGGCCGAGACGACGCTGACCTTCTGGCAGCGGACGATCGGCTACTCCTACGCCTTCGACTTCCTGATGCGGCGGCTCGACCTGCTGCACGACTGGTTCGGCGACCATATCCGCGTCCACCCGGCCGGAACGGGTGAGCTCGTCTCCTGCCGGCTCACCGCGCGGCTGGCGGGGCTGCAGAAGAGCAGCGGCGCGCCTGTGCTGCTGGTCGCCGCCTACGATCCGGTCGTGTGGGACGATCCGAAGTTCGCCGCGGAGCAGCGCCGCCTGACCGCGGGCCTGCTGGACTGCGCCCGCCGCAACGGCCTCGCCACGCTCGACACCTACGAGGCCCTGGCCGCCACGCCGCGGCCGCGCGATCTCTATGTGCTGTGGCACATGAACGCCGCCGGCAATGCGCTGATCGCACGGCTGGTCGCGGGCGCGCTCGGCGACAAGGCCAACTGAGATGCTCGGCCGGGCCGCCCTGGTCCTCGGCTCGGTGCTGGTGACGCTCCTGGTGCTCGAACTGGGCTGCCGCCTGTGGCGCGGCCCGGCGGCGCTGCTCGACTGGTCCAACATCATCCTCGCCGAGCGCCAGGCGACCTTGAAGGCCGGCGCCGGGCGGCTGAAGCACGACAGCGACCTGGGCTTCGTCCTGCGCCCGGGCTTCACCGCGGACGGCGTCACTTATGACCTGTCCGGGCATCGCCTCACCCCGGCGCCCGCCGGCACGGTGCTGGCAGACCCGCCGGTGCTCGTGGTGGGCGATTCCTATGCCCATGGCGACGAGGTGAGCGACGGCGAGACCTGGGCGGCCCTGCTTCAGCCGCTGATCGGCCGCCGCACCGTCAATGCCGGCGTGAGCGGCTACGGGCTCGACCAGACCGTCATGCGCGCCGAGCAGCAGGTGCGCGAGGTCAAGCCGGCCGCGCTGGTGCTGGTCTTCATCGCCGACGATCTGCGGCGCAGCGAGATGAGCCGCGTGTGGGGGGCGGAGAAGCCCTATTTCGAGCCAACGGGCGAGACGCTGACCTTGCGCAACGTCCCCGTCCCGCCCTCGCCTGCGCCCTCAGCCACCCTCGACCTCTGGCAGCGCCTGTTCGGCTGGTCGGTGCTGGTCGACACGATCCTGCGCCACAAGGGCTGGCAGTACGAATGGTCGATCGACCATGTCCGCGTGCTGCCGCGCGGCGCCGGCGAGGCGATGGCCTGCCCGCTGCTGAAGCGGCTGGCCGGCCTCGGCGTACCGACGCTCGTGGTGGCGGAATACGACCCCTATGTCTGGAAGGATGCCGACTATGCGCGCGAGCAGCGCCGTCTCTCGCGCACCGTGCTGGACTGCGCCCGCGCCGCCGGTCTCGGCGCGCTCGACCTGTTCGACACGATCGACCTGGGCGTGAAACGCGACGGCTATGCCGCGATGTTCCGGACCTCGCACCCCGGCCCGCTCGGCCACCGGATCGCGGCGGAGCGGATCGCGGCGGCGCTCAAGCAGGGCTACATGCCGCCGCGGTAGTTCGGCGCCTCGCGCATGATCTCGACGTCGTGCACGTGGCTCTCGCGCAGGCCCGAGCCGGTGATGCGCAGGAACTGGCAATTGCTCTGCATCTCGCGAATCGTGCCGTTGCCGGTATAGCCCATGGCCGCCCGCAGGCCGCCGACCAGCTGGTGCAGGATGCTGCCCACCGCGCCCTTGTAGGGCACGCGGCCCTCGATGCCCTCGGGCACCAGCTTGAGCGTGCTCTGCACCTCCTGCTGGAAGTAGCGGTCAGCCGAGCCGCGCGCCATGGCGCCGATCGAGCCCATGCCGCGGTACGACTTGTAGGAGCGGCCCTGGTAGAGGATCACCTCGCCCGGCGCCTCGTCGGTGCCGGCCAGCAGCGAGCCGATCATGGCGCAGTCCGCGCCGGCGGCGATCGCCTTGGCGAGATCGCCGGAATACTTGATGCCGCCGTCGCCGATCGCGGGAACGCCCGCGGCACGGCAGGCTTCGGCCGCTTCCATGATGGCGGTGAGCTGCGGCACGCCGACGCCCGCCACCATGCGCGTCGTGCAGATCGATCCCGGGCCGATACCGATCTTGACGGCGTCGGCGCCGGCATCGATCAGCGCCTGGGCGCCCTCGCGGGTGGCGACGTTGCCGGCCATGACCTGGGTGTAGTTGCTGAGCTTCTTGACCCGCGTCACCGCCTCGAGCACGCCGCGCGAATGGCCATGCGCGGTGTCGACCACGATCACGTCGACGTCGGCGTCGATCAGCAGCTGGGCGCGGCGCAGCCCGTCCTCGCCCACGCCGGTCGCGGCGGCGGTGCGCAGCCGGCCCTTCTCGTCCTTGCTGGCGCCGGGGAACTTGTTGGCCTTCTCGATGTCCTTGACGGTGATCAGGCCGATGCAGCGGTAGGCGTCGTCGACCACCAGCAGCTTCTCGATGCGATACTGGTGGAGGAGCCGCTTGGCCTCCTCCTTGGTGGCGCCCTCGCGGACGGTGACCAGCCTCTCCTTGGTCATCAGCGTGCTGACCGGCGTGCCGCTCTCGGTGGCGAAGCGGACGTCACGGTTGGTCAGGATGCCGGCCAGCTTGCCGCTGCCGCGCTCGACCACGGGGATGCCCGAGATCTGGTTGGTTTCCATCAGCGCCAGCGCGTCGGCCAGGGTCTGGTCGGGATGGATGATGACGGGGTTCACCACCATGCCGCTTTCGAACTTCTTGACCCGGCGGACCTCGTTGGCCTGCGCCTCCGGCTCGAGGTTCTTGTGGATGACGCCGATGCCGCCGGCCTGCGCCATGGCGATCGCCATGCCCGACTCGGTGACGGTGTCCATCGCCGCCGACATCAGCGGGATGTTGAGTTCGATGGTGCGCGTGAGGCGTGTGCGGGTGTCGGTCTGCCCGGGCAGGACCGACGACGCAGCAGGCTTCAGGAGGACGTCATCGAAGGTGAGCGCTTCCTGAATCTGCATACCAACCTCCATTGAGGAGAAATAAAAACGGCGGCCCTCGGAGAGGGCCGCCGGGTTGGCGAGCCTTTATACACACCGCCGCGCACAAGCCAAGCGCGCTGACGCGTGGCCGTTATGCACAAGTATTCCTAAACGGCGCCCAGGCAATCGCGTTTCCCGATCTCGACCCCGGACTAGCGCAGGATTGCGTAGGCGGCGTTGCAATGGAAATAGAAGTTCGGAACGGCGAAGTGCAGAGCTGCTGCTGTCCGTTCAGCATCAGCGCAATCTACCCGCGGAAGCCGGTGCCGACGACGTACATTTCCGCCGAATCGGCCCGGCTGGCCTCAGGCTTGAAATGCCGCACCTTCTCGAAGTCCTTCTTCAGCCGGTCGAGCAGGACCCGCTCGGTGCCGCCCCGCAGCACCTTGGCAACGAAGGCGCCGCCGGGCTTCAGGATTTCGCGGGCGAAGTCATGGGCAGCCTCCGCCAACCCCATGATCCGCATATGGTCGACCTGGGTCTCCCCCGTCGCCGCGGCCGCCATGTCGCTCAGCACGACGTCGGCCGGCCCGCCCAGCAGCTCGGTGAGCAGCGCAGGCGCGTCGTCGTCGTAGAAATCCTTGGCGAGCACGGTCGCCCCGGCAATGGGCTCGACCGGCGTCAGGTCGATGCCGATCACCACGCCCTTGATCTTGCCCGAACTCACCCGCTCGACCGAAACCTGCGTCCACCCGCCCGGCGCCGCCCCCAGGTCGATGACGCGGCCGCCCGGCTTCAGGAATTGGAACTGGTCGTCGATCTGCAGCAGCTTGAAGGCTGCCCGCGAGCGGTAGCCGCGCTTCTTGGCCTCCTCGACATAGGGATCGTTGAGCTGGCGCTGCAGCCAGCGCTGCGAGGAGACGGTGCGTCCGCGCGCCGTCTTCACGCGGACCGTGGCGCGCCGCCCCGTCGGGACGCTGCCTTTGGTACCTTTTGCCATGGTCAGCCGCCCCGGCGGCAGAGCTGGTCGGCGTCGCGGTCGGCCTGGCGCATCAGTTCCATCAGCACGCCCTCGCGCAGGCCGCGGTCGGCCACGCGCACGACCGGCGCCGCCCATTGCCGGCAGACCGCCTCGAGGATCGCCCCGCCCGCCAGTGCGAGATCGGCGCGATCGTCGCCGATGCAGGGCAGATGGGTGAGCTGGTCGACCGACAGCGTGGAAAGCTCGTCACAGATACGCAAAATTTCCTCTCGGCCGATCCGCGAACCGTCGACCAGAGTCCGGTTATAGCGCTTCAGGCCCTGATGGTGTGCGCTGATCGTTGTCACGGTGCCGGAGGCGCCGATCATCTGCACCTCGCCGCGCGCGATTGCCGGCGCGATCTGGTGGCTGGCGCAGAAGGACCGCAGGTCGGCCCGGATCCGCTCGACCATGTCGTCGTAACAGGCCCGGCTCAGCGCCCGCTCGCGCGGCTGGCCGGGCGTGCAGGATTCGGTGAGCGTCACGACACCCCAGGGTACGGACGTCATGCCAATCAGTTCGGTGGTCGCGCAGCCCGGACGGCCCGGGCGCGGCCTGACCCTGATCCAGCTCACCTCGGTCGAGCCGCCGCCGATGTCGATCAGCAGGGCGAAGGGGATCTCGGGGTCGAGCAGGTTCTCGCAGCTCGCCAGGGCGAGCCTCGCCTCCTCGGCCGGCTGGATCAGGTCGAAGCTGAGGCCGGTGCGCGCCTTCACCATGCCGAGAAAATCCTCGCCATTGCAGGCGCGGCGGCAGGCTTCGGTGGCGATGTGACGGGCGCGGGTCACGCGACTGCGTTCGATCTTGGCCGCGCAGACGCCGAGCGCATGCAGCGTCCGTTCGATGGCCTCGCCACACAGCGACCCGCTCAGCGCCACCCCCTCGCCCAGCCTGACGGGGCGAGAATAGGCATCGATCACCTCAAAACCCTCGACCGATGCCCTTGCCACCAGGAGCCGGCAATTGTTTGTGCCGAGATCGATGGCAGCGAAGGTGTGCGCAAATCGACCGCTGTGCCAGCCTCCCTTGGGCGTGGATTCCCCGGTCATTCTCAACTCTTTCCTTGGCGGGATCGTAACCGAGGATTTCGCCCTCGGCGAGGCCCCGCTTGCCAATCCGTTCCGTCATCGCTAAATCGTGCGCCCAGCGAGGTCCGCAGGGTCCTTGGGGGATAGTTTAACGGTAGAACAACTGGCTCTGACCCGGTTAGTCTTGGTTCGAATCCAGGTCCCCCAGCCACC
>CANIEC010000182.1:0-9655 GCA_947466085.1 Rhodospirillales bacterium
CATCCAGGCGAGCGCCGGCCCGATCGCCGCCTGCACCACGAAGGCGATCAGCATGCAGATGAGGTTGAGCGTCGTGTTGACCCGGCCGGCCAGCTCGGGCGCGAAGGCGCGTGTCACCAGCGCGTAGCAGACCACCGACATGCCGCCGAACATCACATAGGCGAACCAAAGGAGCTTCGGCGCTGCAGTGACATTGAGCGCGATGGGCACGTGGATCGCGAGGAACAGCAGCCCGTAGACCAGCAGCACCCGGCCGCCGCGCACGCCACGACGGTGCAGCAGGTCGACGATCATGCCGCTGAAGAAGTAGCCGGGCACGATGGCGATCGAGATGGCGAACAGCGCGACACCGACCGACGGCTCGTCGAGATGGGCGACGTCGCGCAGCCAGCCGGCGGCCCAGAAGCTCGTGAAGCAGACCCAGACGCCGAGCGAGAATGTCGGCGCGAGTCCCGCCTTCCAGAAAAGCGGTGTACGCAGCACGCCCATGAGACCGCTCAGTTCGTCGGCCAGGCGGCCCTTTCCGCCTCGCTCGTATCGGGGAGCGGCGAGGAGCTGGTAGAGCGCGACGGCGACGGTGATGGCGGCGAGGCCCAGGAAGATCTGCCGCCAGTCGAAGTCGACCAGCAGCCACTGCACCGGGCGCGTGGCCATCGCGGCCCCCAGCCCGCCGAACGTCATCATGACGGCATTGACCAGCGGCAGCCGGGCCATCGGCCAGTAGAGGACGTTGGCCTTGAAGCCGCACATCAACGCGACCGACAGGCCGAGCCCGATCAGGGCGCGACCGATGCTCAGGGTCACGACGTCCTGGCCGAGCGCAAAGATGACGGCGCCCAGCGCGGTCGCCAGCAGCATGACGGGCGCCACGCGGCGCGGCCCGAAGCGGTCGAGCGCCACGCCGGCGGGAAGCTGGGCCAGGGTGAAGGCCGCCAGGTACATCGAGGTCACGATGCCGATGGCGGCATCGTCGAGGCCGAGCTCGCTGCGCAGCGCCGGCGCGACCACGGCATTGAGCGAGCGGAAGAGGAAGCTCAGGAAGTAGCCGAGGGCAAACGGCAGGAACGCCGTCAGGACGAGCTTCAAGGGCGGTCGCCAGTCCTTGCGAACACCGCGCTGGCATGGACGATGCGCTCCTCGCCCACCTTCAGGTAGCAATTGGCGAAGGCCAGCCGTCCGCCGACCTTGTGGACATCGACATGGGCCTCGACCCAGTCGCCGATCTTCGCCGACCCCGCGAAGTCGGTCTTGACGCTCGCGGTGACGATCAGTGGCGAGGGAGTCTGGCTGCGCGTCGTGCGATAGCCCAGCGAGATGTCGCACAGGGTCATGAGGATGCCGCCATGGGCGACGCCGCGGGCGTTTGCATGCTTGGGCTGGATGCGAAGGCCGACGACAAAGGTGCCGTCGCCGTTCTCGCGATAGAAGAACGGTCCGTTGTGGTCGAGGAACGGGCTGGTGCGGAACAGCGGCTTGTATCCGGCTGGTGGATCAGAGGCTGGCGGGTTGCTGTCGTTCATGATCAGGCTCCTAGATCGGCGGCGACTGCGTGACGCTGCGCCGCCGAGACATCGACCCTGGGTCCGAACCAGGCTTCGAAGCCCGGCCGGCCCTGGTGCAGCAGCATGCCGAGTCCGTCGATGCAACGGTTGCCGCGGGAACGGGCGGCGGCCAGCAGGTAGGTTTCCAGCGGCACATAGACGATGTCGTAGACCACTGACTCGTGCGGCAGTTTCGCGAGATCGATGTCGAGGCCCGGCTGGTCCTTCATCCCGAGGGACGTCGTGTTGACGAGCAGGCTCGCGCCCTCCAGCAGCTCCGAACGCTCGTCCCATGAGGCGACCACGATGCGCTGTCCGCCCGGCGGAGTGAGCGCAACCGCCAGATCGACCGCGGTCTCGCGCGTCCGGTTGACGAGCCGCAGCTCGGGCACGCCGACATCGATCAGGCTCGAAACGATCGCGCGGGCGGCTCCGCCAGCCCCCAGCACGACGACCGGGCCGGTGTCCGCCATCCAGTGCGGCGCGTTGTACTTCAGGGCTTCGAGGAAGCCGAACCCGTCGGTGTTGCGGCCCTCCAGCGTGCCGTCGGCCTGCTTCACGATGGTGTTCACCGCGCCGATGCGCCGGGCCACGGGATCGATGCGATCGAGCAGCGGCAGGATCTCGACCTTGTGCGGCAGGGTGAGGTTGCAGCCGCGCGCGTTGGGCGTCGCCCTGAGGAACGTGACCAGCTCCTCCAGCGCGGCGCGCTGGGGCTTCACGGGCAGGCGGCCGTAGTGACCATTGATGTGATGTTGCTTCAGCCAGAAGCCGTGCAGCGCGGGCGAACGCGAATGCTCGACCGGCCAGCCGACGATGGCGGCGAAGGGTCGGCCCGCTGCTTCCTCGATCAGTGTGTCGTAAACGCTCATGCGGCTGTCTCCAGTCCGATCCCATGTCCGGCGAGGAACGAAAGCAGCGGCAGCAATGGCAGGCCGAGGATCGTGAAGTAATCGCCTTCGACCCGGCTGAACAGATGAGCGCCCACGCCTTCGAGCTGGTAGGCGCCGACGGAGGTCGTCACCGCTTCACCGGCCCGCGCGAGATAGGCATCGAGGAACGCATCGGGCAGCGGCCGCATGGTGAGCCGCGCATGCTCATTGCAATGCCATAGCCGCACGCCGCCCCTCGCCACCACGACCGAGGAATGAAGCTCGTGGGTCTGGTCGGCGAGCGCCTGAAGCTGTCTGCGCGCCGCTGCCATCGTCGGCGGCTTGTCGAACAGGCGGCCGTTGCAGGCGAGCGTCGAGTCCGCGCCGATCACCATCGCCTCGGGGTGTCGCGTGGAGACACGCTTCGCCTTCAGCTCGGCCAGGGTCTCGGCAATGTCCCGCGGCGCAGCCTTCTCCGCTGAAAGGCTGAGCTTCACCTCGTCCTCGTCCACGCCCGACGTCTCGATCGTGAAATCGAGGCCGGCATTCTGCAACATCTGGCGACGCGAGACGCTGGCGGAAGCGAGGATCAGCATGGGCGTTACGCGGGCTCCAGGCGGTAGAGTCCCCCACTGTCGGTGTGGGTGACAACGTAGAGGAGGCCGTCGGGCCCCTGACGAACGTCGCGGATATAGGGAAGCAGGTCGACGAGCAACCGCTCTTCCCCGACATAGCGGTCGCCGTCGAGCTCGATGCGGATCAGGGCGTTGTCGGACAAGGCGCCGGTGAAGACCGAGCCCTTCCAGCCGGGGAAACGGTCCCCGGTGTAGAAGGCGAGCCCGCTCGGCGAGATCGACGGGACCCAGACCCGCACAGGATCCTCCATCCCGGGCAGGCTCTTGTTCGGGCTGATCGTCGAGCCGCTGTAGTCGATGCCATGGGTTGCCCGCGGCCAGCCGTAGTTGGCGCCGGCCTTCAGCAGGTTGAGCTCGTCGCCGCCGCGCGGCCCGTGCTCGACCAGCCAGATGCGGCCGGTGGCGGGATGCATCGCCATGCCCTGCGGATTGCGATGGCCATAGGTGAAGATCTCCGGCCGCGCCCCTTCGCGGCCGACGAAGGGATTGTCGGGCGGGACCGTGCCGTCGTCGCGCAGCCGCACGACCTTGCCGCCGAGATCGGCGAGGTTCTGCGCCCGCTGCATCTGGTAGCGCTCGCCGCAGGTCACGTAGAGCAGGCCGGCCCGGTCGAACACGACGCGCGAGCCAAAATGTAGACCACCGGACGTCCGGGGCAGGGCCTCGAAGATCGGCTGCACGCCGACCAGGGCGTTGTTGCGGAACTCGGCCCGCGCCAGCACGGTCGCGGCGCCGCCCTCGCCCTCACCGGAGTAGGTGAGGTAGAGCCGGGCGTTCCTCGCGAAATCGGGATGCAGGCAGACGTCGAGCAGCCCGCCCTGGCCGCGCGCATAGACCTTTGGCAGGCCGCCCACCGGCGCCCGTTCGAGCCTGCCGTTGGCGAAGATCCGCAGCCGGCCCGGCCGCTCCGTGATCAGCAGGCGGCCGTCGGGCAGGAAGGCCATGCCCCAGGGCTGTTCGAGATCGAGCGTCAGCATCCTCAGGCTGTAGGAGGCCTTGCTGCTGCGCAGGACCTGCTGGGCGCGCACGATGGCGGGGGCCGCCAATGCCGCGGCGGCGGTCGTGGCCAGAAGGCGGCGACGTCCGAGAAAGACCTTCCCGAGCATAAACTCTCCTGTCGAAGGCCGCGCCGGGCTGGCGCATGAAAAGCCGGTCACTATACTCGACGCACGCAAGCAGGCGACGTTCCTCGGTCGCCGCGGCAAGGGGAGAAATGAAGATGTCCAAGTCCATCCTGATTCACGAAAACGGCGGCCCGGAGAAGATGCAGTTCGAGGACGTCGAGGTCGGCAAGCCCGGTCCCGGCCAGGTCAAGCTGCGTCACACGGCGATCGGCCTGAACTTCATCGACGTCTACACCCGCTCCGGCCTCTATCAGACGCCGCTGCCCAACGCGGTCGGCCGCGAGGCGGCCGGCGTGATCGTCGAGGTCGGCCCCCGGGTGAAGGGCTTCAAGAAGGGCGACCGGGTCGCCTATTGCGGCGTGCTGGGCGCCTACTGCCAGGAGCGCCTGATGGGCGTCGACCAGCTCGTGCTGGTTCCGAAGGGCGTGAGCGACGAGCAGGCCGCTGCGATCATGCTGAAGGGCATGACGACCGAATATCTCGTCGACCAGACCGCCAAGGCCTGGCTGAAGAAGGGCGACACGATCCTGTTCCACGCCGCCGCCGGCGGTGTCGGACTGCTGTTCGGCCAGTGGGCAAAGGCGCGCGGCTACAAGGTGATCGGCACGACCTCGTCGCCCGAGAAGGCCAAGCTGGCCAAGAAGAACGGCTACAAGTGGGTGATCGACTACACCAAGCAGGACATCGTGGCCGAGGTGAAGAAGATCACCAAGAACAAGGGCGTGCCCGTGGTGTTCGACGGCGTCGGCAAGGACACCTGGGCGGCCTCGCTCGACTGCCTGCAGCCGCGCGGCCTGATGGTGTCGTTCGGCAACGCCTCGGGCGCCGTCGCACCGATCCCGCTCGGCATCCTCAACACCAAGGGCTCGATCTACGTCACGCGCCCCAGCCTCGGCGCCTACACCGCGACGCGCGCCGAGCTCGAAGCCAGCGCCCGCTCGCTGTTCAAGATGGTGAAGAGCGGCAAGGTGAAGATCTCCATCGACCAGCACTATCCGCTGGCCGAAGCCGCCCAGGCCCATATCGACCTGGAGAGCCGCAAGACCACGGGCCAGACCGTCCTGGTTCCCTGATCCTGCTGCGAGCGTTGGCGTAGATGGTCCCCTAGATGGTCATCGTCGGGCTGACCGGTTCGATCGGCATGGGCAAGTCGACCGCAGCGAAGATGCTGCGGGAGATGGGCGTGCCCGTGTACGACGCCGATGCCGCCGTCCACGCCCTGCAGGCGCCGGGCGGCGCGGCGCTGCCCGGTATCGAGGCGGCGTTTCCCGGCGTCGTGACGGCGGGGGTGCTCGACCGTCAGGCGCTGGGCGCCCGCGTCTTCGGCAACAAGGAAGCGCTGCGCCGGCTCGAGGCGATCGTGCATCCGCTGGTCGGCCACAAGCAGCGCGCCTTCCTGCGGCGGGCCGCCCTGGCGGGCGAGAAGCTCGTCGTGCTCGACATCCCGCTGCTGTTCGAGGGGATGGGCGAGCGCCGCGTCGATGCAACGCTGGTCGTGAGCGCCCCGGCCTTCCTGCAGCGGCGCCGCGTCCTGGCCCGGCCCGGCATGACGACGGAGAAGTTCGAGGGCATCCTGCGCCAGCAGGTGCCGGACGCGCTGAAGCGGCGCAAGGCGAGCATCGTGATCCCGACCGGCATGGGCCTGGCGCCGACCCGCGCGGCGCTGGGCAAGGCGGTCGCCGAATTGCGCGGCCTGCAGGGGCAGTTCTGGCCGCCCAATCCCTGGCGGGAGAAATTCACAGCCCGGCTCGCGCGCGCGCGTCGCAAGTAGGCGCGCATCGGGCTACAAGATCGGGATGCGTGAAGTCGTCCTCGATACCGAGACCACGGGCCTCGATCCTCTCGCCGGTCATCGCGTGGTCGAGATCGGCTGCATCGAGCTGGTCAACCTGGTGGCCACCGGCCGCTCGCTGCAGCTCTACCTCAATCCCGAGATGCCGATGCCGGCCGGCGCACAGGAAGTGCACGGCCTCACCGACGAATTCCTGGCCGACAAGCCCCTGTTCGCCGACAAGGCCGACGAACTGCTGGAGTTTCTGGGCGAAGCCCAGCTCGTGATCCACAACGCGCAGTTCGACCTGGGCTTCCTCAACGCCGAGCTTTCCCGTGCCGGCAAGGCCAGGATCGCGAACGACTATGTCGACACCGTCTCGCTGTCGCGGCGCAAGTTTCCCGGCCAGCGCGCCAGCCTCGATGCCCTGTGCGACCGCTTCGGCATCGACAACACCAAACGCACCAAGCACGGGGCTCTGCTCGATTCGGAGCTGCTGGCGGAAGTCTATCTGGAGCTGAGCGGCGGCCGGCAGCGCGATCTCGGCCTGGCCCCGGAGATGGCGGCGGCGGGCCTCGAAGGCCTCGTCGACCAGAGCCGGCCCATCCGGCCGGCCCGTCCGCACGCGGCAAGCCCTGCCGAGCTCGCCGCACATGCGGAGTTCCTGAAGAAGATCAGCGATCCGCTCTGGCTGAAGGCCGACGTGGCCTAGCTCAGGCGTGGCCGACCGGGCCGGCGGGCATGCCCGGTGCCTGGCCGCCATTGGCCTCGAGCTGCTGGCGGAACAGGGCCACGAAATCGACCGGCGCGATGTTGAGCGGCGGGAAGCCTGCCTCGCGCGTGGCGTTGGCCACGATGGCGCGGGCGAACGGGAAGAGCAGGCGCGGCGTCTCGATGAACAGCATCGGGCCGAACGCCTCCTGCGGCAGCTCGCCCAGGGTCACGGTGCCGGCATAGACCAGCTCGAGCATGAACAGGGGCTCCTTCTCCGGCGTATGCGCGGAGGCCTCGATCGTGATCGACACTTCGAAGGTCTTGGTGTCGAACTGGCGGTTGCCCACCTGCACGTTCAAAGTGAGCTGCGGCGTCGTCTGCTCGATCAGGCTCTGGGGCGCGCGCGGATTCTCGAAGCTGAAATCCTTGATGTACTGGCCGTGCAGGGTGAGCGGCGCGGCGGGGCCCGCCTGGGCGGTCTGGCCGGAGGGCGGGGCGGACGGCGGAGGGGTGGTCGTCATGGCGCTTTTTCCAATCGTCTTGGACAAACGTTTTGCTGCGGCGCGGCGGTACCATGCAGGGCTGCACTGCACAAGCTGCGGGCAGGATCGCGCGGCCGGCAATTGCCAAGACACGGGGCAGCGGTGACAATCAGTTTCCCTCTATTTGCACGCTCCGGCAGTCCATGAATCGCTCCTCTCCGCGCCCCCTGATCGGTGTTTCCGCGTGTCTCAAGGAAAATGGTCGAGGCGGTTGGCATCACACGGTCGGTGAGAAATATGTCCAGGCCGCGATCCGCGCCGCGGGCGGCCTGCCGGTGCTGATCCCCGCCATCGGTCCCGAGTTCGGCGATGACGAGCCGGGCTTCCTCGAAGCGATGGATCGCCTGCTCGACAGTCTCGATGGTGTGCTGCTGACCGGCAGCCCGTCCAACGTCGAGCCGCATCACTATGGCAGGGAGAGCCGCGAGGGCACGCTGCACGACCGCGCGCGCGACTCCACTACCCTGCCGCTGATCCGGCACACGATCGACCGCGGCGTGCCGCTGTTCGCGATCTGCCGTGGCCTGCAGGAGGTCAATGTCGCGCTGGGTGGCTCGCTGCACCAGCATGTGCACGAGGTCGAGGGCCGCCGCGATCACCGTTCGCCCAAGTCGCCCGACATGGACGTGAACTATGCGCCGGTCCACGACATCGACATCGCCGAAGGCGGCCTGCTGCAGCACCTGCTGGGCGAGCGTCGCGTGACGGTGAACTCGCTGCATGCGCAGGGCGTCGACGTGCTGGCACCGCGGGTGCGAGTCGAGGCGACCTGCTGCGAGGACGGACAGGTCGAGGCGCTGAGCGTGCCCGACGCGCCGGGCTTCGTGCTGGCGCTGCAATGGCACCCCGAATACAAGGCGCTCGAGAATCCGGTGTCGATGAAGCTGTTCGATGCCTTCTCCGCCGCCTGCCGCGAACGCATGGCGGCGCGATCGACACCGCTGCTGCGCGCCGCCGAGTAGGCACTCAGTGTCTTCGCCGACCACAGGCAACAACGCGCGGCGTGATTTCTACGAGCGTATCGGCGGCCTTTCGATGGCGCCGCTCTGGGAATCGCTCCACCAACTCGTGCCGCCGAGCCCTGCGCCGAAGTACCAGGCCGCGCACTGGGACTACGACAAGGTACGCCCGTTCCTGATGGAGTCCGGCGCGCTCATCACCGCCAAGGAAGCGGTCAGGCGGGTGCTGATTCTCGAGAATCCGGCAATGACGGGCAGCGCCAGCATCACGCCGACGCTCTATGCCGGCCTGCAGCTGATCCTGCCGGGGGAAGTCGCGCCCAGCCACCGTCACACCCAGTCGGCTCTGCGCTTCATCGTCGAGGGCGAAGGCGCCTACACCGCGGTCGACGGCGAGCGCACGATCATGCACGAGGGCGACTTCGTCATCACGCCGACCTGGACCTGGCACGATCACGGCAACGATTCGTCGAAGCCGATGGTGTGGCTGGACGGGCTCGACATCCCGCTGGTCGCGTTGTTCAACGCGGGCTTCGCGGAGAACGGCGAGACCGACGAGCAGGTCGTGACGACGCCGCTGGGCACCTCCGATGCGAAGTTCGCGAGCGGGCTCCTGCCGGTCGACTGGAAGCCCTCGAAGCAGACCTCGCCGATCTTCAACTATCCCTACGCGCGCACGCGTGAGGCGCTGCAGGGGCTGGCCAGGGCCGGCGCGCCCGATCCCTGCCATGGCTACAAGCTGCGCTACGTCAATCCGGCGAGCGGCGGCGCCCCGATCGCCACCATGGGCACCTTCATGCAGCTGGTCCCGAAGGGCTTCGCGACCGCTCCCTATCGCAGCACCGACGGCACGGTCTTCTCGGTGGTCGAAGGCGAGGGCGAGAGCCGGATCGGCGACACGGTGATGCACTGGAAGAAGCGCGATCATTTCGTGGTGCCGAGCTGGGCCAGGGTCGAGCATCGCGCCGACAGCGACGCCGTCCTGTTCTCCTTCTCCGATCGCCCGATCCAGGAGAAGCTCGACCTCTGGCGCGAGGATCGCGGCGGCAAGTAGCCTCTCCGTCGTCTCGACCAGAGCGCGCAGGCGCGTCGTGGAGAGACCTTGTCTCAATCCAAAGCCGGCAAATCGTGGAGACAAGATCTCTCCACTCCGCGCTGCGCGCTCCGGTCGAGATGACGGGCTATTTTTTGTCTTTTACTTCTCCAGCCAGCCGGCTTCCCTGACCCTGTCTCGGTAGGTCTTGCTCACCGGCACGTGCAGGCCGTTGCGCAGGACCAGGACGAGCCGGCCGGCGCTTCGATCCACCGAGGCGACGGCGCCCTCCGCCACCCACCAGGAGCGATGGACCTGCCGCCCGCGGTCAGGCCCCAGCTCCGCCAGCGCATCGCGCAGGCGCATCAACACCAGGTCGCTGCCGAGGGCGGTGTGGATGCGCAGATAATGATCCTCCATCTCGAGCGCGAGAAGGTCGCGCCCCAGGGCGGGCGTACACTCTT
>CANIEC010000183.1 GCA_947466085.1 Rhodospirillales bacterium
TACCAGATCAGGGTCAACGCGATCTGCCCCGGCTACATCGAGACCGAAATGAACAGCGACTTCTGGAAGACGCCGGGCGGCCAGCGCCTGATCGACCGCATCCCGCAGCGCCGCATCGGTCAGCCCGAACATCTCGACGGCGCGCTGCTCCTGCTCGCCTCGGAAGCAGGCGAGTTCATGACCGGCAGCATCATCACCGTCGACGGCGGCCACACGGTGAGTTCGCTTTAGCTACAGGTCGTTCTGAGCGAAGCGAAGGACCTAGCCGAGCGAACGAATGACTCCCTGGCGAACGCGAGATCCTTCGCTCGGCTCAGGATGACAATGGAAGATCACCACCCGTTGATGCGATCGTAGACGTCGACGACCGACCTGCCGCCGTCGAGGTCGCTGTCGACGACATAGTAGCGGTCGTAGGCGGCGGCGGTGATGCAGGCGTGGTTGGGCAGGATGCGGACGCGCGTGCCGACCGGGAGGTTGCCGTAGGGCAGCGGATCGTCGGCGGCGACGAAGCCATGTTCCTGGGAGCATTCGACTACCGCCATGCCGGCGGCCGGCGGATCGGCAATGGTGCCGTATCCGACCTTGGGCTGGAACTCCTGCGCGCTGATGTCCTTGGACAGCGCCAGCGCGCCGGCATCGACCAGCAGCTGGTTGCGGTGCGGATAGTGGCCGATCACCGAGGCCAGCACCGAGAGCGCGATGTCGCCGGCGCTGCACGAGCCGATGTACTCCTGGTCGAGGTCGTTGAAGACATAGACGCCCGGCCGCATCTCGGTGATCCCGGTGAAGTCCCGCGAATGCATCGCCGTCGGCGTCGAGCCGCCCGAGACGATGGGGCAGGGAATGCCGGCTTCGCGCAGCTTTTCGGCCGCGGTCACGATGGCCAGGCGCTCCTGCTCGGCGACGCCGGCAATGCCATCGGGTGTGCTCTGGTGGTAGGAATGGCCGGCATGGGTCATCACGCCGGCGAGTTCCACGCCCGGCGCCTCATGCAGGACGCGGGCGATGTCGAGCAGGCCGGGCAGGGCAGGATAGGGCAGGCCCGCTCGCCCGCCGCCGCTGTCGATCTCGATGAACACGGAGAAGGTGTCACCGTCCTTGGCTGCGGCCGCGATGGCCTGGGCCACGCTGAGATTGTCGGTGACGACGCGCAGGTTGACGCCGCGCCGGCGCAACTCGGTTACCGCGCCGAGCTTGGACGGGATGATGCCGACCCCATAGAGGATGTCCTTGAAGCCGCCGTCTGCGAAGTAGCGCGCCTCCGCCAGGGTCGAGACCGTGATCCGCCCGTCGTGACCCTCGACGGCCATGCGGCCGATCTCGACCGACTTCGCGGTCTTGAGGTGTGGCCGCAGCATGACACCTGCATGACGCAGGCGCTCGCTCATGCGCTTGAGGTTGCGGCGCAGGATCGCCCGGTCGAGAATGAGGGCGGGCGTCGGCAAGTCGTCGATTGTCTGTATAGCCATGGCGACGATTTTAGCATGCCCATCGAAAACGAACGCAAATTTGTGCTCAACGAGGAAGCCGGCGGCCTGGAGCCGGAACTCTCCCGCAGGCCGGGCGTGGCGCGCCACCTGTTGCGCCAGGCCTATCTCGATGCGCCGGGGCTTCGTATCCGCTCACTGGAACGGCAGGGAGAGACCACGCACCTCTTCACCTACAAGCGCACGATCGACGGCCAGGTCGTCGAGATCGAGACGGGCCTCAGCGCCGTCGACTTCGCGCGCCTGTGGACCCAGCGCAGGGAGACGCTGGTGAAGGTCCGCTATTCGTGGACCGAGGGCCGCTATCACTGGGACGTCGATTTCTTCAAGCGCGACGACGGCTCGACCTACTTCGCGATGGCCGAGGTCGAGATGCCGGAAGAGCAGATCGAACCGCCGCCGCTGCCGGATTTCCTGGAGACGCATCTCCTGATGGTCGCGCCCGCCCTCGACCCGCGCTTCACCTCGAAGCGCATCGCCGACCAGGCGCACGCCACCAATCTGCTCGCGGAAATCAGGGCAAAGGGCGAAGTCGCTTAGACACAGTGGCGCGCTCCGTTGAGACGTTCAGTCCTTCCGAGGTCTGTTGCGCGGCAGGGTGACGAGCGGCCATGGATCGGGGAACTGGCCGACGGGGCAGTCGATCAGGAGGGGCGCGCCCTTGGTGATGCCGCGCGAGATGGCGGCGCCCAGCTCCTCGGGTGAGGCGACGCGGACCGCGTCGATGCCGAAGCTCTCGGCCATCTTCACGAAGTCGGGATTGCGCAGGTCCGTCGCGATGGTCCGGTTGTTGAACGACTGCTGCTGGATGCGCCGCACGTTGCCGAAGGCGCCGTCGCTGAACACGACGGCCACGACGCCGATCCCGTGCTGGGCCGCCGTCGCCATCTCCATGGCGGTGAACATGAACCCGCCGTCGCCGCTGATCGACAGGACCGCCGTGTCTGGCTTGGCAACCTTGGCTCCGAGCGCAGTGGCATAGCCCCAGCCCAGCGTCCCCTGGTAGCCGGGCGACAGGAAGGTGCGCGGCTTGTAGGTCGGCCAAGCGAAGCGGGCGGCGTAACCCATCTGCGTCAGCTCATCGACCAGGATACCGTCGTCCGGCAGTGCCTTGCGCATCGCTTCGAGGTAGGCGATCTGCGGCGCCAGGGTCTCGTGGATCTTCTTTGCGGCCGCCGCCTTGATCCCGGCGACATGCGCGGCCCGGCCGCTGTGCTTGCGGGCGTGCTTTTCCAGGCGATCGGCCAGCACCTTCAGGGTTGCGGTGGCATCGCCCACGATGCCGATCTCGGGCTTGCGATGGCGGTCGAGCTCCTCGCTGTCGGCGTCGATGCGAACAATCTTCAACGTGTCGTCGAGGCCCCAATTCTGCTGCTGCGGCTGCAGGCGCGTGCCCACCGCGAGCACCACGTCGGCCTCGCCCCAGAAGCGGTAGCCGGCCGGTGCGGTGATCGAGAGGCGATGGCGGCCGTCGATCACGCCCTGGCCCATGCGGCCGGTCATGACCGGCGCGTCGAGCAGCTCGGCGATGCGCTGCACGTATTCACCCGCACCCTGGGCGCCGCCGCCGACCACGATCATCGGATGCTCGGCGCCGCCCAGCAGCTTCGCGGCGCGTTCGACGGCCTCCTCGTCGACCGGGCAGGGATCGGCAGCCGCCGCCGTGCCGATCAACTCGACCGGCGCGCGCCGGGCCCAGGTGTCCATTGCGCATTCGAGGGCGACGGGACGCTGGCGGCCCGACAGCAGCCGGCGGAACGCTTCGTTCACCAGGCCGGGGGCGGCGCTGGGCGAGGGGATGCGGTCGGCCCACTTCGTCAGGCCGCGCATGATCGCGAGCTGGTCGGGCAGCTCGTGCAGCAGGCCGACATTGCGGCCGATCATCGACTGCTGGATCTGGCCCGTCATCGCCAGCACCGGCGCGTTGACGGCATAGGCGGTTGCGAGCGCCGCCGTCGTATTGAGGAAGCCGGGGCCAGGCACGACGACATAAGCGGAAGGCTTGCCGGCGGCCATCGCGTAGCCCAGCGCCATGTACGCGCAGGCCTGCTCGTGGCGTGCGTGGATCGGCCGGATGGCGTTGGTACGGTCGTAGAGGGCGTCGAAGAACGGATCGTTCTGGACGCCGGGAAGGCAGAAGAGCGTGTCGATGCCGTTCACTTCCAGCATCGACACGACGGTTTGGGCGGTGGTGAGGGTTTGCATGCCCTCCAGTCTACACGCGCGTCAGTCTACGCGCGCGCCCGATGCCTTGATGATCGGCGCGAGACGGGCTTCCTCTGCGTCGCGATAGGCCAGTGTGTCGGCAGGGGTGCGCCAGACCGCGATGGCGGCCTGCTCGAAGAACTTGGCCTTGAGGTCCTCGCTCTCGAGCGCCGTTTTCGACAGCTCCGACAGTCGGGCGATGATCTCGGGCGGCAGCTTCGCGGGACCCGTGAGCGTGGTCCACGAGCTGATGTCGAAGCCCGGCAGGGTCTCGGAGATGGCGGGCACATCCGGCACGACCGGGCTGCGCTTCTCCGACGTGACGCCCAGCGCCCGTACCTTGCCGGGGCGGGACTGCGCCAGCGCGCCGGGGATGTTGTCGAAGATCATGTTGATCTGGCCGGCCAGCAGGTCCTGCATGGCGGGCCCGCCGCCGCGATAGGGCACATGGACTATGTCGACCTTGGCCATGATCTTGAACAGCTCGCCCGACAGATGCAGCGTCGTGCCCGAACCGGCCGAGCCGTAGGAATACTTGCCGGGGTTCTTGCGCAGCAGTTCGATCAGCTCCGGCACCGTCTTGACCGGAAGCTCGAGGTTGACGACCAGCATGTTGGGCAGCTGCCAGATGGTCGAGACGAAGGTGAAGTCGGTCCGCGCGTTGAACGGCAGCTTGGCGTAAAGCGTGGGCGAGATGGCGTGGCTGGCGATGCCGCCGAGGCCCAGCGTGTAGCCGTCGGGCGTCGCCTGGGAGAGCGCGTCCATTCCGACATTGCCGCCCGAGCCGCCCTTGTTCTCGACGATCCATTGCTGGCCGGTGAGTTCGGTCATCTTGGCGCAGAACATGCGCGAGAGCATGTCGGTCGCGCCGCCGGCCGGGAACGGGTTGATGTAGCGGACCGTCTTGTTGGGATAGGTGCCCTGCGCCGCCACGATCGCCGGGGCGGCAAGGGTGGTCGCGGCGATTCCGCCCATGACCGTACGGCGCCCGATCGGACGCATCTTATTTGTCATTTTATGGTTCCTCCCTTTACTAACGCAGCGAGGTTGCCAAAAAGGATGCCTGCCGTCGATGGCGAAGCGAAATCCAGTCAATTGTGTCGAGATTTGGGCATGGCCGGCCTTGCCACTGCCTTTCAAATGGCTGAAAAGTCTCGTTCTTGGGTACTTCGCCTGTGGAGTGCAAATGGCTTTGGGGGCTGTCTGCGCTGGCAAGAGGATGGTCATGTGGGGTTTTGAGCGTTGGGCCGCGCTGCGTCTCGTTGCACGTGGTACTTCCTTGGGCGCCGCCTTGGCGGCGCTGTGTGCCGTGGGCGCCACGAATGGGCTTGCCCAGCCGAAGGCGGCCACACAGCCACCGGGCCAGCAGAAAACCCAGCAGCAGCCAGCGAATAAGGGCGAGCGTCCGCCGGAGGCCGATGTGTGCTACGGCGCCACCGGCGCCGATGCGCCGACGAAGATCGCGGCCTGTACCGAAGTCATCGACAAGGGACTGCTCTCGGGCGGTGCACTGGCGCTGGCCTACCTCCACCGAGGCCTGTCGGAGAGCGGCCCGGACAGCGACAAGCGCTCCAAGTCGGACTTCCGGACCGCGGTCCGGATGTACAACGACGCGATCATGGCGCAGCCGCTCAACCCGCACCTCTACATCCAGCGCGGCGTCGTTCATCAGACGATCGGCGAGGCCGATCGCGCGATCATCGACTACAGCGATGCCATCCGACTCGCGCCACGCGATACGCTGCCGCTGATCAACCGCGGTGTCGTGCTCTACACGCGCAAGGACAACAACGAGGGGGCGATCGCCGACTTCAACGCGGCGCTCAAGATCAACTCGAAAGAGATCAGCGCCTGGACCAATCGAGGCATCGTCTATCGCAAGAAGGGCGACGTGAACCAGGCGATCGCCGACTTCACGACGGCGATCAAGATCCTGCCGGACAAGATCGAGCCGGTTTCGCTCACCCAGGTACCTGATTCGATCACCAGCCAGCTTGCCCGGACGCCGCAGCAGGAGGCCAACCGAATCGCGCTGCAGGCCGCCTTCGTGTACTTCCAGCGCGGACTCGCCTGGTACGACAAGAATGATTACAACAAGGCGATCGCCGACTTCACCGAGTCGATCCGCCTCAATCCGCGGGATGCGTCGCCCTGGGTCGGTCGCGGCGCGGCATATATGTACAAGAACGACCTGAAGCAGGCGATCGCCGACTTCTCGGAGGGCATCAGGCTCAAGCCCGGGCAGGCGTTCGCCCATATGCAGCGTGGCGTCGCCTATCACCGGATCGGCGACGCTGACAATGCACTCGCGGACTACACGATCACCCATGAACTGACGCCAAAGGATCCCAGCCCGCTGGTCAACCGGGGGATCGTCCAATACACCAAGAAGGGCAAGTTCGAAGAGGCAGTCGTCGACTTCGACCACGCCCTCAAGCTCAATCCGAAGGAAGTCAACGCGCTGATCAACCGCGGCGTGACCTGGCGGCAGAGGAATGACCCCGATCGTGCCATCGTCGACTTCACGGAGGCGGTGCGGCTCGGCCTGCAGACATCGAACATCCTCAAGCTCACGCAGAAGGACAAGGACGGCAAGAAGGATCCCGCGGCGGCGCAGACCGCTGACCAGGTGGCCAATGCCTACTACCAGCGCGGCATGGCCCTGATCGACAAGCAGGAATACGAGGCCGCCGTGAAGGACTTCGAATCGGCGCTGGAGATCAACGAGAAAGAGCCCCGGGCCTATCTCGGCCGCGGTGCCGCCTACCTCAAGATGGACAAGACGAAGGAAGCCGTTGCCGACCTCGACCGCGCCATCGAGCTCGCGCCGGGCATGGCCTTCGCCTATTTCGAGCGTGGCGCCGCCTACCACCGAGTCGACAACTACGACAAAGCCATCGCGGACTATACGGCGTCGATCGAGATCGACCCCAAGGAGCCGCTGGCCTACATCAACCGCGGCATGTCGCTGATCTTCAAGGACCAGATCGACGACGCGATCAACGATTTCAACGCGGCGCTGAAGATCAGCCCCGACGACATCAACGGGCTGATCCAGCGAGGCTTCGCCTACGGGCTCAAGAAGGACTACCCGCGGGCTCTGGGCGACATCGAGGATGCTCTGCGCCTGTCGCCCGGCAATCCTACCGCGCTGTACTATCGCGCACAGGTCATGGCTTTCCGCGGCGATGCCGGCCGCGCGATTGAGGACTACAGCGAGGCGCTGCGCACCGACCGGAAGAATCCGCGCATCTACGCCAGCCGCGCCTATCTCTACAGCAGTCTCGGTGAGTACGAAGATGCGATCGACGATCTGAACAATGCGATCCGTCTCAGGCCTCGCGATCCTAACCTGTACCTCAGCCGCGGCATCGCCTATTTCAACAAGGCCGACTATGGCAAGGCGGCATCGGACTACGACGAGGCGCTGAAGCTCGACCCGGAGATGACCCCGG
Organism: Rhodospirillales bacterium; assembly: GCA_947466085.1. Taxonomy (GTDB): domain Bacteria; phylum Pseudomonadota; class Alphaproteobacteria; order Reyranellales; family Reyranellaceae; genus Reyranella. The sequence goes on from CANIEC010000183.1 coordinate 7,151, forward strand.
CGCTGAACAACAGATGCCTGACGCGGGCCGTGATGGGAGCGAACCTCGACGCCGCGCTCGCCGACTGCAACGAGGTCCTCAGGCTGGTGCCCAACGATCCCTACGCCCACGACAATATCGGGCTGATCTATCTGAAGCGGAAGCAGTGGGACAGGGCGATTGCCCAGTACAACGCCTCGCTCAAGGTGGATCCGGAGCGCGCGCGTGCCCTCTACGGACGCGGCCTCGCACGTGCTCGCAACGGACAGGGGCCGGCCGGCATCGCCGACATGTCGACCGCGAGCGGCATCCAGCCGAACATTTCCGGCGAATTCAAGAAGTACGGCGTGAACTGAGGGCGGGCCGGCTCTCCGCTCAAAATGTCAGTTTGACTTGAAGGCCCAACACGAAGGCGTTGGGAATGGTCGTCACGCCGTTTGGCCGAATCACATACTGAAGGTTTGGCATCAGCGAGAACCACGGAGTGAGCTGGGCACGATAGTTGAGCTCGATGGTTGTCTCGGCGGACTGGATGCCGACCGAGCCCGGTGCAATAGCGTTCGCCGCATTCTGCGCCGCGGCCAGTGTGCTGCTGACCTTGCTGTAGCTGACCGCCAGGCCGATCGTATCGTCGTCGCGGCTGGCAAAGGTTCCTCTCTGGAGAAGTCCGAGCTGCCCGATGTACTCGAGCATCGCCGTGCCGGGGGCGCCATAGGCGATCACGGCGAAGGCCGTCAGTCCGCGGTCGCTGCCGGGCGTGGCGCGATGGATCATCTGGTCGGCCTGGACATAGATGCCCCAGCGGCCACGGGCCTTGGCCTGCGGGCCGCCGGGAGGCGATCCCAGGTACGGCACGTCGGATGTGTCGTAGTATCCACCGAGTCTGTAGTGGCCCTTCAGCCCGGCGGCCCCGAGGCGCGGCTGCCAGCCCAGCTGGGCCGGCATGATGACGCCGGTGGCGCCCGAGATGCCGAGCTTGAAGCCGTTGGCTGGCGCCGCCAGCGTCGGGTTCACCTCGTACACGCCCGTCTGGAAGTAGACCTCGTCGGAGAGACCGACCTTCGCCATGCCGCCCCAGCTGCCCGTCGGATAGATGGTGAAGCCGCTGTTCACGACGATGGCGATCTGTCCGCAAAAGCCATTGTTCTGGAAGTAGCAGTAGATCGGTGAGGTCGCGAAGTCGTCCGAGGCGTGCAGCCAGCCGAGCTTGATGCGAAGGCGATTGTCCAGCAGCAGCTGCTCGTAGGACAGTTGGGCCAGCCGGACGTTCTGTCCCGCGCCGTATATTTCCTGCACGGAGATGTAGCTGCCGATCGTATTGGCCGCCAGACTCTGTCCGGCCCGTTGGGTGAACGTCACATGGAGCTTGGCCTTGGGCCAGCCGATCAGCTTTTCGAGATCGAAATCGGCGCCCGCGTCGACCTGCTCTGTATAGGCCGCGCCTTGCTTCAGTCCGCCGATGGGATTGGCCGCAGATTCCGAAATGTGATGGGCGCGCAGCGTGACCCCTTTCGCCTCGAGATCGCTGCGCGTCCCATTCCAGTCGCCGGTCATGTACTGGCCTCGCAGCCACGACGACAGGCCCGGGTTCGTCGCCGCCGGTTCGTCGGCGCGCGCCGATCGGCCCTGCAGAGCGGTCGCGCCCAGAAGCGCACACCAGAACACCAGCACGGCGCCGCGGATCAGGCGTCTACCCGACGTTGCCCGGCTCACCCCTGCAATGTCGCCGGCGAGAGCACTTTGGTGAAGGCTCGGAATTCTCACACCGTCTTTTCTGCCATGAAGATCCAAAAAGCCATCGTTCCCACACCGACGTCATTGCGAGCTTCGAATCTCCGCGGCTGCAGCTTCTCGTGCAACCTGGAACTTGGCGGAGCGCCTCGCGCGAGGGTGGCGGCGGGGCAGGGCGCGGCCATGATAGCTCCCGGCGAGTGGCTAGTTTAGCGTGAGATCTGCTGCCTTGCCGGGAAGCCCCAGAGCAAAATGCTCCCAGCCCGTCACGAGATTGCCCACCTGGCCTGATCGTTTATCATCCAGCGCCTGTAGCCTAAGCTTGATCACTGCCAAACAACCAAGAAACCTCATCCGGGAGCCAAAGATGCGCGCGATGCAGATTGTCGAGTTCGCCAAGCCGCTCAAGCTCAACAACTACGCCACGCCTGCGCCCAAGGGCAGTGAGGTTCTGATCAAGATTCTCTCGGCCGGGGTCTGCCACTCAGACCTCCACCTGTGGGAGGGCTTCTTCGACCTTGGCATGGGTCAAAAGCTCGATGTCAGCACGCGCGGCATGAAACTGCCATTTACGCTCGGCCATGAGATCGCCGGCGAAGTGGCGGCGATTGGCCCGGACGTCAAGGACGTCCGGGTCGGCCAGCGCTTCGTGGTGTTCCCCTGGATCGGCTGCGGCACCTGCGCCTTCTGCAACGACGGCGA
>CANIEC010000184.1 GCA_947466085.1 Rhodospirillales bacterium
CTGCAGCTGCATCGACAGCGGCTCCGCGTCCTTGATGCCGAGCTGTTCCAGGAGTGCCTGAAACCAGGTTCGGCGCTGTTCCTTGAACGCCAGCGCGATCTTGTTGGCGGCATGCGCCGGCTCCTTGAGCTCGGCCACGGCGTTCACGAAGGGGCAGCCGCGAAACACGCCGGTCGCGATCGTACGCTCCAGGCGGTCGAAGGCGCCCATGATCTGCTCCAGCGGCGGCCGGTCGGACGGCGGCGCGGGTTTCAGCCGCCGTGACAGATAGGCCACGATCAGGTCGTCTTTCGACGGGAAGTGATTGTAGAGCGTGCGCTTGCTGATGCCGATCTCGGCCGCGATCGTGTCGACCCCGACGGCGCGAATGCCCTGGCCGTAGAACAGCCGGTCTGCCGTCTCGAGGATGCGCTCCTGCATCGCTGCCCTGACGTCCGCTCTCGCCATGATGCCTTGACCCCCTGCCGGCGCCCTCCGTAGATTACACCGACTTGTGTATTTTCTGGAAGGCGTGCCATGACCATTCTAAAGGAATTGCGGCCCGTCCTGCCGATCCTGATCGGCGCCTCGGTCATGTTGAGCCTCGGCATGGGCGTACGCCAGAGCTTCGGGCTGGTGATGCCGCCGCTGACGCGTGACATTGCCCTCACGGTCTCCGACTTCGCGCTGGCCATGTCGGTCCAGAATCTCGCCTGGGGCTTCCTGCAGCCGATTGCGGGCGCGCTGGCGGTGCGTCTGGGCTTCCGGCCGATCATGGTCGGCGGGGCGGCGCTCTACGTTGCCGGACTTGGCCTGTTCGCCATGGCGGAAGGCCTGACCGGCGTGATGCTGGGCGGCGGCGTGCTGATCGGCATGGCGCTGGCCTGCACAGCCTCGTCCATCTCCCTGGCCGTCGGCGCCCGCGCCGTGCCGGCCAGGCGGCGCAGCTTCGTGCTCGGAGCGATCACGGCGACGGGTTCCCTGGGGGCGCTGCTCTCCGCGCCGCTCGGCCAGACCCTCACGACCGAACTCGGCTGGCGCGCCGGGCTGCTGGGCTTCCTCGCGCTAATCGTTTTCATGCTGCCGGCCGCCTGGATCGCTGGCCGGGTCGACCGCCTGTCGCCACCCGTACCAGCCACGGGAGACATCAGCGCCGCCTCCCCACGCGTGGCGCTCGTGGCCGCGCTGCGCCATCCGTCGTTCCTCGTGATGACGGCCGCCTACTTCGTGTGCGGGATGCAGCTCCTGTTCATCACCACGCACCTGCCGTCCTATCTCGCGATCTGCGGCATGGATCCGTCGCTCAGCGCCGGCGCGCTGGGCGCGATCGCGCTGTTCAACGTCTTCGGCAGTCTCTTCTTCGGCTGGGCCGGCGGCCATTGGTCCAAGCTCGGCCTGCTGGGCGGCATCTACATCGCCCGCTCGATCGTGCTCGCCTGCTATTTCGTGATGCCGCCGACGCCGGCCAGCACGCTGGTCTTCGCCTCGGCCATGGGCTTCCTGTGGCTGGGCGTCGGCCCGCTGGTCGCGGGATCGGTGGTCGAGATGTTCGGCCTGCGCTGGCAGGCGATGATCCAGGGCGTCGCCTTCATGAGCCACCAGGTCGGCAGCTTCGTGGGTGCCCTGGGCGGCGGCCTGTTGTTCGACGCGCTGGGCTCCTACGACCTCGCCTGGCGCCTCGGTGTCGCGATGGGGCTCACCGCCGGCATCGTGCAGGTGGCATTCGCGTTGATGCGCCCGCCACCCGCCCCGACACCTATTGCGGCTTGAAGTCCGGCTTGATGTCCTGCTTGCGCCACTTGAAGCGCAGCTCGGCCAGGCCGACGCTCAGCACGTAGAAGACCGGCGTGAAGATCAGGCCGAAGATCGTCACGCCCAGCATGCCCGAGAACACCGCGGTGCCAAGCGACTGGCGCATCTCCGCGCCGGCGCCGGTGCTGATGACCAGCGGCACCACGCCCAGGATGAAGGCGAGCGAGGTCATCAGGATCGGACGCAGCCGCGTTTTGGAGGCGGTGACGGCCGCGTCGAAGCGGTTCATGCCCTGCTCATGTGCCTGCTTGGCGAACTCCACGATCAGGATGGCGTTCTTTGCCGCCAGACCCACCAGCACGACCAGGCCGATCTCGACCAGGACGTTGCGGTCGAGGCCGCGGATGTTCACGCCGATCATGGCCGCAAGGATGCACATCGGCACGATCAGGATGACGGCGAGCGGCAGCAGCCAGCTCTCGTAGAGCGCCGCCAGCAGCAGGAAGACGAACAGCACGGCCAGGCCGAAGGCCAGGATCGCGGTATTCCCCGCCAGCTTCTCCTGCAGCGCGATCTCGGTCCATTCGAAGCCGAAGCCCGACGGCAGCACCTTCTCCGCCAGCCCTTCCATGGTGGCGATGCCCTGCCCCGAGGAGTAGCCGCGCTGCAGGGCGACCTGCACCTCGGCCGCCGGGTAGAGATTGTAGCGGGCCACGCGGTAGGGGCCGGTGATGTCCTCGAAGGTCGCGACGGCGCCGATCGGGACCATCTCGCCGCTCACGCTGCGCGTCTTCAGGTTCTCGACGTCGCGCAGGGTGAGGCGATAGGGGTCGTCGGCCTGCACGGTCACGCGGTAGGTGCGGCCGAGGATGTTGAAGTCGTTGACGTAGGCCGAGCCCATGTAGGCCGACAAGGTCTCGAACACGCGGGCGATCGGCACACCGAGCTGCTCGGCCTTGGTCCGGTCGATGTCGGCGAAGATCTGCGGCGTGCGCGTATTGTAGAGCGTGAAGGCCTGGGTGAGGCCCGGCGTCTGTCCGGCCGCGCCGGCGAGGGCCCAGGTGGCGCCTTCGAGGGCTGTCAGCCCACGCGAGGCCCGGTCCTGCACGTAACCCTTGAGGCCACCGCCGGTGCCGATGCCCGGCACGGAGGGTGGTTCCAGGACGAACACGAAGGCTTCGCGCAACGCGAACATCTGCCCGCGCAAGTCGGCCAGGATCATGTCCTTGGTGATGCCCGGCCGTTCCTTGAAGGGCTTCAGGGTCACGAAGATCACGCCCGTGTTGGGGGCGTTTGTAAAGGTCGCGCCGTCGAAGCCGACGAACGAGACGGCGTTGGCGACACCGGGGCGCGACAGGATGATTTCGCTCGCCTTGCGGACCAGTGCGTCCGACCGCTCGAGCGTCGAGCCGGCGGGAAGCTGCATGGCCGCGATCAGGTAGGAGCGGTCGAGCTGCGGCACCAGGCCGGTCGGAGTCGATACCAGGAGGTGCTGGGTGACCGCCAGGAGGCCGGCATAGATCACCAGCATGATGACGCCCATGCGGATCACCCGCGCCGTCATGCGCCCGTAGAAGTTCGAGAGCGCCTCGAAGCCGCGGTTGAACAGGCCGAAGAACCAGTGGATCGGCCAGGCGAGGCGATCCAGCAGCCCGGGCTTCGGCTTCTCGACATGCGACAGGGCATGCGACTTCAACAGCAGCGCCGCCATCGCGGGCGAGAGCGTCAGCGACACGAAGGCCGAGATCGCGGTCGAGGCGGCGATGGTGATGGCGAACTGCTTGTAGAAGGTGCCCTGCAGGCCGGTGATGAAGGCGGTCGGCAGGAACACCGCAATCAGCACCAGCGAGATCGCGATCAGCGCGCCGCCGACCTCGTCCATCGTCTTGTGCGCGGCCTCCTTGGGCGACATGCCCTGCGTCAGGTAGCGCTCGACGTTCTCGACCACGACGATGGCGTCGTCGACCACGATGCCGATCGCCAGCACCAGGCCGAACAGCGACAGGGTGTTGAAGGAAATGCCCACCGCCGCCATCACGGCGAACGATCCGATCAGCGACACCGGAATCGCGAGGATCGGGATGATCGCGGCACGCCAGGTCTGCAGGAACAGGATCACGACGACGACGACCAGGATCACGGCCTCGAACAGTGTCGTGATGACGGCGTCGACGGAGGCCTGGATGAAGGTCGTGGGATTGTAGACGATTGTGTAGTCGAGACCGGCCGGGAAGCTCTTCTTCAGCCGCTCCATCTCGGCGATGATCGCGTCCGAGGTGGCGAGCGCGTTGGACCCGGGGCGCTGGAAGATGCCGAGCGCGGTGGCCGTCTTGTTGTTGAGATAGGCGTTCAGCGTGTAGTCCTGCGCGCCCAGCTCGACCCGCGCGATGTCGCGCAGGCGGGTCACCGAACCGTCCGGCTCGGCCCGGATCACGATGTTCTCGAACTGCTCGGGCGAGCTCAGCCGTCCGAGGGTGCGCACCGACAGGGTGAACCCGCCCGGTGACACCGCCGGGGCCTGGTTGACCGCACCGGCCGCGACCTGGAGGTTGGCGGCGCGCAACGCCAGCACGACCTCGCCGGCCGTGAGGTTGCGCGCGGCGACGCGGGCCGGGTCGAGCCAGATGCGCATCGAGTAGTCGCGGCCGCCGAACACCAGCACGTTGCCGACGCCGTCGACGCGGGTCAGCACGTCCTTCACGTAGAGCGTGGCGTAGTTGGAGATGTACTGCTGGTCGCGGCTGCCGTCCGGCGAGACCATGTGCACGACCATCATCAGGTCGGGCGAGGCCTTGCGGACGACGATGCCGAGACGCTGCACGTCCTCGGGCAGACGCGGCTGGGCGACCGCGACGCGGTTCTGCACCAACACCTGCGCCTGGTCGATGTCGACACCGGGCTTGAACACGACGTTGATCGACAGACGACCGTCACCGGTCGACTGCGACTCGATGTAGAGCATGTCGTCGACGCCGTTGACCTCGAGTTCGATCGGCGTGGCCACCGTCTCGGCGATCACCTCGGCCGACGCGCCGGGATAGGTCGCCGTGATGTTGACGGTCGGCGGCGCGATCTCGGGATACTCTGCCACCGGAAGACCGCGCTGGGCGATGAAGCCCACGATCACGATGATGACCGAGAGCACCGATGCGAAGATCGGCCGGTCGATGAAGAAATGTGAAAAGCGCATGGGGGGCCCTTACCTGGCCTTGGCGACGATCTCGCCCTTCTGGGGCACGACCTTCGCACCCGGCCGGACCATGGGATTGGCGAGGCCGTCGAGCACCACCTTGTCGGTGGGCGCGAGGCCGGAGCGGATCACCCGCAGTCCGTCGACGATCGTGCCGAGTGTCACGGGCTTTGCCTGCACCACGCCGTCGTCGCCGACGGTGAAGACGATCTTGCGGGCCTGGTCGGAGATGATGGCCGAGTCGGGGACCAGCAGCGCGTCGTATTCGCCGCCGAACAGCTGCAGGCGGCCGAAGATGCCGGGCGTCAGGAGCTGGTCCTTGTTGTCGACCAGGGCGCGCACGCGGATCGTGCCCGAGCGCGCGGTCATCGCGTTGTCGACGAAGTCGACCTTGCCGGTCCGCTTCCAGTCGGTTTCGTCGGAGAGCCGGATGCGGACGGGATTGGCGCCGTCGCGCGAGGAGGCGAGGGCGCCCGACAGGATCAGGCGGCTGTAACGCAGATGATCGGCCTCCGAGATGTCGAAGACGAAACGGATGGGATCGAGCGTCACGATGGTGGCCAGCAGCGTGGCGCCGGTCTGACCGCCCGAGATCAAATTGCCGGCATCAACCTTGCGATCCGAGATGCGGCCGGCGATCGGCGCCGTGACGTGGGTCCATTCGAGGTTGAGCTGGGCGTTGCGCAGCGCGGCTTCGGCCGACTTGAGCTGGGCGCGGGCGACGGCGAGATTCGACTTGCGCGAATCGTTCTCCGCCTCGGTGATGGTCCGTGAGGCGATTAGGGAAGCGCCGCGGCTGACCTGCAGCTCCGCGAGTTCGACCAGGGCCTTGTTGCGCGCGACCTCGGCTTCCGCCGATTCGACCGCGATCTCGTAGGGTCGCTTGTCGATGATGAAGAGCGGATCGCCGACCTTGACGATCTGCCCGTCGCGGAAATCGATCTTGTCGATGAAGCCCGAGACGCGCGCGCGCACCTCGACGGACGCGACGGCCTCGAAGCGTCCGGAATATTCGTCCCATTGGGTGACGCGCTTGGCGAGCGGCTCGGAGACGGTGACCGGCATGGCCGGCGGACCGCCCTGGGCGAAGGAGGCCGACGTAAGAGCTAGGAGGCAGAGGCTGGCAGCAGCCAGCAGGAGGCGACGTACGAACACTTGGACTCCTCCGCGAACAATTCTGCGTCGCGAACTCAACATGTGGTTGCCGCATCAGGCGGTGTCAATTTCTCGCGAAGTAACCGACGCACTCCCCGGGAACGGGTTTTTACCAACGATCGTGGGGTTGAATGTGCCCGGGGCCTGCTGCTCGGCGCGCAACCTGGTCGTCCCGCACCTCTTCCGCCTGCTATCATTGGCACATGAAGATCAAAAAATTCGGCACGCCGCTCAAGCCCTCCGCGATCAAGCTCATGATGCTGGGCTCGGGTGAGCTCGGGAAAGAAGTCGTCATCGAGGCGATGCGCTTCGGGATCGAGGTCATCGCCTGCGACCGCTACGCCGACGCGCCGGCCATGCTGGTCGCCAACAGCGCCTACGTGTTCGACATGCGCGACGGCGGGGCGATGCGCCATGTCGTCGAGACGGTGAAGCCCGACTTCATCGTGCCCGAGATCGAGGCCATCGCCACCGACACGCTGGTCGAGCTGGAGAAGGAGGGCTGGACCGTCATCCCGACGGCGCGCGCCGCCCAGCTCACCATGGATCGGCGCGGCATCCGCAAGCTCGCGGCCGAGAAGCTCAAGCTGCCGACCTCGCCCTACCGCTTTGCCGCCAGCCTCGATGAGCTGCAGGCCGGCGCGGAAGCCGTGGGCTTTCCCTGTTTCATCAAGCCCACCATGTCGTCGTCCGGCCACGGCCAGAGCGTCGCGCGCAAGCCCGCCGACGTGGCGAAGAGCTGGAAGATCGCGATGGAAGGCACGCGCGCCAGCACCGGGCTGGTGATCGTCGAGGGCGCCATCGACTTCGATTACGAGATCACCCTGCTCACCGTGCGCCACGAGGGCGGCTTCGGCTTCTGCGAGCCGATCGGCCATATCCAGGTCGACGGCGACTATCGCGAGAGCTGGCAGCCGCACGCCATGTCGAAGCCGGCGCTGCGCAAGGCGCGCGACATCGCCAGGAAGGTCGTGAACGAGCTGTGCGGCGCCAAGGGGCGGGGCCTGTTCGGCGTCGAGATGTTCGTGAAGGGCGACAAGGTCTGGTTCTCCGAACTGTCGCCGCGTCCGCACGATACCGGCATGGTCACCATGGTCTCGCAGAACATGAGCGAGATGGAGTTGCATGTCCGCGCGATCCTCGGCCTGCCGATCCCCGAGATCACCTGTCAGGCGGCTGCCTCGGTGCCGGTGCTCGGCGACGGCACCATCGAGGACCCGACCTACACCGGCATCGCCAAGGCGCTGACCGCCCCGGGCACGTCGGTGCGCATCTTCGGCAAGCCCGAGGTGAAAGGCCACCGCCGCATGGCCGTCGCGCTGGCGACTGGCCGCACCGTCAAGGACGCGCGCCGCAAGGCGATGGCGTCGGCGAAGCAGATCAAGGTCTCATAAAACCCCGTCGTCTCGACCGAAGCCGAGCGTAGCGAGGCGGAGTGGAGAGACCTTCTCTCCACGATTTGCCGGCTTTAAGTCGAGAGAAGGTCTCTCCACTCCGCGCTGCGCGCTCCGGTCGAGACGACGGATATTGTCAGTGCCGGAAGTGCCGCATCCCGGTGAAGACCATCGCGAGGCCCTTCTCGTCGGCCGCTTCGATCACTTCCTTGTCGCGCATCGAGCCGCCCGGCTGGATGATCGCCGTCGCGCCCGCCTCGGCCGCCGCCAAAAGACCGTCGGCGAAGGGGAAGAAGGCATCGGAGGCGACGACGCTGCCGACCGCCGGGCTCACCGTGAGGCCCGCGGCCTCGCCTGACTCGGCGGCACGGATGGCGGCGATTCGCGAGCTGTCGCGGCGGTTCATCTGGCCGGCGCCGACGCCCACCGTGGCGCCGTCCTTGGCGTAGACGATGGCGTTCGACTTCACGTGTTTGCAGACGGTGAAGGCGAACAGCAGGTCGTCGAGTTCCTTCGCCGTCGGCGACCGCCTGGTCACGACCTTGAGGTCGGCCTTCGTGAGATGGCCGTTGTCGCGCGTCTGGAAGAGATAGCCGCCGGCCACGCTCTTCAGCGTCATGCCGGCTGTCGTCGGATCGGGCAGGGCCCCGGCCAGCAGTACGCGCACGTTCTTCTTCGTGGCGAGGATGGCCAGCGCCTCCGGCGTCGCGTCGGGCGCGATCACCACTTCGAGGAACAGCTTCACCAGCTCGGCCGCGACCCTGGCCTCGAGCGTGCGGTTCAGCGCGACGATGCCGCCGAAGATCGAGACCGGATCGCAGGCATAGGCCTTCTGATAGGCGGTGAACTGGTCGGCATCGACCGCCACGCCGCAGGGATTGGCGTGCTTCACGACGACGATGGCGGATTCGGCGAACTCCGCGACGCACTCGTAGGCCGATTCGGTGTCGCCGATATTGTTGTAGGACAGCTCCTTGCCCTGGACCATGCGCGCCGTGGCGACGCCCGGCCGCTTGCTGCCGTCGCTGTAGAAGGCCGCCTTCTGGTGCGGGTTCTCGCCGTAGCGCAGGGTCTGCACGCGCTCCGCCGACAGGGTCAGCCGCTCGGGGAAGGTCTCGCCCTCCTGGGTCGCGAACCAGTTGGCGATCGCCGAGTCATAGGACGCCGTGCGGGCATAGGCCTTGGCCGCGAGCTTGCGGCGCAGCGCCAGGGTCGTGGCGCCCTTGTTGGCGTCGAGCTCCTGCAGCACCGAGGCATAGTCCTTCGGGTCGACCACGATCGTGACGAAGTCATGGTTCTTGGCCGAGGCGCGGATCAGCGCCGGGCCGCCGATGTCGATGTTTTCGACGCAGGTCGGAAAGTCGGCGCCGCGCGCGACCGTGGCCTCGAACGGGTAGAGGTTCACCACCACCAGATCGATGCCCGCGATCCTGTGATCGCTCATCGCCTTCTGATGGCCCGCGTCGGTGCGGCGGGCGAGGATGCCGCCATGGATCGAGGGCTGCAGCGTCTTCACCCGCCCGTCCATGATCTCGGGGAAGCCGGTATGGTCGCTGACCTCGATCACCTTGAGGCCGGCGTCGCGCAGCGACTTGGCCGAGCCGCCGGTCGACAGGATTTCCACCCCGTGCGCCGCCAGCGCCTTGCCCAGCTCGACCAGGCCCTCCTTGTCGGAAACGGAGATCAACGCGCGCTGGATGCGGGCCAGGTCGGGCGTGGGCGAGGGGACGTACTGGGTCGAGGCGGACATGGCGGGTCTTGTAGCCCCCTCGCCGGTGGGGAGAAAGCGGCGGATTTACGCGTCGGCACCTTCTAGGACGCGGACCTTGAAGCCGTCGGATTGCAGGGCGGCCAGGAGTTCGCCCAGGTGGGCGCGATCGCGGGTTTCGACGGTGACGTCGAGTTCGGTGGCCTTGGCGACTACGCCGAACAGCCGTTGGTGCAGCACTTCGACGATGTTGCCGCCAGCGCCGCCGATCAGGCCAGCCACGCGGGCGAGCTGGCCCGGGGCATCGCCGATCATCAGGCGCAGACGCACGATGCGGCCGTCGCGGACCA
>CANIEC010000185.1 GCA_947466085.1 Rhodospirillales bacterium
CGTTGTGCTTCTGCGTCCAGGCCTCGGCCTTGGCGAAGGTGCGATTGTAGACCGTGACCTCGTGGCCCTTGGCGGCGAGATGCCCCGCCATCGGAAAGCCCATCACGCCCAGTCCCAGAAATGCCACCTTGGCCATCGTTCCCTCCCGCAAAATCCGCCCCGTCCGCCGGGATGGCGGCGATCATAGAGGCAAAATGGGACTGTGCCAGAGGGGGTGGAAGTGGAGGCAAAGGGGGACCGCCGTAGGTTGGCAGGAATTCGTCCGGCCGGCTACTTCGCGTCCTCTGCCAGCGTGTGTGCCACGATGGCGTTGGCATGCCCGTGGCCCATCCCGTGGTCATTCTTCAGCATCGCGACCAGTTCCATGTGTTTCGCCGGAAGGGCCTTCCGCACCAGGGCCTGCCACTCGTGGATGGGACGCCCGTACTTCTGCTCGATCGACGGAAAGTAGGAGGCCGGTCCCTTGACGACTTTATCGGTCACGATTGTTCTTCCTCCATTTTCGCTTTCCGGGGCAGGCGCCTCCGCGCGGCGATCCTCTGCCAAATCCCATCCGCGTCGGTCTCTCAGTTCGGGCCCGGGCCGAGCTTCAGGTTGCGCTTCTCGATCTCGGGCCTGAGCTTGATCATCACCTCCGTCGCCGCCTTGAGCGCCATTGTTTGCGCCACGCTCATGGTCTCGGACAGGAGGGTCGGCATTTCCCGGATCACCTTGCGTCCCACCGGTGTGTCGTAGAACGCGGCGATCTGGGCCAGCTCGTCGGCCGTGAAGCGCTGCGCATAGAGCGTGACGACAGCATCCATCAGCGCCGGCAGATACTTGGCGTACTCCGCGCGCATGAGATCGACCACTTCGCCGATCTGCGCCGCACGGGCAGGATTGAACCTCTCCAGGGCGGCCCTTTGCTGCTCCTCGATGGCCTTCGCGACCTGCAGACCGAGTTCGGCGGCGTTGGACCTTTCGAAGACGATCCGGGCCTGGGCCAGCGCGGCCGGATCGACGGGCTTCGCCTCTTGGGCCAGGGCGGTCGTCGCGACCGAACAGGCGAGGGAGAGAGACAGGGCGAGTCGGCGCATGATTTCCTTCACGTCCCGAGGGCCAGCAGGACCGATCAAGGTGCCCGGGTACACCGCATCGGCGGGGCGCCGTATCCCCACGTCACCACGGCCGCGCCCTCCTTCTCGATGAAGATTTCGTTCCGGCCGACATATTTCGCCTCCGGTCCGGCAGGCTCGCGATACATCAGCGACGTCGAGTCGCCGCGCTCGGCGATCAGCGTCTTGGGGTCGGTCGGGAAGAACGTTACGACGAGCTCGTTGCGGCGGTCGCCGTCGCAGAAGAAGGTTGCCGGACCGGTGCCGGGCACCAGTCGATAGCGGGCCTGGAGCGAGGCGATCCGCTGCCTGTATTCGGCTTCGACGCAGGACCGCCTGTCGTCGCTCTTCCAGCAGTCGTTGCGCCCCCGGATCCAGCCGATCTGTTCGGCCTTCAGGGTGGGCGTGTGCTCGTTGACGGCCTTCCGGGTCGCCGCCTCATAGACCTCGGCCAGCTGGTGATCGAGCGACGACAGGGCGGCATCCCCGCAGATCAACTTCTCGATGCTGCCGTCGCGCGCCTTGGCGCAATCGAAGGCCGGGCTGTTCGCCTGGGCCAGGGCCGGTGTCGCGAAGGAAAAGGCGAGGGAGAGAGACAGGGCGAATCGGCGCATGGTTTCCTTCACGTCCCGAGGGCCAGCAGCACCAGCACCACCGCGACGCCGGTCAGCAGCGGCGGCAGCGCGAGCGGCCAGGCGCGGCGGTAGAGGATGGCGTCGGAGGTCGAGAGCGCCAGGATGGCGGCGCCCATCGAGACGCGGATCGGCGACAGCATGGTGAGGTTGGCGGTGACGCTGTTCTGGACGGCGGCGATCCAGGCCGGGTCGAGCGCGAGGGCGCGGGCCAGCGCGGTCTCCATCGGCATCAGCATGGCGTTGGCCGCAGCACCACTGCCGGTCAGGAAGCCGCCGACCGCCGCGAACAGCGGCACGCCCAGCGCCGCGCCGCGTCCCGCGACCGAGCGCAGCGCCTCGGCGATCGAGGTCGCCATGCCGGAGCCGACATAGAATTCCGCCATGATGACGAAGGCGAGCGTGACGGCGCAGGCGCGCCAGGCGCCGCGCGCCGCTTCGGCCGCGACCCTGGCCAGCGGGGCGCGCGCCAGCAGCACCACGGCGAGGCCGATCGCCAGCAGCCAGAAGCCCGGCGCGTAGAAGGGCGCGAAGGCAGGCTGGTTGTCGAACGGACGCATCGCCCAGAGGGGCTTCAGCAGGTCGCGCAGCGGCGTCACGAGGCGGGTGGCGCAGAGCGCCAGCGTCAGCGCCACATAGGGCGCGGCGGTGCGCAGGGTCGCGCGCAGACGTGCGCCGTCTGGCCGCTCGTCGCGCCAGAAGCGAACGGCCAGCAGCAGGGCGGTCGGCGCGGCGGCGGCGATCTCCACGTCGCTGAACCGGTTGGCCAGCCAGACCAGCGCCAGCAGCGCCGCCGTCCACAGCGCATCGTCGAGCTTCTGCCGCGCCGGTACCGCGACGCCGGCCTCGCGGGCGAAACGCCAGTAGAGCAGGAGGTACATCGTGTGGATCGGCACCTGCAGCACGGCCGAGCTGAGCCCGAGCTGGCCGGGCGTCAGGCCGGCCAGCGTCGCGCCCACGGTGGTGCCGATGGCCAGCGCCCCCCACGGCACCAGCGACTGGCTGTAGAGGCCGAGCAGCAGGGCCGGCATGCCGCCGATCCCCAGCCGCCGCAGGGCCGCCAGCGCGATGATGTAGCCCACACCGAAGCCGGTCACCGATTCGGCGAAGGGCGCCAGCAGGAAGCAGACCGGGAACAGGCGGCGCGGCGAGGCCTCGAGCGTGCCGGCGCCGAGGGTGCCGCCGCGCGCCACGGTGGCGCGATGGAAGAAGACGCCGGTGACGATGATGGCGATGACGTGCCAGGACAGCCACAGGCCCGCCGGAACCTCGCGGCGGAACAGCAGCGCCACGGCGCCGGGTCCATCCGTCTGCAGAACGAGCGTCGCCGAGGCGGCGAGGGTGGCCGCGAGCCCCGCCAGGCCCGCGACCAGCGCGCTGGCGCGGCCCGAGGCCAGCAGGCCCAGCACGAGGAGGAGGGGCAGGAGCGAGAGCAGCGTGGTCATGACGGGGTTCTATAGCCTTCCCGCGCGCCGCAGGCTTCGGTTTCGGCCGAAGCGGGTCGGTTGGGGAGGGGCGCCCGGGCGCGAAACAGCGCCTTGCGCCCGCGCGCCCTTTCCCTTAAACCCGCCGCCGATGCCCCGATAGCTCAGCTGGTAGAGCACGTCATTCGTAATGATGGGGTCGGCGGTTCGATTCCGTCTCGGGGCACCATTTTCCATCCGGCCTAGTTCTTTGTCGTTCGCGCTCGTTCGCCGACCACTCAGAACGTTCGTAAAATCAGGCTTTGAGCGTATATTGGCGCTCGGCGCTGTTCGCGGCCGTCCGAAAGAATCCGGCTTCTCTGGGTACACTGTAGGTACACCTGAAAGGCCGGGTACACGGGCGCTTCGCAGTTTACGAGGGACCTCTCCCATGGATGAACTGAGCGACACCAAAATCCGCAATGCCAAGTCGGCCGACAAGGAATACACGCTCGCTGACGGCCAGGGCCTAAGCGTTGTGGTGCGACCCAATGGGATCAGGCTGTGGCTTTACCGCTACCGTTTCGGCGGCAAACGCAAGAACATGTCCTTTGGCACCTTCCCCGGCGTCGGACTGAAGTCCACCCGGGAAAAGCGGATTCATCAGGAAGAGTGCGTCGTCAGCGACGACGCGGCAGCCCTGCCAGACCGGCAAAGATCGCCCTCTGCGATCACGCTCGCGCCCCAGGCGACGTACTTCAACTGGAAGCGCAGTACGGCGGGCTGCTGCCGACGGAGATGCGGCGGCTCAAGCAGCTCGAGGACGCGAACAGCAAGCTGCGCAAGGTGGTGACAGATTTCAGTCACGACAAGGAGATCCTGCAGGACGTCATCCGCTGAAAACTCTGAGGCCTGCTCGGAAGCGCAAGCTGGTCGACGCAGTGCATAGCAAGTGGGGTGCATCAATCCGGCGGGCATGCCGGGTATCGGAAGTCACTACCTCGACCTGCCATTACAGGCCTCGTCGTCTCGCGCAGGCCGTCTTGGAGAGCCGGATCAAGGAGATCTGCCAGACGCGCGTACGTCTATGGCTATCGGCGCGTGCACGTATTGCTGCTTCGTGAGGCCTAGCCGATCAACCAGAAGAAGACACGGCGGGTCTATCGCGAGTTGGGCCTGCAATTACGCAACAATACGTGGAAGCGCCTGGTCAACGCCAAGCTCCGCGACGACCGCCGGGAGGTCACCCGGCCGAACGAGACCTGGGCCATGGACTTTGTCCATGACCAGCTGGCGACCGGCCGCAAGTTCAGGGTGTTGACCGTGGTCGACACCTTGTCGCGCTATGTGCCGGTGATCGATCGCGGATTCAGCTATCGTGGTGAAGACGTCGTCTAAGCTCTGGACAAAGTCTCGGGTGAACACGCGCCGGAACGGGCCTCGGCCTTGCCACGTCGTAGGCGTGGTGCGCGAAGCGGGCGACACGCTTTCGTTCTCGGCCAATGGACCCGGCGCCACCTTCCGGATAGATTTGTTGGCGTCGGTCGAGGTCACTGAAACGGCCCCACAGTCCGGGAGCAACTCATGACCATACGCATTCTATTCGTGTCCACCGGCGGCATCTGCCGTGCCCCCATGGCGGTCGGCGCCCTGCGGACGATCGCCAGCTGCGCGGGATTGGCTGACTCGTTCGAAATCGAAGGGGCGGCGACCTATGAAGGTCATACGGATCAGCCGCCTTCACCCCTCGCCATCGAGGCGGCCGGGCGCCGGGGCTACGCGATCGGTGACCTTAAGGCTCGCCCTCTTGCCACCAATGACTTGGCTCACTTCGACTATCCATTGGCTATGGATCGGACCCATCTTGCCGCCATGAGGGGGCTGGCGCCGAGCGGTTTCACCGACCGGCCGCAGATGTTCATGTGGTACGCGTCGGCACGGGGCGGCCGCGACGTCCAGGATCCGTTCGGTGGGACGAAAGAGGACTTCGAGCGGGCCCTCGACCTGATCGAGGCCGGCTGCGCCGGCCTACTCAGGCGCCTCCAAACGGCCCTGATTGGCGCAAGAGAGTGACGGGGGGGCGCCTTGCATATTGCAACGGATGGCAGCGGTAGCTCCGGCCGGTTGCCTGACCGTGGGCGGGACGGCCGTCCGACTCATGGAGATCACGACGATGGCCGGCTTGGACGGCCGGCGGTCCCGTTCTTGTCCGGGGCTTCAGCGGTACGGCGGTACGGAACGCCTGGGGCTACGCTTGCCTCGGCCGACAGGGGGCCGGACGGATTGCGGACAGTCGTCTTCGACGGCACTGGCGGCGCGGTGGATGAAGCTATTGCCATGGCGGCATTGATGGATGGGGGGCGCCGTTTTGGCTCGGTCTGGCGCTGCCTGCGCCTCGACCTGTGCACAAATCGTGTTTCTGGTGGGCGTCAATCACGTGATCCAGGGCGGTGGACGGCTCGGCTTCCATTCCTGCAGCCCCGCCGGGGACGGCACCCGTGCGCCCATCTGCAACGAGATGGTCGCGCGACAGGCAGGCGCCCCCGACGCCCCGTATGGTATCGTCATGGCTTTCATCCAGTTCACAAGGCCGGCGCAGATGAGGTGGCTCGACGCGGCGGATGCGAGCTGCTGGGGCGTGACGATCTGGCCCGAGAGAAGCGGCCGCGGCATGAAACGCGGCGATGTCCCGCCGGGCCTTCTCCATGGTCTCAAGGCAACCGCCAAGGTCAACGCTTCGTTCGAGCGCTGAACCTGCTTAAACGGGCCGTCCCTATCGCGGCAGCGCTGACCCCACCCAGGCTGTCAGTTTTCGTCCGGACGTTTGCCATGTCACACCTGTTCCAATGGATTGACGATAAGTCGCCATATTTTGGCTTCCGGACGCCTCGGAGGCATGACCACATCCATTTCGGATTTTGAGGCGAACGGGCACAGGGAATTGTTGGGATCGGGGCCTCCCTCGAGCGGCCCTATCGGCCGCTGAGCGGCTCGCTCTGTAGCGTTGGTGCACGCAAGGGGCCGCGCAACGACATCGAGTAGTCGATCGAGCCGTCCTTGTTGTTCAACTCGATCCGTGTGTCGACGGCCTTGTTCAGGGGGTCGACATGGCCATGAATGACTGCCTTGGCCTTCTCGCCCTCGAGCAGGTAGTCGCGCAGGTACACGATCCCGTCGCCGACTTCCAGCGCGCCCCGGGAGCTCACCTGGCGGTCGATAAAGTTCTCGATGATCGCCGAGGCGAAGCCCATCTCGCTGCTGAACAGGCTGCCGATGCCTGTCGCCAAGCTTGCCAGCGACAGCGAGCCTCGCGTGATCACCGGCCGGATCTCGCCCGTGGTGCGGGCCTTGCCCGAGAGAGACTGGAGGGCGGCGTCCAAGGTCGCGCCGCGGGCGCGCAGGGCCATCCCTGCCAGCGATATCTTCCCATGCAGCGCCACCGCGAGGTCGTCAGTCCCGAAGTCGTTCTTCGTGTGCGCGACGGCGATGATGCGAGAAACATCGATGTCGCGCAGTTCGCCGTCGACCGAAAGCGCGGCCGGGACCTGTTGCGTGTCGACGCTTCCAGATAGCTGCACGGTCGCTCCCCCGAGGCTGCCGGCGAAGCGCTCGACCGAGAGCTGTCCGTCCTTCAGGCGGGCCAGGAGCCCAAAACCGGTCATTTCGTACGGACCCCAGGCGAGCGCCGGGGCAGTCAGAGACAGGTCGCCGTTCAGCGACCTCAAGGCCGCCAGCCATGCCGGTTCCCCCTCTGAGGCGGCGCGAGCGGTCCAGCCGCGCAGGGAGTGGGCGGCACCGCTCAGCGGCGGCTCGGGCAGCCAGCGGTCGAGGCGCAGGGTCTGGTGCGCCTCCAGGGCGACGGAAACCGTGGGATGCGGGGCGAGGGTCGATGCCAAGGTGCCCGACAGCTTCATTCCGTTCAGGGTGATGTCGCCTTGGAACGCGGCTCGCTGTGCGTCGCCGCGGAAGCTGCCCGTGGCACTGAGCGCACCGACCGGCCGATGTGCCGTGCCGCTGGCCACCGCGGCGATCACCCCGATGTCGGTCGTAACGAGAGACCAGCGCGGGAAGTCGAAGCGCAGTTCCTCGCCGAAGGAAACCTGGCCCTCGGCGGCGATCTTCGCGTCGAGCATGTCGACCGAGAACGCGGAGAGCTCGACCTCGCCCAAGGTGCCAATCGCCCGCCCCGACGTCTGGCCGGCCCCGATGCGACCGCGGGCGAAGCGCGGCAGCCCGGCATAGTCGAGCACGCGGTCGACATCCGGCAGGACGCCGCGCCAACCGAGCTCGAAGCGCGGGCTCGTTGCAAAATCGTCGACTGAGCCGGAGATCTCGAGCCGTGCGCCAAACAGGTTGCCCACGCCGACGTGCTCGAGGGCGAGGCGGTTGCCCTGGAGCACGACCTGGGCATCGATGTCGTGCACCGGTTCGCCGCGATACGTCACTTGGCCCACGTTGAGGCTGATGTCGATCACGGGTGGGGCGATTGCGTCCACCGGGTTGTCGGGGCGTTTGGCCGGAGAAGGAATCATCTTCCGCAAGGCCTGCTCGGTCAGGCGATAGGAATCGAGGTCGAACCGGGGCAGGTCGAAGCGGGCGCTGATCCTGGTCGGAATGGCCAGGGACGCACGCGCTGTTCCCGTCCCGGATTGGTCATCCAGGGCGAACGTCGCGTCGCTGACCTGGATGGCGCCTTCGAAAACGTGGGTCCGCCCCTCGAACCGGAGCCGCTGGAGCCGGTCGGCCGGCACCCCCGCTGTGTCGATGCCGATCCATCGGAGAGTGTCGCGAAGACGATGCGCGTGAATCTCGACCCTGTCGGGGCTGTTGGCCAGAAACTGACCACCCTGGTCGACGCGGTAGTAGAGGTGGCAATCGCCGGGAAGCACGGCAATCACTTCCCGGACGTGAAATCCCGCTCCGTCGAACTTGAAAGCCACCACGAGGTTCCGAATGGTGTCCTGGCGGTAGAGCGTCTCGCCGACCTGCACCACCAGGTCGGCGCGCGGGAGGGGCATTGCGGTCGCGCCACCTGGCAGGGCCTCGGCGGGGAGTGCGAGCGGATGGGCCCGTAGGTGGGTAATCCAGTGGTCGGCATCCAGCCGGGGAACGGACAGGCGACCGGATAGTTCGACGGTATCACCGGCCGAAATGTCGAGGGAACCGGAGACCTGCACGCCGTCGATCTGGAGGGTCATGCCCTTGATCGAGAAGCGCTGGCCGTCGTGCGTGACGTCACCGGACACCTCGACGCGTTTAAGCGGGAGTTCTTCGAGGCGAAGCGGCGGGCGCCCCATCATCTGCGCCAGGGAGCCGATGAAGGTCGTCGGCGACGTGGACGTCGCGCTCATGCGGCCGCGCAGCGGATCTTCGGTGGAGCGGTGTCCCGTCCATCCCTCGAACGCGAGGTGGCCACCGGGCAGGTCTGCGTGGACGCTGACCGGTGGTCCTGACGCGGATCCGGTCCGGATGCCGATGCCGATCCGTGTCGGCAAGCCGTTGATGATGGCGGTCCCTCGCAGGTTCACTCGCTCCTGACGGGGCCCGATCGTTGCCACGAAGTCGACGGCATGTGCCTCGAGCGGCTGGTCGACCAGCCCGATGGCATGGAGAAGGCGGCCGTTTCGGACTTCGACCGTGTCGAGGGTGACGTCAAGGCCGGTGGCCTCCGCGTCACTGCCAGATTCGAGCGCCGGCAACCACCAGTTTGGCCGGCCGTCGGCGTCCGGCTCGATCGCCAGCAGCGGCTCGTCGAGGACGATGCTCGAGATTTCGATGCGTCCCCTCATCAGCGCTTTCAGGGACAGCCGTACGCTCAGCCGGCGTACCTCGAGCATGCTCCGCGTCGCCGCGCCGGGCGCATTGGCGATCCGCACCTCGCCGACCCACAGAGCCGGCCATGGGAGAAACTCGACCGAGAGCGGCCCGTCGAGCGACACCGTCCGGCCGGTCGCGGAGGTCAAGGCAAAGCCGAGCTTCGGCTTCAGGTCCTGCCAGTCGATCGCCTTCGGCATCGCGACGAGCACCGCGACCACGGCGAGAACAATCGCAACCGTCCAACTTACAATTTTAGTAATCAGCAGGGCCTGACGAAAGCACCAACAGAGGGCGACGATCACAGCTTGCACAGGTTTCAATTGGCAGCGTCGAGCCGATATTAGAAGAATCAATAGAACCGAATCGGTGATACTTGCCTCGGTGACGCTGCTGCTTCGATCGGCTGAAAATAGGTGCTCCGCGATGACGGAAGCCGATACATCCAGATTGCAGACAATAAGCGCACATTGGCTGGAAGTGTCGCCGAAATGGTCACGGTTGGGTTCGCCTTGGTGGCCCGGGTGTTGTTTGATCCACAAACAGTTTCTGTC
>CANIEC010000186.1 GCA_947466085.1 Rhodospirillales bacterium
AGCAGGCCGCGTCCTCGGCGCTGCAGCTCGCCGACGCCAACATCGTGCGCGCCATCCAGCTCGTGTCGACCGAGCGCGGCCGCGACCCGCGCGACTATGCGCTGGTGCCGTTCGGCGGCGCGGGCCCGCTGCATGCCGCCCGCATCGCCGAGGAGCTCGGCATCGCGACCATCGTCGTGCCGCCGAATGCCGGCGTGATCTCGGCCTACGGGCTGGTCGCCTCGGACTACACCAAGTTCGATGCTGTCACACGCAAGATGAAGCTCGACGACGCGGCGGCGCGCGAGGCCGGCCACCTCTTCGCCGCGATGCGCGAGCGGCTTGCCGTGCAGTTCGCCGAGATGAAGCTGCCGGGCGCGCTCGACTACACCCACACGCTCGACATGCGCTTCGTCGGCCAGGCCTTCGAGGTCGGCGTCGAGATTCCGGCCGACCGTCTGGGCTCGCTCGACGCGGCCTATCTCGCCGGCCTGTTCGCCGACGCCCATCACCGCACCTTCATGCACGGCGCCACGCTCGACCGTCCCGTCGAGATCGTGACCCTCCGCGTCGGCGCCACGCTTCCCATCGGCGGCGCGCCGAAGCTCGACCGCGAGAAGCTCGCCGCCCGCGCGCCCGAGCAGGCGAAGATCTTTCACGACGAGGCCTGGCTCGACTGCGACCGTCACACCGCCGAGGCGCTGGCCGCGGGCCAGCAGATCGTCGGGCCCGCCGTCATCGAAGGCTATACCGCCACGACCTGGGTGCCGCCGGGCTGGACCGCCGGGCTCGATGCGGCGGACAATCTGATCCTCCGGAGATCGCCATGAGCCAGCTCGGTCCGATCGACTATGCCGTCATCAGCCAGGCGCTGATCGCCGCCGCCCGCGAGATGGGCGTGAAGCTGATCCGCTCCGCCTACTCGACCATCCTGCGCGAGGCGCGTGACGGCTCGGCCGGCCTGATGGATCGCGACGGCAACACGGTGGCGCAGGCCGAGCTGATCCCGATGCAGCTCGGTCCCATCGGCGAGACCCTGCGCGCCTGCCTGCGGCGCCATCCGGTCGAGACGCTGAAGGAAGGCGACTTCCTGATCAACAACGACCCGTTCGAGGGCGGCCAGCACATTCCCGACGTCTTCATCTTCACGCCGATCTTTGTGGCAGGCCGGGTCGTGGGATTCGGCGCCTCGGTGGCGCATCATCTTGACCTCGGCGGCGGCGCACCCGGCCTCAACATCCACGCCTCGGACGTCTACCAGGAGGGGCTGCGCTTCCCGCCCTCGCGCTACAGTTTCGAGCACGACTGGAACGGCGGCTCGTTCGAGCGGCTGGTGACGGCCAACGTGCGCGTGCCCGACCTCACCATCGGCGACTTCAACGCCCAGTTCGCCGCCAATGCGATCGGCGTGATGCGGGTGAAGCAGCTCTGCGAGCGCTACGGCACCGACAAGGTCGAGGCGGCGATGCGCGAGATGCAGGATTATTCCGAGCGTCGCGTGCGCGCCGCCATCGCCCAGGCTCCCAAGGGCACCTTCTACGGCGAGGATGCGGTCGACGACGACGGCCTGACCGACGAGCCGCTGGTGGTGAAGGCCAAGGTCACCATCTCCGACGATTCGGTCGAGATCGATTTCGAAGGGACCTGCGCGCAGGTGAAGCGCAATCTCAACTGCCCCTACTCCAGCACCCTGTCGGCGGCACTGTCCTGCGTGAAGTCGGTGCTGACCAGTCCCGACATCCCCTACAACGAAGGCATGGCGCGGCCGATCACCATCAAGGTGCCCTACGGCTCGCTGCTCAATCCGCGGCCACCGGCGCCGGTGCGGGCGCGCATGATCCCGGCCTATCGCGTCTTCAACGCGGTGATGAAGGCGATGGCCCAGGCGCTGCCCGACAGAGTGATCGCCACCGGCTTCGACTGCACCACCGCCTTCTGCCTCTCCCATCTCGGCGAGAAGGGCTACAGCGTCTATCTTGAGATCTTCGGTGGCGGCTATGGCGCCTCGCGCGATGCCGATGGCTGCGACGCCGTCGATTCGCCGCTCAGCAACTGCTCCAATGCGCCGGTCGAATCGCTCGACATCGACTACGAGTTCTTCCGCATCGTCGGCTACGAGCTGGCGCCCGATTCGTTCGGCCTGGGGGCGCGGCGCGGCGGCGCGGGCTTCACGCGTCGCTGCGAGATCCTGCGCGACGACGTGCAGCTCGCCATCTACTCCGACCGCTTCCGTTTGGCCCCTGAAGGCCTGCTGGGCGGCGAGCCCGGCCAGCGCGGCTCCTGCCGCGTCTTCCGGGCGAACGGCACCGTCGAGGAACTGAAGAGCAAGGCCGCCCTCGATCTCGGCAAGGGCGACATCGTCGAAATGTTCGTGGGCGGCGGCGCCGGCTTCGGCCGGGTCGTCGAGCGCCCCGACGCGATGATCGACCGCGACCTCGCCGACGGCCTCCTCACACGCGATCCGCGCACGGCGCGGAAGCTGGCGGCCGAGTAGCTCAAACTCCTCCCGCCCCGGGAATCGCCCCCGGGGTTTTCCGTTCATTTGTTTCGTCTGTTTTGTTTATTTCGTTTGCGTGCCCCGGCGACGTCGCCGGGGCACAGGGTCGGAACGAGCACACGATTCGCCGCAGAACAAAGGTCCCTCGCTACGCTCGGGATGACAATTTTGGCTTGGCGCGCGACGTGCGCCCCAACAACGCTGTCATCCCGAGCGTAGCGAGGGACCTTTCCCTTACAGCGCCCCGACCGACTTCAGATAGAGATCGCTCGCTTCCTTCGTGACCTTCCCCGCCTTGCCGTCGGCGATCAGGCGGCCGTCGACCTTCGTCACCGGTGTCACGCCGCCCAGAGTGCCGGTCACGAAGGCTTCGTCGGCCGAGTAGACCTGCGCCAGGGTGAAGTCGCATTCCTTCGCGACGTTGCCGGCCGCGCGCCAGGCGTCGATCACGTTCTGCTGGGTGATGCCCTTGAAGCTGTAGAGACTGGTCGACGTCCAGAGTTCGCGGCCGCGTACGATGAAGAAGTTGGTCGAGTTGCACGAGGCCACGAAGCCGCGCGGGTCGAGCATCAGCGCCTCGTCGGCGCCGGCCTTGATGGCCTGGATCAGCGCCTGGATGAGGTTCAGCCGCGAGTGCGAATTGAGGCGCAGGTCGAACTGGTCGGGGTTGGTCGTGCGGAAGGTCGAGGTGAAGAGCGCATAGCCCTTTGCCTTGGCCTCGGGGATCGGCGTCTTGTATTCGGCGACGCAGACGATCGTCGCCTTGCCGATCACGAAGCGCGGATCCTGGTTGGGGGTCTTCTTCAGGCCGCGCGTGATCATCAGGCGGATATGCGCGCCGTCGGTCATGCCGTTGCGGGCAAGCGTGTCGGTCACGACCTTGGTGACGCCGGCACGGTCGAGCCCGATGTCGAGATCGATCGAGCGCGCGCCCTCGAACAGACGATCGAGATGGGCGTCCAGGCTGATCAGCCGGCCCTTCACGAGGCGCAGGCCCTCCCACACGCCGTCGCCCAGCACGAAGCCGGAATCGAACACCGAGACGCGCGCTTCGTTGCGGGCCGCGAAGTCGCCGTTCACGTAGACCAACACCTGCTCGTTGCGCGCATCGGCCAGATAGGCCTGGGCGCTCGCCTGTTCCGTCGTCATGGCATTTCCCTGGATCAGTGTGAGTTCAGATTCGACAACACAAACCCGTCGCCCTGAGCGAAGCCGCCCGCAGGGCGGCGCAGTCGAAGGGCCTCTTTTCTGGCGCACGGTGTGTCGAAGCGAAAAGAGGTCCTTCGACTGCGCGCCTTCGGCGCTTCGCTCAGGACGACGGAGGTTTCTTGCATGCCTGCCCTAGAAGCTGAATTGCTTGTGGCTGGCGAGGAAGGCGCGCGTGCGCTCCTTCTTCGGGTTCTTGAGGACCTCGTCCGGCGTGCCCTGCTCGTGGATGGCGCCGTCGGCCAGGAAGATGATTCGCGTCGCGACGTGATAGGCGAAGCCCAGCTCGTGCGTCACCAGCAGCATGGTCCTGCCTTCCTCGGCGAGGGCCAGGATCACGGCCAGCACCTCGCCGACCAGCTCGGGATCGAGCGCCGAGGTCGGTTCGTCGAACAGCAGCATCTCGGGGTCCATCGCGAGCGCCCGCGCGATGGCGACGCGCTGCTTCTGGCCGCCCGAGAGATGGGCCGGATACGTATCCGCCTTCTCGGCGAGACCCACGCGCGCCAGCTCCTTGGCAGCCCGCGCCTCGGCCTCGGGCTTGGGCATGCCGCGCACCGTGCGCAGCCCTTCCATCACGTTGCCGATCGCCGTCATGTGCGGGAACAGATTGAACTGCTGGAACACCATGCCGACCCGCTGGCGCACCTGGATCAGCTCGCTCTCGCGATAGATCCGCTCAGCCGTCCGGCCCTCGCGCCCCAGTATCTCGCCGTCGAGCGCGATCGTGCCGCCGCCCGGACGCTCCATGAAGTTGAGGCAGCGCAGCAAGGTGCTCTTGCCCGAGCCCGACGCGCCCAGGATGGCGATGCGCTCGCCGCGCGCCACCTCGAGGTCGATGCCACGCAAGACGTCGGTGGCGCCGAAGCGCTTGGTGAGGCCGGTGACCTTCAGGATCGTCATTCGTCCCGCCTCAGCCGCCGTTCGAGGAAATAGCTGAACTGGACCAGCGGCCACAGGAACACGAAGAAGATCACGGCCACCGCGGTATAGGCTTCGATCGGATTGTAGTTGAGCGAGGCGATCAGCTTGCCCTGCTGCAGCAACTCGACATAGGCCACGGCCGAGGCGAGCGTCGACATCTTGAAGATCTCGATGGCGCGATTGGTCAGCGCCGGCAGCATGCGCTTCAGCGCCTGCGGCAGGATGATGCGCCGCATCGCCTGCCCCCAGCGCATGCCGAGCGCCCGCGCCCCGTCCCACTGGCCAGTCTCGATCGACTGGATGCCGCCGCGATAGATCTCGGCCGAGAAGGCCGCCGAGTTGAGCGAGATGCCCAGCGAGGCGGCGACCAGCGGGCTGATCTGGAAAGGTAGCAATATCGGCAGGGCGAAATAGAACCACAGGATCTGCACGAGCACCGGCGTGTTGCGGAAGAACTCGACGAAGACCGTGGCGGGGATGTGGATCCAGCGGTTGCGGGAATAGCGCCCGAGGCCGACGAGCAGCCCGAGGCTCAGGCCCAGCACCAGGCAGATCGCGAAGATGCGCAGGGTGCCGGCGGCGCCGACCAGCAGCGCGTCGGTGTTGTCGAAGACCGAGGCGAAATCCCAGCGCATCAATGCACAGTCGATTCACCGCTGCGCGCCAGGCGCAGCTCGACCAGACGCGCGACCTGGCTCGCGAGGAAGATCACCACGAAATAGATCAGCGCCACGACCGTGTAGGTCTCGAGAGGCCGGAAGGTCTTCTGCGAGATCTCATTGGCCGCAAACAGCAGGTCGGCATAGGAGATGGTGGCGATCAGGGTCGTCGTCTTCATGAGCTCGATGGCGCGCTCCATGAAGGCCGGGATCATGCGCTTCACCGCCTGCGGCAGGATGATGCGCCGCAGCGCCTGGTCGTGGCGCATGCCGATCGCGCGTGCACCGTCCCACTGGCCGCGCTCGATCGACTGGATGCCGGCGCGGAACACCTCGGCGAAGAACGAGGCCGACTGGATCGAGAAGGTGACGGCGCCGGCCACGAACGGCGTCATCTCGATGCCGACCAGGATCGGCAGGGCGAAGAAGAACCAGAAGAGCTGGACCAGCGGCGGCGTCGTCCGGAACACCTCGATGACGAAGCCGGCGGGCCACGACAGGAAGCGCCGCGGCGACAGCCGCAGCAGCGCCAGCCCCAGTCCGAGCGCGACGCCGAAGACCAGCGCCGTGCCCGTGACCCGGAGCGTGTTCACCAGGCCCTCCACCAACAGCGGTGCGTTGGCGAGGACCGGCGAGAAGTCCCACTGATACGCCAAGAGGCGTACCGCCTACTTGATCATCTCTTTCATGATCGGCGGTGCGAGCTTGGGATCGAGGCCGAATTCGCTGAGCGCCTGCTCGTACCATTTCTGCGTCTGGCCGCTCTCGTAGTAAGTGACCAGCTGCTTGTCGACCCAGGCGGCGAACTCGGCATCGCCCTTGCGCAGCGCCGTGCTCGACGCCTGAATCTGGGCGGGAGTCGGCACCACGATCTTGCCCTTGCCAAGCCTCTGGCGGGCCGCCAGCAGCGGCGGATGGAACAGGCAGACGGCGTCGACGCGGCCGGACTGGAAGGCGGCGATCGCCGCGGCATTGTCCGGGAAGCGCTGGATATCGGCCTTGGAGGCATGCTCGGTGACGAAGCGGTCCATCGAGGAGGCCTGCGGCACGGCGATGCGGACGCCGGGCTTGTCGAGATCCTGCCAGGTCTTCACCGCCAGATCGTCCTTGGCCAGGACGGCCAGCGAATAGTAGAGCAGCGGCGCGGTCGGGAAATCGACCGCCTGGCGGCGTTCGGCCGTGGCGTCGATGGTGAACATGATGTCGATCTTGTCGCCCTGCAGGGCGGCGATCGAATTGCCCCAGCTCACCTCGACGGTTTCCATCTTCACGCCCAGCGTCTGGGCCATCGCCTTGCCCATCGAGATGCCGAGACCGGACGCCCACTCTCCGGACTTTGGGTCCTTGGAGAACCAGGGCGGCGCCTGCGTGACGCCTATGCGGAAGGTGCCGCGCTTCTTGATCGCCTCGAGCGTGCCCTCGGCACGGGCAGCGAACGGCAATGCCAGGACCGCGGCACCGGCAGCCGCGACGGTCAGCAATGAGCGTCGGTTGATGGTCATGAATTGGCTCCCCTTTTTGGCTTCCCAGACAAATCCGGCCTCGTACGCAGAAACTTCTCGGTGGTTTCCATGCCGCGACGCATGTGATTGGCGATCTCGATCTTCATCGCCTCGAATTCGGTGCCAAAGGCCGCCTTGATGTAGCTGTCGTGGCTGTCGCGCCTGGGGCCGCGACGGCCATGGGCGCGATGATGCGCCGCCCAGTAGAGCTGCAGCCGGCCGCGCAAGCCATGCCAGGCGCGCTGCAGCAGACGATGGCCGCTCGCCTCGTAGACGAGGCCGTGGAATTCGAGTTCGGTGAGGATGCTGGCACGATCGTCACCCGCGTCGATCGTGGCGATCAGCGCAGCGTTGCGGCGCTTCAGCTCGGCACGGAACCGGTCGTCGCGACGCGGCCAGACCTGCTCGAAGGCGAAGGTCTCGAGCACGGTGCGCAGCGAATAGATCTCCTGGACGTCCTCGACCGAGAGCTCGGCGACATGCGT
This sequence comes from Rhodospirillales bacterium, assembly GCA_947466085.1. GTDB lineage: Bacteria > Pseudomonadota > Alphaproteobacteria > Reyranellales > Reyranellaceae > Reyranella. Next base: position 7,253 of record CANIEC010000186.1, read on the forward strand.
GCCGGTGTAGGGCACGGTCACGACCAGCCCTTCCTCGATCAGCTGCCGCAGCGCCTCGCGCAGCGGCCCGCGGCTGACGTCGAACCGCTCCGACAGCGCCGTCTCGACCAGCGGCGCTCCCGGCGGGATGTCGCCCGCCAGGATCGCGAGCCGCAGCCGCTCGACGATATGCGCGCGCAGCGTCGCCTTCGGCACGCGCTCCAGAAGCGCGCCTACGTCCCGGGGCGTCGAGACTTCGGAAAAAGGCAACTCCGTCCTCTTCAATCAGATCGTCGATTGTTGACAATCTGGCATCAACTTCCTCCCCATTCAAATGGGGAGGTGGCGCTGTCTTACAGCGACGGAGGGGTCATGCCCCCGCCGCTGCCGTTTCTGACCCCTCCGCCCACGAAGACGCGGGCACCTCCCCATTTGAATGGGGAGGCGTTCGAGGTCGTGGGGTCAGTAGCTCTTGTACCCCAGGAACTTGCCGGACATGGCGATCTTCACCCGGTCGCCCTTCTGGTCGGGCTGGCGCTCCATCGTCATGTCGAAGTCGATGGCGCTCATGATGCCGTCGCCGAATTCTTCCTGGATCAGTTCCTTCCAGGTGGTGCCGTAGACCTGCACCAGCTCGTAGAAGCGGTAGATCAGCGGGTCGGTCGGCGGGATCTGCGGCAGCGAGCCGCGATAGGGCACTTCCTGAAGCAGCAGGACTTCTTCCTTGCCCAGCCCGAACAGCTTGCCGGCCTTGGTGGCCTGCTCCTTGGTCATCTTCATCTGGCCCATGCAGGCCGCGGTGACGATGATCTTCGAGGCACCACCGATCTTCTTGGCGATGTCTTCCCAGGTCAGCTCCTTCATGCGCTTGGCCGTCAGGATCTTCTCTGTGACTTCAGCCCGCTTCATTGCCGTCTCCCGGTTGTTAAAGGCACGATCTCGGCCGGCGGATTGACCGCCGACAATCCAGGTTTCACCAGCTTGGGCCGCCGCGGGTCGTAGCCGTGCGCGGCGACCTCCTTGTCGAACGCCTTGGAGCGATTCACGAGGAATTCCACGAGGTGGTTGCGGATGGCGTAGTACTGCGGATGGCGGTGCAGGTCGTTCCGGTGCCGCTCGTTCTTCGGCATGGTGTTGACCACGATCTCGGCGATGCGCGCGCCCGGGCCGTTGGTCATCAGCACGATCTTGTCGGCAAGCAGGATCGCCTCGTCGACATCGTGGGTGATCATGAACACGGTCTGTTGGGTGTCGGCGCAGATGCGCAGCACCTCGTCCTGCAGCATGCCGCGGGTCAGCGCGTCGAGCGCGCTGAACGGCTCGTCCATCAGCAGCATCTTGGGCTGGATCGAAAGCGCGCGGGCGATGCCGACCCGCTGCTTCATGCCGCCCGAAAGCTGAGCCGGCCGCTTGGTCTCCGCACCGGCGAGGCCGACCAGTTCGATGAAGCGCATCGCGTGCTCGCGCACCCGGGCGCGATCCCAGTTCGGCCAGCGCGAGGAGACGGCGAAGGCGATGTTGCCCATCACGGTCATCCACGGCAGCAGCGCATGGCCCTGGAAGATGACGGCGCGGTCGAGGCTCGGCCCGTCGATCTCGCGATTGTCGACGATGACGGCGCCGCCGCTCGGACTGTCGAGGCCGGCCAGCACGTTCAGGATCGTGGTCTTGCCGCAGCCGGAATGGCCGATCAGGCAGCAGAACTCACCCTTGTCGATGCCGAACCAGACGTCCTCGAACACGGCGGGCTGGCCGGTCTCGCCGAAGCGGCGCGCCAGTCCTTCGATGCTGATGAGCGGGCGGTTCTCCATGGCGCGCCTATTCCGGATAGGTGACGAGCTTGGCGAGATACGCCAGGCCCTGGTCGAGCAGGAGACCGACCAGGCCGATCAGCAGGATCGCGGTCACGATGTTGGCGATCGAGAGGTTGTTCCACTCGTTCCACACGAAGTAGCCGATGCCGGTGCCGCCCACGAGCATCTCGGCCGCCACGATCACCAGCCAGGCGATGCCGACGGAGATGCGCATGCCCGTCATGATGGTTGGCGCGGCGGCCGGCAGGATCACCTTGAAGGCTGTGCGGAACGGGCCGACCTCGAGGGTCCGCGCCACGTTCAGCCATTCCTTGCGCACGCTGCCGACGCCAAACGCGGTGTTGATCAGCATCGGCCAGACCGAGCAGATGAAGATCACGAAGATCGACGAGATGGCGCTGTCCTTGATCGTGTAGAGGGCGAGCGGCATCCAGGCGAGCGGCGACACCGG
>CANIEC010000187.1 GCA_947466085.1 Rhodospirillales bacterium
CGACGAGGCGAACATGAGCGCCTCAATGCCAACTTCCGCCGCCAGGGCCTGCAACAGTTCAACGTCAGAGGCGTCCTCAAGGCAAAAGCCGTCAGCCTCTTGCACGCCCTGGCCAACAACATCATGGCAGCACCGCGCCTCAGGGCCGCCGCCCACTGACACCGAAGCTCCTGTCGGCGAACCACACCGCCGCCAGAGCCTCAATCCATCACAAGCTCTCAGGATGACAAGAAGCTACTCCGCTGCCTTGCGCGCCGCCTGGTTCCGCGCGAGCCATTCTTCCATCGCCTGTTCCATCGTCATGAAGACCGCGCCGCCCTCGATCAGGCGCTGGATCAGGCGTTCCAGCATCATCATGCGGTGTCCGCGGCCGATGACGTGGGGATGGAACGTGTAGGTGAGGATGCCGAAGTCGGGCTGGACGCGGGTCATGTAGGTGAAGTCGTCGACGAAATTGTCGAGGACGTTGGTGGCGTTCATCAGGCCCTGCTGAACCGAGCCGTTGGGCAGGCGCATGTATTCGAAGTGCGGGAAGTCGTCGAGCGACCAGCTGATCGGCATCTCGAGCAGGGGCGTCTCGCGGCCGCGCACGAATGGCTTCAGCAGCTCGGCGACGTCGCCCTGACGGGCGAAGTAGCAGTCGTAGTCGTGGCCCATCATCGAGCTGTCGTATTGGATGCCGTGCTTCAGCAGCAGTTCGATCGAGTGGGGTGAGAGATCCCAGGCGGGTGAACGGTAGCCACGCGCCGTCCGGCCGCTGATGCGCTTGATCGAGTCGTTGCCTCGGACGATCTCCTCCTCTTCCTCCTCGCGCGAGAGGGTTACGGGAAGGCGGTGCGTCCAGCCGTGATGGGCCAGTTCGTGACCTGCCTCGACATAGGGCGCGACGGCCTGCGGCGTGCTGTCGATCGTGTGGCCGGGCGTAAAGAAGGTGCCCTTGATTCCGTAGCGCTCCATCAGGGCGACCAGCCGCGGGATGACCACGACATCGTATTCGCCGCGCGAGATCGCCGTCGGCGAGGTCATGCCGCGGGCGATGAAGCCCGAGAGATGGTCATGGTCGAAGGTGAGGCAGACGATGTGGCGCGGCATGGCGGCGGCTCCGGCGAGGGGTCCCTGAGGGTTCGGCGAAGCTTAGGCCGGATTGTCGTGCGCGCCCATCGCCGGATGCTATCCTGATGGCCCAGGGAGGAGACTGATGGACGAAGCCGAACGCCTGCGCGAGATGGTCGATGCGGCCCAACGGATCGTGGCCTTCACGGGGGCGGGAATCTCGACCGAGTCGGGCATTCCGGATTTCCGGTCGCCCGGCGGGATCTGGACCCGCTACAAGCCGATCTACTTCGACGACTTCATGGCCTCCGATGAGATGCGGCGCGAGTCCTGGAATCGCAAGTTCGCCACCGACGAGACCATGCTGAAGGCCGAGCCCAATGCCGGCCATCGCGCGCTCGCCAAGCTGGTGGAGCAGGGGCGCATGAGCGCCATCATCACCCAGAATGTCGACGGGCTGCACCAGCGCTCGGGAGTCCCGGACTCGAAGATCATCGAGCTGCACGGCAACACGACTTACGCCACCTGCCTGGACTGCGGGCACCGTCACGAACTCGCCCCGATCCGGCGGGCCTTCCTGGAGAAGGGCACGCTGCCGATCTGTGAGAAATGCGAAGGCATCGTGAAGACGGCGACGATCTCCTTCGGCCAGGCGATGCCCGAGGTGCCGATGCTGCGTGCCCAGGAGGAAACGCTGGCTTGCGACCTGTTCATCGTCCTGGGCAGCTCGCTGGTCGTCTATCCCGCGGCCGGATTCCCGCAGCTTGCCCGCCGCAATGGTGCCAGGTTTGTCATCGTGAATCGCGAGCCCACCGATCAGGACGCCGATGCCGATCTGGTCATTCACAAGGAGATCGGGCCGACATTGAGCCGTGCCATCGGCGTGAATTGAACGCCGATTGTTGCGGCTCGGCGTCGGACGCGATCTAATCGCCGAAGAGCAAGGAGACTCCAATGCGGATCAATCGCAGGACAGCGCTGCTGGGTGGCCTCGCCGCCGCCGCATGGGGCGCGGGACCTGCCGCGGCGCAGGACATCACCTTCTTCCGCATCGGCACCGGCGCCACTGCCGGTACCTATTTCCCGATCGGCGGCCTGATCGCCAACGCCATTTCGAACCCGCCGGGTTCGCGCTCCTGCGCCGACGGCGGCTCGTGTGGGGTGTCGGGGCTGGTGGCCACCTCGGTCGCCTCGAACGGCTCCGTCGCCAACGCCAACGCGATCGCCGCCGGTACCATGCAGTCGGGTTTCGTCCAGTCGGATGTGGCCTACTGGGCCTACAACGGCACCGGCATCTACGAGGGGCGTCCCAAAGCGGAGGGCCTGCGGGCCATCGCGAGCCTCTATCCCGAGAGCTTCCAGTTGGTCGCCCGAAAGGGATCGGGGATCAAGTCGGTGGCGGATCTCAAGGGCAAGCGGCTGTCGCTGGACGAGCCAGGGTCCGGGACGCTGGTCGATGCCCGGCTGATCCTGGCCGCCTACGGGCTCACCGAGAAGGACCTGAAGGCCGAGTACCTGAAGACCCAACAGGCCGCCGACAAGCTCAAGGACGGGCAGCTCGACGCCTTCTTCAGCGTGAGCGGCTGGCCCAACGGTGCCATCTCCGAATTGGCGGTGACCTCGGGCATCGATCTCGTGCCAATCGCCGGTCCGGAAGCGGAGGGGCTGGTGAAGAAGCACGCCTTCTTCGCGATCGACGAGATTCCGGACGATGCCTACAAGAACGTCACCGGCGTAAAGACGGTGAGCGTCAACGCGATCTGGGCGACCTCGCTCAAGCAGCCCGAGGCGCTGATCTATGCGATTACCGCGGCGTTGTGGAATCCCAACACTCGCAAGTTGCTCGATTCGGGCCATGCGAAGGGCAAGGCGATCAGGCTCGAGACGTCGCAGCAGGCCCTGGGCATTCCGCTGCATCCGGGGGCGGAGAAGTTCTACAGGGAAAAGGGCCTGATCAAGTAAGGCCTGCCAGGGGAGAGCGGAAATGCGTTTGAAGGGCAAGACCTGCGTCGTTACGGCGGCCGGGCAGGGGATTGGTGCGGCCACGGCGCGGGGATTCGCGCGTGAAGGGGCCCGCGTCTGGGCCACCGACGTCGACGCGGGCAAGCTTGAGGCGCTGGCCGGCGTGGAGGGCATCACGGCGCGCACGCTCGACGTGCTCGACAAGGAGGCGATCGGTCAGCTCGCCGCGCAAACCGGCCCCATCGACGTCCTGTTCAACTGCGCTGGCTTCGTCCATCACGGCACGGTGCTGGATGCCACCGACGAGCAGTGGCAGTTCGCCTTCGACCTCAACGTCCGCAGCATGTTCTGGACGATCCAGGCCTTTCTGCCGGGCATGCTCGGCAAGGGCTCGGGTTCTATCGTCAACATGTCGTCGGCCGCCTCGTCGGTGAAGGGCGCAGCCCTGCGCTTCATCTACGGTACGACCAAAGCCGCCGTGATCGGCCTCACGAAGTCGGTCGCCGTCGACTACGTCTCCAAAGGGATCCGCTGCAATGCGATCTGTCCGGGGACGGTCCAGACGCCGTCCCTCGACGAGCGAATTTCCGCGCTGGGCGGCGGCGCCGACGCCCGGCAGTTCTTCCTCCAGCGCCAGCCGGCCGGCCGGTTCGGGGCGGCCGAGGAGATCGCCTCGCTCGCGACCTACCTCGCCAGCGACGAGTCGGCTTTCACCACCGGCACGGTGAACGTGATCGACGGCGGCTGGAGCGTCTGACGATGGACAGGACTGGGGACGTGGCGGGCGACATGGCGGCCATTGTCGCGCGGGCGCCGGTCATTCCGGTCCTGACCATCGAGAAGCGCGAGACGGCGGTTCCACTCGCCCGGGCCCTCGTGAGAGGCGGCCTCCCGGTGCTCGAGATCACGTTGCGCACGGCGGTGGCGCTCGAAGCCATTCGGGCGGTCGCCGCCGAGGTGCCCGAGGCAATCGTCGGCGCAGGGACCGTGCTCGATCCCGCCCAACTCGATCAGGTACAGCGGGCGGGTGCGTGCTTTGCCGTGAGCCCGGGCTGCACGGAGTCGCTCGCCAGGGCCGCACGGTCATCCGGCATGGCGTTCCTGCCGGGTGTCCAGACGGTCTCCGAGGCGATGGCGCTGAGGGAACTCGGCTTCGAGATTCTCAAGTTTTTTCCGGCCGATGCGGCGGGCGGTTTGACATGGATCAAGGCGGTCGGGTCGCCGCTGTCGGGTGTCCGCTTCTGTCCGACCGGCGGGATCACGGCCGAGACGGCGCCGGCTTATCTCGCGCTTGCGAACGTGGCTTGCGTGGGCGGCTCCTGGGTCGCCCCGCGTGTCGCCGTGGCAACAGGTGACTGGCAAAGCGTCGAAAGGCTGGCCGCCACGGCCTCGGCACTCAAACGCCGCTAGCGGAACCCCGGGAAAGGTGCTTCAAGAAGGGCTTCAAGGAGCAGCGGCTACCCAAATGAATAGGTTGTCGATCGCGGCGCTGGCGTTTTCGCTTGTGGTGAGCGGGGCAGCACGAGCTGATTCCGTCATCATCCTGAATTCCGACGAAGCGTCCTACAGCATTCTGAGCCGCAGCGCGCGCGCCGAGGTGGTCCGCCTGCCGGTCGGGCGGGAACCCCACCACCTGATCCTGTCCCCCGACGGCAAGGATGTGCTGATCGGATCGACGGCGACCAACGAGCTCCTCGTCCTCGACGTCAAGACCGGCGAACGCAAGCGGGTCGTGAAGGACATCCTCGATCCCTACCATCTGGCCTTCAGCCCCGACGGCAAGTGGTTCGTCACGGCGGCCTACCGGCTCGACCATGTCGACATCTATCACGCCGACGGGTTCCGCCTCGCCGGCCGCATCTTCATCGACGGGCTGCCGAGCCACATGGCGTTCGACGCCGACTCCAAGACGGTCTTCGTCACCTTGCAGCAGAGCGGTCGGGTGGCCGCCTTCGATCTGGCGACCCAGGCCCTCAAGTGGAACGCGCCAGTCGGCAATGCGCCGGCGGGTATCGTTATGCTGCCGGACGACAAGCGCCTGCTGGTCGCACTGACCGGCGAGGACCGGATCGTCACGGTCGATCCGAAGGACGGTTCGGCGAAGGGCACCCTCCAGACCGGCAAGGGGGCGCACAATTTCTGGCCGAAGGGCGATGGCCGTCACTACTTCCTCAGCAATCGCGTCGAGGGCACCGTCTCCCTGCTCGACACCAAGGACGAACCCAAGGTCGTCGCCAGTGTCCGCATTCCGGGCGGGCCCGACTGCATGGACATCACGCCCGACGGACGGGAGCTTTGGGTGACGCAGCGTTTCCTGCGCCGTGTCTCCATCGTCGACATCGACACGATGAAGGTCGTCGGAAGCATCCCCGTGGGCAAGTCCCCGCATGGTGTCTTCATGATGAAGTCCACGGCGACCGTCACCGCCGGCGCTGGCCTGCCGGTGCGCGCGGCGTCCACGGCGGGCGAGCGCAAGTAGGCGCGCGGTGCGCGATCTGATCGACTTCTGGGTCGGCGTCCAGGCCTGGCTGTTCGAGACCCTCGTCAGCCCCGTCCTGTTCCAGTTCGGGCTGATGGCTTGGTACGAGCCGGGCTACGGCGCCGTCGAATTCGTCATGCTGGGCATCGTCCAGATCGCGGTGATCGCGATCGGCATGCGTTACTTCGAGCGTCGCTGGCCGCTCGAGAAGTCGGGCGGGGACGACGGGCTGATAAGGGTCGATCGCGTTTACACGGTGCTGAACAAGCTCGGGGTGATCCCGCTCGCCATCTTCATCCTGACCTACCCGCTGGTGCAGGAGATCGAGCTGGCGGTGCGGAGCTGGGGATACTCGCCGCCGCGGCTGGAGCGGCTGCTTCCGTGGATTGGCGACAATGCGCTCGCCTCATTCCTCGTCTACTTCGTGCTTTACGACTTCGCCGCCTACTGGCTGCACCGGGGACAGCATGCCTTCGGGTGGTGGTGGGCGCTGCACAGCCTGCATCACAGCCAGCGCCGCATGACGGTGTGGACGGACGACCGCAATCACGTGATCGACGATCTGATCGTCACCCTGGCCCTGGTGTTGTTCTCCCAGTTCGTCGGCGTCCAGCCCGGCGAGTATGTCGTCATCCTCATGGTCGGACGTCTGATCGAAAGCTGGTCGCACGCGAACGTCGACATGTCCTTCGGGTGGCTGGGCGAGCGGCTGCTGGTCGGCCCGCGTTTCCATCGCCTGCATCACGCGCTTTCGACTCCTGCCGAGCGCCATATCCAGGACCACAACTTCGCGCCGGTCTTCCCGATCTGGGACATCCTGTTCGGTACCGCGATCTATGACGGCAAGAACCGGCCGACCGGCGTCGACGATGCCGCGGTCGATGCCGACAATGGGCGAGGCTGGCTCGTTCAGCAGGCGACCGTGTTCGGCCGCCTCCTGAAGGTCCTGATGCCGAGAGTCAGGCGCCGCGCTTCAGCACGGTGAGCACGTCCTCCGCGCGCGGCATGGGCGTCACGGCGCCATAGCCCGTGGTCGAGAGCGCCGCCGCCACGTTGGCGTAGCGCGCCGCCGTTTCCGGATCGTCGCCGGCCAGCAGGCGAGTCAGGAACGCGCCGTCGAACGTATCCCCGGCGCCCGTCGCATCGACCGCCTCGACCTTGTGCGGGGCGATGCGGGTCTGGCCTTCGCGCGTCGCGATCAACGATCCTTCGGCCCCCATCTTGAGCGCGACCAGCGGCGCCCCGAGCCCGAGATAGTAGGCGACGATCGCTTCGGGCTCCTTCAGCCCGGTGAGCTGTTGGGAATCGTCGAGGCTGGGCAGGGCGATGTCGCAGCGCGCGATGGTGGCGTCGATGACCTCGCGCGCGACGTCCAGTTCCCAGAGCCGCAGGCGCAGGTTGGTGTCGTAGGAGACCTTCACGCCGGCCTTGCGGGCGGCGTCGATGGCGGCGTCGCAGGTCTCGCGGGCGCTGTCGCTGATCGCCTGGCCGATCGCCGAGAGGTGGAAGACCCGGGCACCGGCAATGTAGTCCGCGGCGAGCGTTGCGGGCGTCATCAGCGAGGCTGCCGAGTTCTTGCGCAGATAGTCGAATTTGTGGCCCGCGGAGGAATGGGTGACGAAGCTGACACCGGTCGGCGCCGTAGGATGCCGCGTGACCCTCGACGCATCGACGCCCTCGCTCTTCCAGAGGTCGAGGAAGGCATCGCCCATCCAGTCCTGGCCCACGCTCGTCAGGTAGCCGGTCGAGGCGCCCTGGCGCGCCGCCGCGATGGCCACGTTCTGGGAATCGCCACCGAAGCCCTGCAGCCACGTGCGACCGTCGCCTTCCTTCGGGCGGTTGAATTCGATCAGGGGTTCGCCGAGGCAAACGATGTCCGGGGAGCTGCTCATGACCGAAAGTCCCACGGCACCGGCCGGACCTCAAGCGAGGTGCTGGACTTCCGGCAAACCTTCTCTCAGGGTTGCGGCAACAAATCTGGAGGAAATGGATGGCCAGCAAGAAGAGCGGGAACCGCGGCAAACGCCCCTTGCGCAGCCGCGAATGGTTCGACGCCAAAGGCGACCCGACGATGGCCGCGCTTTACCTCGAGCGCTACATGAACTTCGGCCTGACCCTGGCCGAGCTGCGGAGCGGCCGTCCGATCATCGGCATCGCCCAGACCGGCAGCGACCTCTCGCCCTGCAACCGCCATCACCTCGACCTCGCGACCCGCGTTCGCGACGGCATCCGCGATGCCGGTGGCATTCCCATCGAGTTTCCGGTCCATCCGATCCAGGAGACCGGCAAGCGTCCGACGGCGGCGCTCGATCGCAACCTCGCGTATCTCAGTCTCGTCGAATGCCTGTACGGCTATTTCTTCGACGGCGTCGTGCTGACGACCGGCTGCGACAAGACCACCCCGGCGATGATCATGGGGGCGGCCACCGTCGACATTCCCGCGATCGTCCTCTCGGGCGGGCCGATGCTGGACGGGCATTTCGCCGGCGGCCTCGCAGGCTCGGGGACCATCGTCTGGTACGCGCGGCAGGAACTCGCGGCGGGCCGCATCGACATGGAACAGTTCATCGAGATGGTGGCGTCGAGCGCGCCCAGCGTCGGCCATTGCAACACGATGGGAACCGCGCTCTCCATGAACAGCATGGCCGAGGCGCTCGGCATGTCGTTGCCCGGCTGCGCCGCCATTCCCGGCCCCTACAAGGAACGTGGCCAGATGGCCTACGAGACCGGCAAGCGCATCGTCGACATGGTGTGGGAAGACCTGAAGCCCTCCGACATCCTGACCCGCAAGGCCTTCGAGAATGCCATCGTGGCCGCGAGCGCGCTGGGCGCCTCGACCAACTGTCCGCCGCACGTCAACGCCATCGCGCGTCATATCGGGGTGAAGCTCGAGAACAAGGACTGGGACAAGATCGGCTACGACATCCCGCTGCTGGTAAACTGCATGCCCGCCGGCAAGTATCTCGGCGAGGCCTTCCATCGAGCCGGCGGTGTGCCGACCGTGATGAAGGAGCTCCTGAACAAGAAGAAGATCCACGGCGATGCGCTGACCGTCTCCGGCAAGACGATGGCGCAGAACCTGCGCCACGCGATCAAGGCCGACGGCGAAGTCATCAAGACCTACGACAGCCCGATGCTGGACCAGGCAGGCTTCGCCGTGCTCGGCGGAAACCTGTTCGATTCGGCAATCATGAAGACTTCGGTGATCTCACCGGAGTTCCGCGAAAAGTATCTGGAACGCAAGGGCGACCGCGATGCCTTCGAGGGCACGGCCATCGTCTTCGAGGGCCCGGAGGACTATCACCACCGGATCAACGATCCCAAGCTGCCGATCGACGAGAACAGCATTCTGGTGATCCGCAACGCCGGGCCCGTCGGCTATCCGGGGGCGGCCGAAGTGGTGAACATGTTACCGCCGGACCGGCTGGTTAAGGGGGGCGTCCTGCTGCTGCCCTGCATCGGCGACGGCCGCCAGAGCGGTACCTCGGCGAGCCCGTCGATCCTGAACGCCTCGCCTGAAGCCGCCGTGGGGGGCGGCCTCGCGCTGCTCAAGACCGGCGACAGGGTCCGGGTCGACATCGGCAAGCGCACCGCCAACATCATGATCACGGCGAAGGAGCTGGCGAAGCGCAAGAAGGCCTGGAAGCCGGACGTGGTTCCGAGCCAGACGCCGTGGCAGGAGCTTCAGCGCAAGTTCGTCGGCCAGCTGGCCAGCGGCGCCTGCCTCGATTTTGCGGTGAACTATCAGAAGATCGCCAAGACCAAGGGAGTGCCCCGGCACTCCCACTGAGGAGTAACCACCTCATCCTGAGAGACTGGCCGGAAGTGAATTGAATCAATTCAAGCACTTACACCTCATCCTTATATGAGCGCTGAACGGTCAAGGGGCGGGTTGGATTTTTTTGTCCCTCAGTCATCGGGCCCTCTCGGGGATGGAAGCTTGAGAGTGCCGCGCGCGAGCGCGGCGCTGGAAGGGGTGCGTCGAGGGGCGGCCATCGGCG
>CANIEC010000188.1 GCA_947466085.1 Rhodospirillales bacterium
AGGTTGATGACGCCGATCAGCGCCAGGATCGCCGCCGCGCGATCGCCGCGCTCGGGCGAATCGTAGGCGCGGCTCAAGGCGATGTGGCCGAGATAGAGGAAGAACAGCAGCAGCATCGAGGTGAGCCGCGCGTCCCACACCCAGTAGGTGCCCCACATCGGCCGGCCCCACAGCGAACCGGTGAGCAGGCACACCGCCGCGAAGCTGGCGCCCACGGGGGCGGCCGCGCGCGCCATCAGCGCCGCCAGCGGATGGCGCCACACCAGCAGCGAGGCGCCGAGCGCGGCCAGCATCGCGTAGCCGCCCATCGACAGCCAGGCGGACGGCACGTGCACGAACATGATCCGCACGGTGGCGCCCTGCTGGTAGTCCTCGGGCGCGACGAAGAACGCCATGTAGACGCCGACCGCCAGCATCAGCACCGTGGCGAAGCCGAGACCCGGCAGCACGCGCTGGCTGAAGCGGCGGAACCGCGCAGGATTGGCGAGAAAATGCAGGTCGGCCATCGGCCCCATCCTCCCTATTCGCCGGCTTGCCGCAAGGCTGCGGCAATCGCCCAAGGCGTCGTGGCCAGGGCGACCAATGCTAGAGCGGCGAGGATCGCGACATGTGTCACGATGCCGTCACCCGCCGCCAGCGTCTCGATCGCGCCCGCACCGAAGATCAGGGTCGGCACGCAGAGCGGCAGCGCGAGCAGCGCCAGCAGCGCGCCGGATTTGCGCGCGCCCAAGGTGAGGGCCGCCGCGAGCCCGCCGATCAACGATAATGTGGGCGTGCCGACCAGCAGGGTCGCGCCCAGCGCCAGCAGGCTCTGCCCGTCGAGGCCGAAGGCGACGCCCAGCACGGGCGCCAGCAGGCTGAGCGGCAGGCCGGTCACGATCCAGTGAGCGAGGCATTTGGCGAGCGCCGCCAGCTCGAGCGGCCACGGCGCCAGCAGCAGCAGATCGAGCGTGCCGTCCTCGTAGTCGGCGGCAAACAGCCGCTCCAGCGACAGAAGGGCCGCGAACAAAGCGGCGCACCACAGGACGCCGGCGGCGATGCGCGCCAGCACATTGGTCTCGGGGCCGATGCCCAGCGGGAACAGCACCGTGGCCACGACGAAGAAGGCCAGCACGACGCCGACATCGCCCGGTCGCCGCAGCACCAGGCGCAGGTCGCGCATGAGGAGCGTCGTGAAGCCGCTCATGAGGTGCTTGAACGGGTTGGGCCGAGTTCGAGCGAGCGGCCCTCGATGCCGAGCTCCGCATGGGTCGCGGCGATGGCCAGCCCGCCGGCCGCGAGATGGGCCTGCAGCGCCGTCCGGAACGCCGCCTGCGCCGGTGCGTCGAGCGCGTTCAGCGGCTCGTCGAGCAGCCAGAGCGGGGCCTGGGACAGCACCACCCGGGCCAGCGCCGTGCGACGGCGCTGCCCCGCCGAGAGCGTGCGCACCTCGCGTGCGGCCAGTCCGGTGAGATCGAGGGCCACCAGGGCGCTGTCCAGCCGGTCGCCGGCCTCGCCACCGCGCAGCCGCTCGGCGACGCCTAAGTTCTCGATCACCGTGAGGTCGCCCTTCAGCCCCTCGAGATGGCCGAGCCAGGCCAGCCGGCCGCGCCAGGTTTCGGGATCCTCGGCGACATCGACGCCGCGCCAGGAGACCGTCCCGGCCTCCGGCGGCGTCAGCCCGGCCAGGGCCCGCAGCAGGCTGGTCTTGCCGCTGCCGTTGCGGCCCGTCAGCGCCAGCAGTTCGCCTGCGCCCAGCCCGAAGGACAGGCGGTCGAACACCGGCCGGCCGCCACGGCGGCAGGACAGGCCGGTCACTTCGAGAAGCGGAGGCACCATGGGCGCCCTCCTAGCATGGGGGCAGGGGGCCTGCCGCCCGCGGGCAAAGAAAAAGGCCGTCATCTCGGGGGAGGTGAGATGACGGCCTGAGCGCCTCCGAGGAGGCTAGAACGTGGCTTTGGGGGGACCACGTTCGGGGGAGATACCCAACCTAAATGGAAGCCCCGCATGGCTGTCGCTAGACCCAAATAGGGCAAAATCGGGGTATTTAGACCGCGCGCATTTTTGCGCGGGGTCGGCGAGCGGCAGGGCCTGCAGGCGCGCAGCGACGAAGGCCCGAGAGCTCGCGCCGTGCAGAATAGATAAGAATTTCAAGAGCTTGAGGGTGTGTCGCACCACCCTCATCCGTTCTGAACCGTGCGGGCTCCCGGGCCTGATTACAGGCCCTGACGCCCGCCGACCCTTACGCGTAGGCGCATGCGCCTACGCGTAAGGGTCAGCAGCGTCCCTCATTCCGTCACCCATGAACTGGTACGCCAGGATCACCAGAATCACCGGCACCACCGGCAGCATCAGCCACCAGTTCACCGCCACGACGTTGATGTCCGTCGCCTCGTTCAGGAGCACACCCCACGAGGTGATCGGCGGCCGCAGGCCCAGTCCGAGGAACGACAGCGCCGTCTCGGCCAGGATCATCGACGGGATCGACAGGGTGGCCGAGGCGATCAGGTGGCTCATGAAGCCGGGCAGCAGGTGCCGGCCGATGATGCGGGCGGGCTTGGCGCCCATCATCTGGGCGGCCGCCGCGTAATCCTCCTCGCGCAACGACAGCAGCTTGGAGCGGACGGCGCGTCCCAGGCCCGGCCAGTCGAGCAGCGCCAGGATGATGGTGATGCCGAAATAGACCAGCAGCGGCGACCAGGTGACGGGCAGCGCCGCCGACAGAGCGAGCCACAGCGGCAGGTGCGGGAAGCTCTTGATGATCTCGGTCAGCCGCTGGACGACGCTGTCGATCCAGCCGCCGTAATAGCCCGCCAACCCGCCCAGGATCAGGGCGAGCGCGAAGGACAGCGCGATGCCGATGACGCCGATGGTGAGCGAGATGCGGGCGGCGTAGACGATGCGACTGAACATGTCGCGTCCCAATCGGTCGGTACCGAGCAGGAACAAGGTCCCGTCCTCCGGTGGGCAGACGAAATGGAAGCGGCCCTCGATCATGCCCCAGAACTCGTAGCTCTCGCCCAGGCAGAAGAAGCGCAGCGGCTGCGGCTTGGTCGTGTCGGGCGAATAGATGCGCTGCAGGGTGGCCGGATCGCGCTCCATCTTGAGGCCGTAGACGAACGGCCCGAGGAAGGAGCCCTCGTGGAACAGATGGACCGACTGCGGCGCCGCGAAGATGTAGCGCGAGTGCCGCGTGTGCAGGTCGTAGGGCGCGATGAACTCGCTGATGAACGTCGAGAAGTACATCAGCAGCAGGAAGACCATGGAGACGACCGCCGGCTTGTGGCGGCGGAAGCGCCACCACATGAGCTTCCACTGGCCCGCCATGTAGTAGCGTTCCTGCTCGGCGGTCAGCTTGTCGGCGACGTAGGGGTCCCACGGCTCCTGGGAGACGAAGTGGGGCGTGCGGCGCGGGGGATTGGGTGTCGTGCCCGAAGGTGTCGTGTCGGTCATGGCACCCTCACTTTTCCGAACTGCCGAAGCGGATGCGCGGATCGAGCGCCGCAAGCGCCAGGTCCGAGATCAGCATGCCGATGACGGTGAGCACCGCCACGAACAGCAGGAACGTCGCGGCAAGGTTGACGTCCTGGGTCTTGAGCGCGCTCAGCAGCATCGGGCCCGTGGTCGGCAGCGACAGCACGACCGACACGATGACCGAGCCCGAGATGACGTCGGGCAGCAGGCCGCCGATGTCGGCGACGAACGGGTTGATGGCGTGGCGAAGCGGATACTTCACCAGCAGCCTCATCGGCGGCAGCCCCTTGGCCCGGCCGGTGACGACATACTGCTTCTGCAGCTCGTCGAGCAGGTTGGCGCGCAGCCGGCGGATCATGCCGGCGGTGCCCGACATGCCGATCACGATCACGGGGATGATCAGGTGCTCCATGACCGACACGACCTTGCCCCAGCTCAGCGGCTGGTCGATGTACTCGGGGTCCATCAGGCCGCCGATGGAGAGGCCGAAATAGACCTTGCCGACATAGAGCAGCACCAGCGCCAGCAGGAAGTTCGGGATCGACAGGCCGATGAAGCCGATGAACGACGCGACGTAGTCGCCCAATCTGTACTGATGGGTGGCGGCATAGACGCCGATGACGAAGGACACGATCCAGATGAAGGCGATCGTGCTGGTCTCCATGATGATCGTGAGCATCATCCGTTCGCTGATCAGGTCGGCGACCGGCACCGTGTCCTGGCACGAGAGACCGAAGTCCCAGCGGAAGATGCCGCCGACCCATTCCAGGTAACGCTGCCAGAGCGGGTGATTGAGGCCGTAGAGGTCGCGCAGCTCGGCAGCGCGAGCGTGGGCATCCGGATCGCCGCGCGCCAGCAGCTCCTCGATCTGCGAGGTGACGCAGTCGCCGGGCGGCAGGTCGATGATGAAATAGACGAGCGCGCTGATCACGAACAGCGTCGGGATCATCAGCAGCACGCGGCGGACAATGAATTGCAGCATGTCAGACCACCTCTCGCCCGTTGGGCCGCGAGACGCGGACAAAGTGGCCGGGCTCGGCCTCGGTCCAGAAGAGCGGCGTCCGGCCGTCGTCGCGGAACGGATCGGGCCAGACCGTGGGATCCGATGCCTTGCCCTCCATCAGCGCCCCGAGATCGAGGCGGGCGTCGGGATCGGGCATCGGCACCGCGGAGAGAAGCGCCTTGGTGTAGGGGTGCATGGGATTCTTGAACAGCTCGCCGGCCGGCGCGAGTTCGACCAGGCGGCCGGCGCACATCACGGCGATGCGGTCGGCGATGTAGTCGACCACCGCGAGATTGTGGCTGATGAAGAGGTAGGTGAGGCCGAGCTGCTTCTGCAGGTCCTTGAGCAGGTTCAGGATCTGCGCCTGGATCGACACGTCGAGCGCCGAGACCGGCTCGTCGCAGATCACCATGTCGGGCCTGAGCGCGAGCGCGCGCGCGATGCCGATTCGCTGGCGCTGGCCGCCCGAGAAGGAGTGCGGATAACGACTGAGGTGCCGGCGATCGAGACCGACCATCTCCATCAGCTCGGCCACCATCTCGCGGCGATAGGCATCGTCGCCGATCTTATGGATGACCAGCGGCTCGACCAGGATGTCGAACACCGTCATGCGCGGATTGAGCGAGCCGAACGGGTCCTGGAAGATGAACTGCAGCTTGGTGCGGAAGCGGTTGAGCTCCGCACCCTCGAGGCTCATCACGTCGATCTTGCGGCCCCAGTCGTCGAAGATCACGCGGCCGCCCTGGCCGGCGTCGGCCGAGATGCCGCGCATCAGCATCTTGCTGAGCGTGGTCTTGCCGCAGCCCGATTCGCCCACGAGGCCCAGGCACTCGCCGCGCAGCACGTCGAAGCTCACGTCGTTGACGGCGCGGATGGCGCGCGTCGTGCCGCCGCCCATCAGCTGTTCCATCAGCGTATCGGCCTTGCGGATGCTGAACGTCTTGGTGACGTGACGCACCTTGAGCACCGGCGCGTCGGGATTGAACGTTTCGGTGGGAACGGAGACCGGCTTCTCCTTCAGCAGGTGGCCGGTCGTGCCCTTGATCTCGCGGATCGGCTGCAGCCGCTCGCCGGGCTCCATGTCGAAGCGCGGCACCGCATGCAGCAGCGCCCTGAGGTAGGGATGCTGCGGATCGCGGAAGATGTCGTGCAGGTCGCCCGATTCGACGACCTTGCCGCGATACATCACGACCACGTCGTCGGCGACGTTGGCGACCACGCCGAGATCGTGGGTGATCATCAGCAGCGCCATGCCCAGTTCGGACTGCAGGTCCTTCATCAGGCGCAGGATCTGGGCCTGGATGGTGACGTCGAGCGCGGTCGTCGGCTCGTCGGCGATCAGCAGCGCCGGCCGGCAGACCAGGGCCATGGCGATCATGGCGCGCTGGCGCAGGCCGCCGGACAATTCGAAGGGATAGGTCCTGAGCGCGCGCTTGGGATCGGGGAAGCCCACCATGCGCAGCATGTCGATCGTAAGCCCGTCGATCTCGGCACGGCTGAGCTTACGGCCGCCCTCGCCCCCCTTGCCGCCCAGCGGACCGCCGGGCTGCGCGCCGTGCAGCTCGACGGCCTCTCCGATCTGGTCGCCCACCGTGTGAAGGGCCGACAGCGAGGTCATCGGCTCCTGGAAAATGATCGAGATCTGGCCACCGCGGATGCGCCGCATGGCCGGACCGGCGCGGTCGATGCGGGCGATGTCGACGACACCCTGGTTGACGCGCGGGTCCTGGAACAGGATGGAGCCGGAGGCGATGGTCGCGGTGCGCGGCAGCAGGCCCATGATCGCCTGGCTGCAGACCGACTTGCCCGAGCCCGACTCGCCCACCAGCGCCACCGTGCCACCGGGCGGGATGGAGAACGACACCTTGTCGACGGCGCGCAGCACGCCTTCGTGCACTCCGAATTCGACGGTGAGGTCCTCGACGCGCAGCAGATCCTTCATAATTCTTCCTGACCCACCACCACGATGCCCATCGATCTCAGGTTCGCCCGCGTCGCATCGCTCAGCGGCGCACCTGTCGCCTTGGCCGCCTCCGCCGCCCGCTCCACGATATCGTGAAAGCCTTCCAGCGAGGAATCGACCTTTATCAGTCTGCCGCCTGTCGAGCCGACGCTAAGCTGCATCCAGCCGTCCGACCGGTCGCGCTTGGTCGAGAAGTAGCTGAGCTTCAGGCGGTCGAGACGATTCCATTCCACCAGCGTCCCGACAGGCCCGTCGGCGCACAGCGTATCCGGCCCCAGCACGAAGCGCGTACGATGACGGAGGGCCGTGCGAACCAGAAACAGCGCAAACAGCGCGAAACCCGCCAGCAGGAATGCCGCCAGCCAGCGATTGACGTCGAGCAGCAGGATCGGCGCGCCGCACAATACCACGCCCGCCGCGGCGCGCAGATAGTCCGCCACCAGCGTCTGCTGCGGATAGCGCAGATCTGCGGAATTCACCCGCGCCCTCCCTGACGTCCGGCTTCAGGAGCAAACAGCTCGCGCGCGCTGCGCACACGGAGGCTCTCCAGCTTTGTCATTCTTCCCCACAAGGACCTTAGGAAATCCCATGCCCCGGCGTCCATCGCAAGATGATGACTGAGGATGCCGACCGGCTCGCCCCCGCCGTCGCGTGCGCGTGCGAGCGCGGTCACGAGGCCGGCAAGGACCTTCTCTTCACCCGCGAAGGTGCGGCCGCCCTTCCAGTCGATCAGGTCGACATGCGTATTGACCTGCAGCAGGCCGCGAACCGGATGGACACGCGGGCGCGGCCCGAACGTCGAGAGGCCGCGATACCCGATCTCCGGCAAGGTCGGCACGAGCACCGGCGCAATACGGTTCCATGGCGGTACCATGACAGCGAGCGCCCGCGCGCCGAACAGTCGCTCCAGCGCCATCCAACCGGTGCCGAGTTCGCCCAGAGTGACCATCGCGGGGCGCTGCAGGCCGATCTCGATCTTTTTCTCCGGGGGAGTCGCATGATTGCTATGGGCATAGCCATGCTGCAGCACGTCGACCTCGGTCTCTCCCGAGAGACGGTCGGCCAGCGCAGTCGTGGCCCGCGCCGGCACCACGGCAAGCGCCAGCGGCGTCCTGGCATCGCGTACGATGGCGAGAAGGCGGTCGAGAGCCGGGCCCGCATCGACGGCGTCGTCGTCGCGCCACCACAGCTCGGCGATACGGCCCAGGTCGCGCCAGCGCGCTGCCTCGTCGGCCAATGCCTGCCAGCCGCTCATGGCACCACCATCTGCTTGAGCGCAGCGACCGTGGCGGCGGCGCCGTTCGCATCGACCGGCGGAAAACTGCGGATCGAGGGGCCGGCCCATGCCCTGCCCATGGCGGCCGCGAGGCTCGCGGGCGTCAGATCGTCGGGCGCGACGGAAGCGACCATGCCGCGCTCGACCAGCACGCGCGCGCGATCGGCCTGCTCGGTTTCGCGCGCCGTGCCGAACGGCACCAGCACGGCGCGATCGCCATGGCACAGCGTCTCGACCACCGTGTTGTAGCCGGCCTGCGAGACCGACAGCGCCGCATTGCGCAGCAGCGAGGGGAAGTCGGCGCGCACCGGCTCGACGATGATGCCGTCACCGGCAGACGCCCGGAGCACTTCTGCTTCCGCTTCCGGCATGTTGGGCCCGACCAGAAGGCGCCACCGGCGATCGGCCAGGGGCGAGAGCGGCCGCGCCGCGATGGCGGCATGAAGAAGCGGGGCGCCGACGGCTCCGCCTCCGGCCGACACGATCACTTCACCCTTGCCGACGGTGTCGCCGGACTGAGGCACGGTCTCCGAATCCATGACGTAGCCGGTATAAAGCGCGCGGTCCTGGATGTCGGGCCAGGCGGGGAAACTGTCGTCCAGTCGCACCAGGGCGGGATCGGCGTGCACCAGCACCGTGTCGAAGGCCTCGAACGTCTGGACCATCTCGTCGACCCTCGCCGGCGAGGCGGTGCGGCGCAGCACGTCGCGGATCGACGAGACGATCCACGGCGCCGACGGCCGGTCCTGTGCCGCCTCGAGCAACGGCAGCAGCTCGAAGCGAAGCTGCGTGCGGCCGAAGGGAAACTGCTCGGTGAGAAGGATATCGGGCTGCTCGGCCTCGAACAGGTCGAGCAGTTGCCGCGTGCGCTTCGCGCGGAAAGCCTCGTCGACCGGCGTGCCGTCGAGCTGCGCCAGTTCCTTGAGCCGTGCGTCGGCGGCGCGCACCGGCGGCAGTTGATGAAGCCGGGCACCGCCCAGCGCCAGCCCGTCGACCGGGGCGCCGCCGGAGACCAGAGCCACGTCGAAGCCACCCGCCGCCAGCGCCCGCGCCAGGGCAGCGGCGCGGCGCAGATGGCCGATGCCCAACAGATGCTGCACATAGAAGAAGACGCGCGCGGTCATGAGGTGAGCGGCACGTTGAGCCGCTCGATCGTCACGCGGCCGGCGTCGTGGGCCACGAAGAAATGCAGACACGTCCAGTCGAGCTTGTGAGGCGGACGACCCAGCATGTTCCAGCCGGTCGCCAATGCCAGCAGCGCGCGGATCGAGGCCTTGTGCGACACCGCGACCACGGGCTCCGTCAGCGTCGAACTCCAGTGCGACAGGCGGGCCATCGCGAGGCGCGGCGACTCGCCACCCGGCGGCTGGAAGTCGAGGCCGGCCGCTTCCGCCGCCGCGAAGGCCTCGCCGCCGGTCGCGCGCAGCTGCTTCACCGTGAAGCCCTCCCAGACGCCGAAACTCATCTCGCGCAGGCGTGAATCGAGGACGACAGGCGCCGAGGGCTGCACGAGCTCGGCCGTGCGGCGCGCGCGTTGGAGCGGGCTGCTCAGGCGCTTCCAGCGCGCGGCCGGCGGCGGCAGCCGCCATTGCCGCGCCGCCGCCTCGCCTTCGGGGCTGAGGCCGGTGTCGGTCAGTCCCTGCAGCCGGCCGCC
>CANIEC010000189.1 GCA_947466085.1 Rhodospirillales bacterium
ATCAACGGAGGTGCGCATAACGACACTCTGAGCGGCCTTGGCGGCAGCGATATCCTTAACGGCCTCGGCGGGAGCGATATCCTGAACGGCGGCGCCGGTACGGATACGATGACCGGCGGTGCAGGGGCCGACAGTTTCGTCTTCGTGGCAGGCCAGGGCAATGGTGACACTGTCACCGACTTCAGCGGTACGATCGGTGATGGCGATGTCCTTGTGTTCCAGGGGTACGGAGATGGCGCAAGCTTCACCGACCTCGGCGGGGGTGCTTACGAGGTCGCCAATGCCGGCCGAACGGTCGTCGATGTGATACATGTAACGGGCACGATCAACGTTGCAGATTATCACTTTGAGCTTCTGGTCTGACCGGAGCGCTGCTTGAGGGCTTGCCTGCGGGGAGGTTCGAAGAGGCGAACCTCCAACGCCGGGCTGGCACTTTGACAGCGGAGGATAGCTGCTCTCGCCATCCACTTTGGGCCGGCGAAGCGGTGCAAGTATCAGTTGTGACAAAAGAGCAGAAACGGCTAAGAAACTAATTAGTTGGGTGGGGCGGGTCGCGCTGGAGAACGTTGGATCCCAGGTTCGAATCCTCCGCCAATGCCGCCTGAGGCGACACTCTCTCCCGCCCCGTCAGGCCCCTCGGAAGCCCAATAACGGCGGGCCTTTCCCGCAGACCTGTTGACCGGCTTCGCGCCCAGGGGCGCCGAAAGGGTCTCTCTCAGGCCCTTTCTCTCCAAAGCTGCTGACTTCCGGATTTGGTACGCTTCTTGTAAGTCGCTGAAAAACCGGACTAATTTCGAGCGTAGTTCTGCGTGTTTCGACAATGCGAGTGGCCAGTAACTAGCTTTGACGAATGGGTCGCCGCGGTAGGCGGATGGGGCGGCGCTGGTCGTGTGGAATGACGTGTGATCTGCGCGGCGCGCCCGGAAGGCAGACAACGGAGCCATGAGGATGGAAGCAATCCTGAATCAGGTGCGAGTTACCGGCAAGGGTGATCTGCTGGAGAGTTTCACCGCGCCCCGGCCGTCGATCGCCGAGCGGCGCGAGAGCGGTAAGGCGCTGCGCCAAAAGGTACCGCGGGCCGACCATGCCGTATGGACCCCTCGGGCTGACCGCGGCGACCCAGTGTCGATCCTCGAGCAGCAGAACCGCACGCGTGCGCAGAAACTGGTTCCAGTCCGCTTCGCGCGCATGCTCGCCTCGCCGTTCGCCTTTCTTCGCGGTTCGGCTGCGGTCATGGCAGCCGACCTTGCGACTACGCCGACTTCCGGCATCCTGGTCAACGCTTGCGGCGATATGCACGTCTCTAACTTCGGCGTGTTCGGCTCGGCCGAGCGTGACCTTGTGTTTGCCATAAACGACTTTGACGAGGTATTTCCCGGCCCGTGGGAATGGGACCTCAAGCGATTGGCTGCCAGCGCCGCCGTGGCGGTGCGTTTCATGGGCGGCGACAAAATACAGGCAGCCGCGGCAGCCGCGGCCTGTGTCCGCTCTTACCGTAAGCGCATATCGCGCTATGCCGAAATGGGCGCACTAGAGGTTTGGTACGATCGTATCGACGAGCGCGCCATTCTTGATACCTTGTCACCGCAGGCACGCCGCGCTGCGCAGCGCAGCATCGACAAGGCCAAAGCCAAGGGCCATCAGCGCGTGCTGGAGAAAATGACCGAGCAGGTCAATGGCGAGCACCGGATAATCGAGGACGTGCCGCTGATCGTACGCGAGAGCCATCTCGAAAACGGTATGCCCGTCAGCGAAGCACTCGATCTGATGCTTCGTTCCTACATCGAGTCTCTAACCTTCGATCGGCGCCGGTTGTTGGCACGCTACCGAATCGTCGATGTTGCGCGCAAGGTGGTGGGGGTTGGCAGTGTCGGAACCGCTTGTTGGGTGGTGCTGCTCAAGGGGGCGTCCAAAGACGATCCACTGTTCTTGCAAGTCAAGGGGGCAGAGGCCTCGGTGCTCGAGCCTTACGTCGATAGTCGGTTGCCGTTCGACAACCACGGCCGTCGGGTGGTGGTCGGGCAGCGCATGATCCAGGGTTCCCCGGACATCTTTCTAGGCTGGGGTGCCGTTGGCCAGGGTCATTTCTACGTCCGCCAGTTGGCCGACATGAAGGGCGGGCTTGAGATGGCCGTGGGCACCCGTGAGCAGATACCAAACTTTCTTGAGTATTGCGCGCTGTGCGGCTGGGCGCTGGCGCTGGCGCACGCCAAGTCTGGCGACGCGGCCCTGATCGCCGGTTACTGCGGCGGCAGCGCGGTGCTCGACGAGGCGATTGCGACCTTTGCGCTTGCCTATGCGAAGCAGACGCAGCGCGACCACGAGGCCCTCGAAGCGGCGCGGCGTAGCGGCCGGATCACAGTCGCTGAAAATCGCGTCGTCAGGTAAATTGCCGCTTCTCAGACAACGGGTGGCGTACGATGGATGATGGTGCCGATCACCCCGTGACACGACGCAATCTCCTACCAACACTGCAAGAAGGAAGGGAGAAGGGCGCGAGACAATGGGGGAAGCTCCGAAGCACATACGGCGGGTCTATCTGTCATCGTTTCTCCAAGGCTTAGGTGTGACATGGCCGATCTTGTCTGGACTGCTGCTGCTCAAGTGCAGCTTGGGAATAGTGGTCGCGCTATTCGAAGGCTGGAGTATCTGGCAGGGCTTGTATTTTGCATTCGTCACAGGATTGACGATTGGGTACGGCGATCTCGTTCCGCGGCAGGTAGTGACGCAGGCTCTCGCAATTGCGCTTGGCTTCTGCGGTATCCTCTTGACGGGATTGGTCGCGGCTCTTGCCGTGCGAGCCCTGCAGGCGACGGCGATGGCGCCGCAGAACGCGGATCGTCCGATCGGCACCAAGCCGTCGCGCCGGGAGCACGATCAAGAGCCTCGGAGGCCAACGAATTCTCGAATTGTTTGACATGAATCAAGGTTGAACCTGCCTTGTTCTTACTGCAGCGAAATTCGCCAGCGATGGGATGAACTATCATCTCGCCAAGATTGGCTCGCGCTTTGGCACTGCGTACTACGAACGCTATCTGATGCTCTTCGGCGGACTCGGCGGGCAACTGATGGAGGACGGGATGTACTTCTGGCTGAAGACCGACGAAAGCGGCCAGAAGCTGAAGGGTGACACGTCGTTTGTGGTGCATCTCGACAAGGACAATATCCCCAAGACGAAGGCTTTCTGGTCGCTGACGCTCTACAACAAGGACTTCTACCTTCCCAAGGGGATGCCGCTCGATCGGCACGTGCGTAACAGCAACAGCGGCATGAAGCTCAATGCCGACGGATCGCTCGACATCTATTTGCAGCCCAACAATCCGGGGCCGGACAAGGCCGACAACTGGCTGCCCACTCCGCGCGGTCAGGAGTACTTTTGCGTGATGCGCATCTACTGGCCTGAAGGCGATGTCCTCTCGGGCAAGTGGCGACAACCGCCGGTGCGTCAGTCGCCGTGACCTAGGCCACCATTCGACGTTATCTACGAAGAGGACTCGTATGAATGCATTGAGCTTTGGTTGGATGCGCAGAGCCGTGACGAGAGGCCTCGCGGGTTTTCTCGCGCTGCCGGTGGTGGCGGGAATCGGCAGCGTCGCGGCGCAGAGCGACGCGCCGGTGATCCGCAAGAGCTTGGCCGAGTCCAAGCCGGGAACGGCACCGGTGCTGCCCATCGCCAAGGGGGCGCCGAACATCATCTGGATTCTCCTCGATGACGTTGGTTACGGCGCCAGCAGCACGTTCGGCGGAGGGGCGCGCACCCCGGTGCTCGACAGCCTGGCCAAGAACGGGCTGACGTACACGAACTTCAACACCACGGCGGTGTGTTCGCCCTCGCGCGCGGCGCTGCTGACCGGGCGCAACCATCACATGGTCAGCATGGGGTTGCTGCCGCAAAAGCTGATGGCGGCCGAGTTCCCGGGCTACACCGGGCGCCTTCAACCCAAGGACGGAACCATTGCCCACTACCTGCGTGAATGCGGCTACAGCACCTACATGCTAGGCAAAGGACATCTGACGCCAGACGAAGAAGCGACCGATCTGGGGCCCTTCGATCGCTGGCCGTCCGGGCTGGGCTTCGATCACTTTCTGGGCTTCCTGGGCGGGGCCGTTGACCAGTACAAGCCGCCGCTCGTTGAAGACAACCAGTACGTCAAGGCCGACGGACGTCATCTGACCACCCAGCTGACCGACAAAGCGATTTTCTACATCGAGCGCCAGCAGAAACTGAACCCCAACAAGCCGTTCTTCATGTACTTCTCGACCGGCGCGACCCACGAGCCCCTGCAGGTGGATCGCGAGTGGATCGACAAGAACAAGGGCCGCTTCGACGAAGGCTGGGACGTCTATCGCGAGAAGACTTTTGCCCGCCAGAAGGAGCTGGGCGTGATTCCCGCCAACGCCAAGCGGCCGCCCCGCAGCCCGCGTGTGCCGGCCTGGGACAGTCTCACGGTCGACCAGAAACGCGTGTATGCGCGACTTATGGAGATCTATTCAGGATTCTTCGAGCACACCGATTACGAGATCGGCCGCCTCATCGCATACCTGAAGGAGAAGAACCTCTTCGACAACACCGTCATCATATACGTGATCGGTGATAATGGGGCGGACCCCGGTGGTGGCCCCATCGGCGAAGACGAGAACACTTTCCCCAAGCCGATCACCAAGAGCGAAGAAGAGCGCTTTGCAAAGATGGCCCGGGATTACGAGAAACTCGGTGGCCCAGAGGCCTTCACTCACTACCCCATTGGCTGGGCGCAGGCTGCCAACACGCCCTATCGCGATTGGAAGACCATGGCCAACTCGGCCGGTGGGACCCGCAACCCGCTGGTGGTGCATTGGCCCAATGGTCTGGCCAAGAAGGGTGAGATTCGAACGCAGTACTCGCACCTGATCGATCTGCTGCCGACCACGCTCGAGATCGCCGGCGCAGAGGTTCCGGCCGAAGTGCGGGGCATCAAGCAGACGCCGATCCAGGGCAAGAGCCTAGCCTATTCGTTTGCCGACGCCACGGCTCCGGCCCGGCGCACGACGCAGTACTACTTCCTCTACGGCTCGGGCGCCATCTATCACGATGGCTGGAAGGCGAGCTTCGGCTATCGCCCCGATTTCATCGACCTTTACCAGACGTATCCGGTGCCTAAGACCGCTGAGAATTTTGCGGGCAAGGAGGTCTGGGAGCTTTACAACGTGAACGAGGACCCGACTGAGTTGAACGACCTGGCGAAGAGCAATCCGGCGAAGCTGGCGCAAATGAAGGCCTTGTTCGACGAGGAGGCAAAAGCCAATCAGGTCTATCCGCTGATAAACTGGTCCGACATTTTCATCGGAATACAGGATTTCCAAAGGAAAGCTGGTCTGTTGCCCGGAGGAGCTGCGCCGAAGAAGTAACCGGCAAAGCAGGGCAAGCGAACTACCAGCGGCGTTTACTAGATCGCGAACAAAGTTACAGAAATAGGAGAAGCACTCTAAGGACTCTCTGAACAAGTCGCCGCCAGCGTGCGGCCTGATGGATGATAGGATGCAGTGGAGGGCCAGGAGTGTCGAGGCGGCTCTGCTGCCAATGAGCCAGCGGTCACTGCAAGCCGGGAACGCATCGGTCAAGCCGGGGGTCCGGTTGGAGGTGCTGCAGGCCCTTTTTCAGCGGCGCCCGGTCAGCGGAAGTGGAATCGATGGCCCTGCACTGAGGCTTTGCTTCACCCACTCCACCGGAAACGGCGCCATCGCCTCCGCCAGCGTCGGCGCCGCGCTCACCCGGCCATCGAGGATCGCCTCCACCGTCGCCGGCGCCAACAGCGTCAGCCTGAGCACGCGCGATACGTAGGACGAGTTGATCTTCTCGGCTCTCGCGATCTCCTTGATGGTCGCGTACCTGCCGGTCTCCAGCATCCGCTGTCAGCGGAACGCCCGGGCGATGGCCTTCACGAGCGTGCTATCGATGTGGGGCGCGGCAGGGGGAAGCGGCGCACCGTTCGGCGCCAGGACCAGCTTCCGGCCGCCTCGAAGATCGCCGCCCGGTAGGCTTTACTGAATCGAGGGTCTGGTGCCGAGGATGATCATCTCGAGCACCTGATCCTTGGTCACTGCATGCGTCGGCGCGGTGCCGACCATCTTGCCGTTCTTCATCACCGCCACGCGATCGGCCAGATCGAAGACGTCATGGATGTCGTGGCTGATGAGGAAGATGCCGATCCCCTCACGCTTGAGCTGGAGGATGAGATCGGCGACCTGCTTCGTTTCCTGCGGCCCAAGCGCCGCGGTCGGCTCATCCATGATCAGGATACGGGCGTTGAAGTGGATTGCCCGGGCGATGGCCACCGCCTGGCGCTGGCCGCCCGAGAGGGCGCGCACAGGTTCCTTGAACTTGACGAAATGCGGATTGAGGCGCGCCATCACCTGGCGCGTCTCGGCCTCCATGGCGACGTCGTCGAGCGTTCCCCAGGCGGTCCTGAGCTCACGGCCGAGGAACAGGTTGGCGGCGGCGTCCAGATTGTCGGCCAGCGCCAGCGTTTGATAGATCGTCTCGATGCCGTGGCGACGCGCATCACGCGGGCTGTTGATCGTGACGGCTTGCCCATCGATGCGGATCTCGCCCGCGTCGGGGTGATAAGCGCCCGATAGCATCTTGATGAAGGTCGACTTGCCGGCGCCGTTATGGCCGAGCAGTCCCACCACCTCGCCGGCATGGAGATCGAGCGATACGTCGTCGACCGCACGGATGCCGCCGAAGCTGATGCTCATGCCGCGCATCGCGACGAGTGGCTGCGCCGCACTCATGCCGCGCCCTTCAGGGTGCGCGAGCGGTAGAGCCGATCGAGCCACACGGCGACCACCAAAACCAGACCGACGACGATGTTCTGCAGGGGCGTGTCGAGGCCCATCAGCACC
This sequence comes from Rhodospirillales bacterium, assembly GCA_947466085.1. Lineage (GTDB taxonomy): Bacteria > Pseudomonadota > Alphaproteobacteria > Reyranellales > Reyranellaceae > Reyranella. Next base: position 6,886 of record CANIEC010000189.1, read on the forward strand.
ATGCCCGACTGCAGGCTCTGCATCACCAGCGCGCCCAGCATGGCGCCGGCGACCGTGCCGAGGCCGCCGCTGAGCGACGTGCCGCCGATCACGGTCGCGGCGATGACATAAAGCTCGTCGAGCGTGCCTTGCGCGTTCGTCGCCGCATTGAGGCGCGCGGTCGAGATCGCGGCCGCGACAGCGCACAGCACGCCCATCAGGACAAACACGAGCACCGTGATGCGCCGCGTGTCGACGCCCGACAGCTCGGCAGCCTCGGGATTGCCGCCCAGCGCGAAGACGTAGCGGCCAAAGCGCGTGCGCCGGGCCAGGAAGGTGACGACGATGCCGGCGCCGACCGCGATCAGCACCGGTACGGCGAGGCCGTGCGCGATCGACAGGCCTTCCGGCGGCACCACGAGGCCGCGCGCGGCGGCGATCCGCTCGGCGACGCGCGGCGGCAGGTCATAGCTGTTGGCGACCAGCACGACCGCCAGCACACCGGCGCATGCGAGCCCGGCCACCACGACTTCTGCCCACACCGGGCGCAGCGCGAAGCCAACCTGCTGGCGGCGCCGACGGGCATGAAGTGCGCGCCAGACGATCGCGGCGACAGCGAGCACACCCACCACCCAGGTCCAGCTCGAGCCGATCGCGCCCTCGACACCCCCGCCCATGCGGCGGAAGGCATCGTCCATCGGCGCCACGGTGCGGCCGGAGGTGATCCACCAGGCGCAGCCACGCCACACCAGAAGACCGCCCAGCGTGACGATGAAGGCCGGCACGCCGAGATAGGCGATGATGACGCCATGCAGCAGGCCGATTGCGGCACCGACGGCCACTCCGGCGCCAAGCGCGAGGACCCAGATGAATGGGCTGTCGTAGCCCATGAGGCGGGGCAGGAACTCGGTCTGGGTCACGCCCATCACCATGCCGACGACACCCAGGACGGAGCCGACCGAAAGGTCGATATGGCGCGCGACGATCACCAGCACCATGCCGGTCGCCATGACCATGACCGACGCGGTCTGGACGGAGAGGTTCCAGAGATTGCGCGGCGTAAGGAAGGCGCCGCCGGAGAGGATGTCGACGCCGACCCAGATCAACGCCAGCGCGGCCAGCATGCCGAGCAGGCGGGCGTCGATCTCGGTGGCGCGGAGAAACCTCAGTTGCAGACCTTGGCGCTACCGGGCTTTACGCCGCGGCAAACCACGTCCTTGCTGACCCAGCCGCCCTGGATGACCACATCGAGGTTGTCCTGGGTGATTGGCACGGGCGTGAGCAGGATCGAAGTCATCGCCACCTTGCGCGGGCCATCGCCCCACGTGACGGTGCCCGGCAGGCCGGAGAGCTTGGTGCCCTTGGCGAGCTTGATCGCCGCCTCGCCCGCGGACTTGCCGAGCACGCGGGCGTCCTTCCAGACGCTCACGGTCTGGGTGCCGAGCGCCACGCGGTTCAGGGCAGCGTGATCGCCGTCCTGACCTGACACGGGCACGGAGCCCGCCAGGCCCTGCGCCGCCAGCGCCGCGATCGCGCCGCCGGCCGTGCCGTCGTTCGAAGCCACGACCGCGTCGACCTTGTTGCGGTTGGCGGTAAGGAACTGCTCCATGTTGCGCTGGGCGTTGGCTGGCAGCCAAGCGTCGGTATAGGCGTCACCGACCACCTTGATCTTGCCGCCCTTGATCGCCGTCTCCAGCACTTCGCGCTGGCCGGCATAGAGGAAGTCAGCGTTGGGATCCGACGACGAGCCCTTGATGAAGACGTAATTGCCTTCGGGCTTCACCTTGGCGACTTCACGTGCCTGGATGCGGCCGACTTCCTTGTTGTCGAAGGTGATGTAGAGCACATCCTTCATCTCGATCAGGCGGTCGTAGCCGATCACCGGGATACCCTCGTTGAGCGCCTTCTCGATCGCGGGGCGGATGGCGTTCGCGTCCTGCGCCAGCACGATCAACGCCTTGGCGCCGCGCGCAATCAGCGCCTCGATGTCGGTCAACTGCTTGGCGGCCGAACTCTGCGCGTCGGCCGAGACGTAGGTGCCGCCGCCGGCCGCGATCGCCGCCTTGATGGCTGCTTCGTCGGTCTTCCAGCGTTCTTCCTGGAAGTTCGACCAGCTCACCCCGATCGTCTGCGCCTGCGCGGGCAAGCCGACCAGGATCGCGGCGCCGGTAAGGGCCGCGAAGAAGCTGCGCACCATGTTTCCCCCAACTGATCCGACATTGCCCGGATGAACCCGTGGAACGGGGCAAAGCTTATCATTGCGCTGAGTGGCGGGGAACCTCTGGTCGGCCGGAGCCGTATTGCCGGCGCTCCTGTCGCATTCACCACCCAAAGCGGATCGTGCCCCGAGGCGTGGTGTAGCTGACGGTTGGTCAGTACGACGATCTCGAGCCAGAGTCGGATCGCTCAGGCCGCCACGGCGGGCAGCCCGATGATTGGATCATCGCTGACGGGAGCGATGCTTTCCAGCGTG
>CANIEC010000190.1 GCA_947466085.1 Rhodospirillales bacterium
ACGTACTGATCCGCAGCGAACACATAGTAATAAAGCGCAACCAATCCGGTAGGGAGCACGACGCACAGCAGAAAGAACAATGCCAGTTTTCGCCGCGATGGCGGCTTGCGCTGTGGCAGAGGCGGTAGATCCACAGCGAGCGTGCGACGATCTGTCCTCTGCTTCGCCGCCGGCAGAACATTCTCCACATCCGAAGGAGCCCGCGCGATTGGATCGGCGAATTCGTCTTCGTCCGGGACAAACGGGGGAGTCTCACGAGGCCGCTGTGCCCCCTGCCGAGTGTCCCTGCTGAACGGAGTATCATGCGTATCAGGCATAAAGCCGATGCTCCTCGGTCGACGCGTGCGATAGAATCTGTGGCCAGCCTGAGGCAGCTGGAGCCAGCCTAGACTTTTGCTTCAAGATGTCAGCGCGATAGTATCCTCGACAAATTGGGGCGTTTCTGCGGGAGGCGTATAGCACGTTACTGCTGTTTCGGCATTAATTGACTGTTTTTAGCCACGTTTTCCGGCTCTTCTAGTTCCATGCTGATCGCCAGCAGGCCAAGACACGTGTTAGCGTAACCGGCAGTAAGAAGAAGCGGACAAAGTGATGAAAGCAGCTGATAGTGGATCCCAGCCTGGCGATCAGGCTCCCCTGCGAACGCCCTTGCGCGCTACCCATCTTGAGCGGCCCTTTGATCGATTTGTCGGCAACATACCGAAGCAGGTCTTGACGGTCCCCTCGATGATGTCCGTCCCGGAGCGACGGTTCCTCTATGGCCTGGCGGCAAAGTACTACACAGGCGAAGGGCTCATTATCGACGCGGGCATATTTCTGGGCGCCTCCACGACGTGCTTCGGCGAAGGACTGAGGGAGAACGCAAACCTTCAACGCGCCCAGGCCAAATGGAAGCAGCCGGTCGTCTCCTTCGAGCGCGGCATCGTAACGCCGACCATGCCGGCCTTCTTCAAGAGGAACGCCGTCGAATTCGATCCGATGCCGGGCGATTCGTTCGAATCTCTCGTGCGCGAAAACCTGAAGCCGGTCTCCGACATCGTCGACCTGCGCATCGGTGACATCCAGGAAACCGGCAAGATAGAGGCCCCCATCGAGATCCTGTTTCTCGATGTGCTCAAGCTTCCCGAGATCAACAAGTTCGTCGTCGAGAATTACTTTTCCCGTCTGATTCCCGGCCGGTCAATCGTCGTGCAGCAGGATTACTTCTACGATCTGCTACCCTACGTGAAGACCTACCAGGAGTACTTCGCCGACTACTTCACCTATATCGGGGAGATCGGTTCGACGGGCGTATTCCTGTGCAAGCAAAGAATCCCGCAGGAGGTAACGATCGGCATCGAGGATAAGCTCGAGGCGGAGGAGCAAATCCGCCTGGCCACCGTCGCCCTGCAGCGATCGATCGATCCGGCGCGGCGGTTCCTCATGGCCCTGTCGAAGGTCAGGCTGCTCCGCAAGCTTCTCGGCGCCAAGGCCGCGCAGAACTATCTCCAGTTCGTCAAGAGCGAGTACCCCGACGCGAGTGAGAAGGCCCCGCTCCGCCTCCGCGAAGCCCTGCGGAACGCCGAGCTGGCGTGCCGCGCCAAGGAGGCTTCGCCCCTTACCGCGCCGCTGGATGCCTGATCCTTCTGCTGCGACGGCAAGCCATCCGGCCGCGCGGGCCGGCGCGCGACAGGACGGCAATCGGCGCGGCGCCCTCAATCAATAATTCGAGCTGCGCGTGATGTCGTAGTAGGCACCCGTGATCGACCGGACGACCTGCATGATCTTGAGGAACTGGGTGGCCTCTGCCGTCGTCACGAGGATGACGTCCTTGTCACGCAGCCGGATCTGCTGGGCGACGAAATAGCCGTCGGCCTGGGTCAAATCGACCTGATAGATGACCGGTGTCGACGGGCTGCGGTCGAGAACCGCCGATCGATCCTTGACGTACGTCTCGTCGACCGCCGCGGGATCGGACGTCATGACCCGCCGCGCGAAGGGGCCGGGTTCCATGCGGAAGAGATAGATCCCGCGCAGATTGCTGATCATGTCGATGCCACCGCCGGCCTGCGCAAGCGCTTCGGCCAGGGTCACGCGCTCGTACTCGAAGGTGAAACTGGACACCTTCTGGGTGGCGCCCATGACCACATAGGTGCGCGGATTGCGCACGAGGGTGATGTTGTCGTTGGGCCGTGCCACGACATTGTCGGCGGGGCTGGCCATGACCTGCTGCAACGGCACCGACGCGACGGTCCCGCCCCTCATCAGGCGGACATCGACCTGGATCGCCGGCCATTTCGGGCCGCCCGCCCAGGCGATCGTGTCGAGCAGCCGCTCGCCGCGCAAAGTCAGCGGCATCAAGCCGGCCTTGTTCACCTCGCCGCCCACCGAGATGGTGTTGGCGGCGTTATTGACCAAGGACACCACGACCTGGGGCCGCACCGTCTGCTTGTCCAGGCCGCTCTGGATCAGCGAGGCCGCCTGTGCCGGAGTCCTGCCGGCAACCCGGACGCGTCCCACATAGGGGATCGTGATCGTGCCGTCCGCCTCGACGATCTGCAGGGGCAAGGTGCTGGCCTGCGGCGCGGCCTGCCCCGGCGTTCCCGTCATGAGCGGGGGCACGGACGAGCCAAACAGGGGCTGGCCGCTGTTCTCGTAGACCGTGACACCGACCGTGTCGCCAGGTTTCAGACTGACGTTCGGCGTATAGTTCGCGACTTGAAAGGATGGTGGGAAGCCCGGCTCCTCGTACTTGGCGAGCGCCTGGACCACCCGTGGTGTCGCCTTTACCCTGAAGACATCCCAATCGGAATCCTGACGCCGCAGCAGCTCGATCGACGTCGGCGCCATGGATGGTATCCCGCAGCCTGTCAGCAGGAACGACAGGCCCAAGACTGTGCCGCGTCTCGATACGATCATTTTGGCCCTTCTTGGCTTCCCTACTGACGTCGTTGCCAGAGGCTCAAGCAGCAGGCTGGCAAGTTGCGGAAACGAGGTTGTGCCAAAAAACTGCGAGAAACAATGGCGCTCCTCGCATCTACCGGCCGGTCGATGCCCAGCACAGTGTCATTGCAAATGCGACCATGCTCGTGCCCGAGAGAGACCCACGCCGTCAGCTTGTAGCTGACCTCGGTGCCATGCTCCACCTTGGACAACCCATGAGCGGACCTAACGACAGGCTCGCCGCGCGGTACGGGTGCCAGTTTCGATTCGCGGGGGGTTGCTCCTGAAGGCGCATCCCCACGCCGGTCCCCACCCTGCCCTAGAGCGCGTGGTCGTCCTGCTCGAAAGCCTCATCGCCGCTACATTGATGCAGGACGCGAGCCGCCCAGCCACGGCACGTCAGCGCCATGGGGGCGGCGTCGAGCCGAACAATCAAAGGTTCTGTTCGGCCTCCTGCTTGGCCGCCTTCCGGATCAAGCGCAGCCCCTCCATCAGAGCCGACACGATGATCTTCTTCTCGCTCTCGGTCGCGCCATTCTGGAGATACTCCGTAACGACCCGCATCGTTTCCGGGAAGTTCAGCGCCGTCGCCTTCTTCTGCACTTCCTGGCTCTCACGGAATATCCCGATCGCCTTAACGAGTTCTTCCTTCTCGTCGGCCTGAACGGCCCCCTCCAGCTCGGGCGTGGCCTCCAGCGAGCCTTTCGAGATCAAACCCAAGCGCTCACGCTTCATGGCGCCCGACGCGTCGGCCGTGCTCCGCAGCACGCGGATATGCTTTGGTTGATCGATAAACAACAACATGAAGGTTCCCCCGAGTTAGACCCACGATCCTATCGATACATTATCAAAGTAGCGTTACCATTTCATCCAAGAAACCCCAACCACGGTTCTCGCAAACCACGGGCCATTGTAGAGAACCATACAGCCGGTTGCTTCGCTTCCTTGCCACGGTCGCTTGACTAACAGGAAAAGTAGCAAGAAGTATGGATAGGGATCCTGACCAAGCATGGCTCAAGCTTCAAGTATCCTGGGTTTCGTCGATGGTGTCCTGCGGGGCCGCCTGCACGGATGGGCCCTGGACCGTGACAATCCGGGGCGCCGTCTTTCGGTCGCGGTGACGGGTTCGACGCGATTCCCGGTGGTGGTCGTCGCAGATCGATATCGAGCCGATCTCCAACAGCACGGCTACGGCGACGGCCATTACGGCTTTTCGGCACCCATTGGGCATGTCCCAACGGAAGCCATCGCAGTACATGTGATATCCGAGCGACCGTCCGTCTCCTTGCCGTGCGTAAAAGGAACCCGTCGCTTCCCGAATGCACATAGCGTGGAGTTTGGCTCACAGACACTGCGAATCGACGACGTTACGCAGCGGGGCCATGTTAGCGGCTGGGCATGGAACCGTGAACGGCCGACCCATCGCTGCGTCCTGCAACTGATCCTTGACGGGTTAGTTCAACAAACCCGACGAGCAACTCTTTATCGAAAGGAACTCGTCACCAAAGGGTGCGACGGTTACCATGGCTTTCATTTTGCTGTGCCGGCCGGTTCTGGCGGTCGACTGATCCTCCGGGATGTTACCGTGGGGCGGCAATTCAGAATTTACCGACATGGCATTCGATGCGCATAGCGCTGGTCGATCGCCCCCCCGAGGAGAATCGCCTCCCCGGCAATCGCTTCGCCCCCTTGGGTAAGTTGCTTCAGGAACTGGGACACGAAGTCGTGTTGCGCGAGAGCCAGCGCGCCGCCGGTGACCGCTCCGGCCTCATCCTGACGGCGCACAACCGAGCAATATCCGGCCAGCCTCTCATCGAAGCCCACAGGGCCGCGCATCAACTCGTCGAGTTCAATCCCGACCTCGTCATTTGCCCGCTGCGCGGTGGCATAGGCCAGGGCATTCTCATGGCCAGAGCCTGCGGCGAGGCATTTGCGGATACGCGTGTGGCGATATGGTGCGATACGCCGAGCCAGACACAGTTCAGCCGGACGGATGGCCTGCCGTCGGGTCTCGGCGCAATCATCAGCGATGCTCTCGAGCGACAGGCAATGGCATTCGCCGACGCGCTGATCATGCCCGGCGGAAGGAGGCCTGACGGTCTGGACCGTCTGAAGACGGGCGCGGCCACGATCTTCGAGGCCATATTGCCGAGCGCCCCACCGGTTTCCCGCGCCACCCCCCCTCGGGAGATCGAGGAAGTCGTCTTTGTCGGGCCAATCGCGCGCAGTGCCGGTATTGCCGAATTCGTCGAAGCGGCTCAACGACTCTCGCGGGATGGCACTCTCGGCGACCGCACCGTAGTATTCTTGGGCTTGGCTCGATCCGGCGTCCAAGGCGTCGGCGCGGAATGGCTGGGCCTTTCTGCCGCTTCCTGGCCCTTCTCGTTCAAGGTCGTGGATGAAACCGAGCCGGACTCGATTCTCCATTACATCACCGATGCCAGTCGACTTGCAGTAGCGATTGGCGACGATGCCGAGGAACTCGAGCCCATCAGCCGGCACGCGCCGAATCACTGCCTGATCGTACGGTCGACGCGCCGCAATGAGCTCTTGGTCGACCGCCTGGAAGCCGACCTCAGGACCGCGCTGAACAGCAGTGCATTCGAGAGACAGGCTGGACATGCCCCGACCGATTGGGACGACTTGATCCATCGTCTCGCCGCTCAGCCGATCCAAGGTTTTTCTCGCAAACCGGCTTCCAGTGGCATTTCCGTGTGCATCGTGCACCATGACCGGCTTGCCCTGCTGGCAACCGCGATAGCGAGCATCCCTGATTTCGTGGGTGAAAGGCCCGTCGAGATCATTGTTCTGGACAATGCCAGCGGGAGCGCCTTCGTCGAAGAGGAGATCCACTATCGAGCAGGCAACCGGCGAAATGTGCGGATCATCCGCTCCGCGATGCCGCTTCCACAACCCACGATCTTAAATCGAGGCCTGGCACAAGCCCGCTTTGATACGGTTCTCTTTCTCGACGACGACAACAGCTATCTGGACGGCGGGGTCGCCCGGCTGGCGGCGGCCATTGATGCTGGGGATTTCGATGTTGTCGTGACGCCTCTCGAATTGTTCGACGCCGATGCCCAAAGCCCCTCTGCCAGCGTCGGCCGGTTGATCTTTCTCGGTGCAGCCCATACCGCCGGCCTCTTCTTTAACGGATTTGGAGACACATCGATCGCCGTACGACGCGACGCCTTCATAAAGCTCGGCGGGTTTCACGATCCTGGGTACGACTATCCCTGTCTCGACTGGATCACCCTCGCCAAGGCCCAGGCTGCGGAGCTGCGGATCGGAACGCTGCAGTGGCCGGCTGTCCGCTATCGGCGCGACACGGCGCGCGCCGACCTGGCGGCAAACAAGCTCGACCAGGAAGGCGTGCGGACACTGGTCTTCGAAGCCTATGGCGACGCCTTCGACGCTCATCTCGTCGCCCGCTACGCACAGAAGCTTCAGTTGGAAGAATTATAGCTTCCGAGGTCTCCGTTTCCAGATCGGCGCCTTGGCGACGCTCAGGCCCTCGCCCACGAGCATTAGTTTGCCCTGCTTGAGGAACACGCCAGATTCGGCCACCACGACTTCGATACGTCGGGTCACACCGTCACGTAAAGACTTGGGAAGGGGGATGCGAAAGCCATACCCCCCGCCTCCCACGCCTGCCGCCTTGAGATCGTCGCGCATTAAAGAAGCCGTGGACCGGCTGAGGAAGATCCCATCGACAAACGCCGCAACGTCGACGGCAATGTGCGGATCGGCCGGTCGCCACACCCAACCCTGGATATTTCCATCGACGAGATCGCAATGACCGTCGAAGCCGGCCGCGTCGATGTCGGAAGAATCGCGTCTTGCCGAGAACGAAGCCAATGCCGTCTGCGTGCCTTTGATTCGAAGAAGAACATTCTTCTCGGAACCCTTACGCAGCATCTTCTCCCATTTATTCCACAACGGCAGCACGAACCCATGACCGCGCAGCTGACCAGACGGGGGCAGAATCGTCGGCGGGTCGTCAGCGGCGCGCACGATCCGCGACATTGCCCCGTCGATGACCACCTCCACTTCGACGGCCTCATCGGGACGATCGTCGTTACGCACCCAGCCATAGGCGACGCCCCTATACACTCCGAGAAGTCGGCCGGAGTAGTTTCGGCCGTCGTCCGAGGACAAGCGATAAACCGCGGCTTCGGAACGGGGGGGAGCCTTGATGGGCGCCCGGGGGTCGGTAACGCGAGCGCGCTTGGCCTTCGCCTTGGGGGCTTCCGGCTCGACGTCGATGGTCTCAGCAGAGAGTTCATCGATCAATCTGACGAGTCCCGCGCCTTGAGCGGCAGCCTTTTTCGCGGCCGCCACGTCCCGGCGAACGGCGGTCGCGACCTCCAGGGGCCGAACGATTGCCGGGGCGCCATCAGAAGGCAACTTGACGGGCTTTGTCCTTGGCAGGTCCCCTGCGGACTGCGGCGACCTCGTCATGGTCGCGGGAGCCGCTGGTTTGATGGCGGGAGGCGCCGGCGCCTTTGCCTTTGCGGGCTGCTCTGGCCCGGCCATCACGTCCTTCGACAGGGCCAGCAGAAGCCTGCCGATCGGCCCTTCCGCTTCCGCATCGACCTTCTCGACGCGTGCCTTCTTACCGGGACCACGCCGGCGCATGCCTGTCTGCTGCAACCCCTTCGCCATCAAGAGCAGTTCCCGCAAAGCGAGGGGCGCCGCGGCGAGTTCCGGCCGGATTGCCCTGAAAAGGGCGACCGACTGATCGTAGCACTTGACCTTCAACCACTCCTCATCCCACGCCGGCACCGTCCCCAGTTCGAGCAGGGCCGTCTCGCAGTGAACGCCGCTGATCTGGGCCTTTGCCACCAATTCATGGTCATGGGCCAGAACCCGGTAGTCAGAAGTGAAGCCGCCAAGTTCGGCAAACGTATAGCGTCGGACCAGCAACGGCACAGCCGTCACATCCGTGCGAAAGAAGCTTTGCGCGATGTTGCCGAGGACAATAGCGCTCAGATAGTCCTTCGTCGCCTGATCACCCGCGTGAGTCACGCGGAAGAAATAGTTCACCAGTTCGGCATTGCTCGACGCCGCAACCTTGGTGAGCGCCCGCAGGGCCATGGGGCGCAGCGTAGACCCCGCCCAGAGGAACAGGAGGAAATCACCGCGAGCCTGCTCCGCCAGCAGATTGAACGACAGTCCCGCATCGAGGTCAAAGGCCGGCACGACGGCGACATTCAAGGCCAGCGCCTCGGCGATCGAGCGTACCTCCTCAAGCGATGACACGTCGTCGGCATCGACAGCGATCAGAATCTCCTCGGGAGGATGATCCTGATCCTTGATCGACTGTAGCGTCGTGCGGAGATTGTCAGTGCCCCCGACATAGTAAACGCAGACCGAGACCGAAGAGACCAGCTCGGGGCCGGCCTGAGTTTTCAGCAGAAGCGGCTCCAGCAAGCCGCGCCCGAGATCGAGATGGAATCGGCGCCACTGCTCCAGAATCACATTGTTGTCGAAACTCGGACGCGCGACGTACCCTCCCAGCTTCAAAGCTTCGGTGATCTTGTCTGCCAGCGGAATAGGATGCGCTTCACAGAGGACAGCCGCGTGATCGGCTGAATCGACCAGTTCCGGCGTACCGCCCGACGCAGAGGCGATGAATGGAATACCGCAAATAGCGGCCTCATACACCGCCAAGGAAGAGTTCTCGATCGTCGAAGGCATCACCGCAAGGCGATTCCCGCTCAGCAGGTATTTGAGCGCGTCGTACTGCTGGAACTCACTGAGGATCTCGACCGTGGTGGGCCAGTCGGAAGTCTCTGACTTGATGTAGTCCGCGATGTCCTGATCGGGACGCGCCATCAATCGTGCGCCCGGCTTGCCCATGAAAGTGATCTGCTTGGGCAGCTGGACGTTCTGGCGCAGCAGGCGCTTGATGGCCTGCACGAAAGTGAAAAGGCCCTTGCGTGCCTCCAGCCGACCGAAGAAGACGATCTCGTCTATTGGGTGACGCTCGCCCCTTGCCCAATCCCGTGCGGTCATCAATTCGGCGAGATGATCGAAGGTTGCCACGTTCGGCTGAACGAAGGTCCGATCGCGTGGAATGCGGTAGCCTTGACTGGTCATCCACCTCAGCAAATGAAGGCTGCCACCAATCACCATGTCGGCGAACTCGACGCTACGTCTTTCGGCATGGACCTTCGCCAGGTCGTCGATCCGATCGAGCGGCTGCGAGCCGTAGAGCCGATTCCAGATCCAAGGTGAGGAGGTCTTGACGATGAACAATGTGTCCTGGAACGCTAGGCGTTGCCGCTTTGCCAGCAAGCTCAGGTAACCGGAGCCGCGCCACTCGGAAACGTGCACCACGTCCATCGGATGGTCGGTCAGATACTTCAGCAT
>CANIEC010000191.1 GCA_947466085.1 Rhodospirillales bacterium
CACCGGCTTCTACAACCTCTACAACAACTTCCTCGAAACCGCGGTCGTCAGCATGGTCGGCCCGGTCACCCAGTATCAGTACGTCAACCTCACCAACGTGACGATCTGGGGCATCGAGGCGCGCGGCGAGTACCGCTTCGCGCCGGAATGGGCGGTGGCCGGCTGGACCGCCTTCGCGCAGGGCACCGACACGAGGACCGGCCTGCCGGTCGACTCGGTGTCGCCGTGGACCACGCAGGCGCGCATCCGCTACGGCTTCGACAAGGGCATCGTGGCGCAGCTCATCGGCACGGCGGCGGCGGCTCACACCCAGGTCAGCAGCCCGAACTACTTCCAGGCGCCGGCCTATTTCACTCTCGACGCCACCGTCGGCTACGTCTTCAACGAGCACTTCAAGTTCAATGCCGGCGCGTTCAACATCACCAACGCCAAGTACTGGAACGCTCCGGATACGATCGGCATTTCGCCGACCAATCCGCAGCTCGACCTCTATGCCCAGCCCGGTCGGTACTTCGGCGTCAACCTCCTGGCCAAATGGTAGTCCCGGCAGCCCTCTCTGCCGAGCGACAGCCGGCGCCGCCGGTACGCGGTCCTCGCGTACCGGTGGCGTTGTCGCTTGCATTGCATGGGCTGGCCATCGTTCCCCTCCTTCTCGCCGGCATGTCCGGCAGCAGCGCCAGCGACGACGGGCCGGCACTCATGGTCGAACTCTCACTCGCGGCACCGACCGCCGGCCCCGCGGCCGAGGCCGATCAGCCCGAAACACTCCCTGAACTGCAGCAGCCTCCCGAGCCGCCGACGCCGCCGGTCGAGCAAACCGAGGCGACACCGGAGCCGGAGCCCGAGCCCGAGCCACCCCCGCCGCCGCAGGAGGTCGCCGCCGTGGAACCCGAGATCAAACTCGATCTCCCTCCACCGGACGAGCCGCCGCCGCCGACCGCCGCCGAGATGAAGCCCGTCGTGCCGCCCAAGCCCAATCCGCCGCAACCCAAGCCGGCGGCGGCGCCGCGCCCGACGGCGCAGGCCGCGGTCACGAAGGCTCCTTCCCCCGACCTCGGCAACGCCAGCGTCACGCAGCAGCAGGCCGCCTCCTCCTCGTCGCTCGTCGTGTTCGAGGGCAAGCCACGCTTCCGGATCCCGCCCACACCGGCCGTCTATCCGTCGCGCTCGATCGAGCTCGGCCAGCAGGGCGAGGTCATGGTGCGCGTCCGCCTGGAGCCGGACGGCGCCGCCGCCGAGATCGTGCTGTGGCGCAGCAGCAATTTTCCCCTGCTCGACCGGGCCGCGCTCACCGCGGTGCGCGGCTGGCATTTCCTTCCGGCCCTGCGCGACGGCCGCCCGGTCGCCGCCTGGGTCGAAATCCCGGTTCGGTTTCATCTTCGTTGAAAGGACAGTCTGATGCTCTCATCCCCGAATACCGACCTTGCCGCCCGTTGGAACACCCTGCGCGGCGAGAAGCCCGCGCTGCGCATCCGCGACGCGGCGGCGACGCTCGGCGTCAGTGAAGCCGAGTTGGTGGCGCTGGGCGTGGGCAAGACCGCGACCCCGCTGAGCGCCGACTGGCGCGGCATCCTGAACGACATGCAAGAGGTTGGCCGCGTGATGTGCCTGACCCGCAACGAACATTGCGTGCATGAGCGCCACGGCCGCTTCGAGGGCGTCGACGTGAAGGCCCCGCACGGGATCGTGCTCGGCCCGGACATCGACCTTCGCCTGTTCCTCGGCTCGTGGAAGCACGGCTTTGCGGTGCGCGAGCCGCTGAAGCAGGGCGAACGGCTCAGCCTGCAGTTCTTCGACGGTGCCGGCGACGCGGTGCACAAAATCTACGCGACCGAAGAGACGGACCGTCCGGCTTTCGACGCGCTGATCGCGCGCTACACGGCGACACCGGACGACATGAAGATCGTCGCACGCACGGCCGACGCGATCGACCGTCCCGATTCGGAGATCGATGTCGAGGGCCTGCGCGCCGCCTGGCTCGCCATGAAGGACACGCACGAGTTCTTCGGCATGCTGGGCAAATTCAAGGTCGGTCGCGTGCAGGCGCTCCGGCTGGTCGGCGAGGATCTCGCCCGCGAACTGCCGGTGCGCGCCCTGCGCGCCGCCTTCGAGTCCGCTTCCGCTGACGGCACGCCGATCATGGTGTTCGTCGGCAGCCACGGCTGCATCCAGATTCATACCGGCCCGGTGAAACGCCTGGTCGAGGCGCACGGCTGGTTCAACGTGCTCGACCCCGACTTCAACCTGCACCTGCGCGAAGGCGGCATCGCCCGTGTCTTCTCGGTGCGCAAGCCCACCGAGGACGGCATCGTCACCTCGGTCGAGGCTTTCGACGCTCACAACCGCAACATCCTGCTGATGTTCGGTGCCCGCAAGCCCGGAAAGCCGGAACTCGAGGAATGGCGCAGCATCGTGGCGAACGTCGAGAGGCAGGCGGCCTCCTGATGAAGCGCCGCACCGCCCTCGGCCTGGGACTGGGCGCGGCGGCAGCCGCCGCCCTTCCCGCCAACGCGCAGCAGCCGCCCCGCATCGTGTCGGTCGGCAGCTCCATCACCGAGATCGTCTACGCGCTCGGCGCCGAGAAGATGCTGGTCGGCGTCGACACGACCAGCCTGTATCCCGAGGCCGCGCGGAAGCTGCCGCAGGTCGGCTACATGCGCGCCCTGTCGGCCGAGGGCGTGCTGTCGCTGAAGCCAACCCTCATCATCGCGACCACGGCGGCCGGGCCGCCCGGCGCGCTCGACCAGCTCAAGGCCACCGGCATCGAGGTCATGATCCTGCCCGACCTCTACGACTATGACAGCGTGATCGCCAAGATCGCCGCCGTCGGCAAGGTGACCGGCAGGGTCGCCGAAGCCGACGCGACGATCGCCAAGGGCCGCGCGGCGATGCAGTCCCTTGCGGACAAGCTGGCAACGGTGAAGAGCCATCCGCGCGTGCTGTTCCTGCTGTCGATGACCGGCGGGGCACCGCAGGCCGCGGGCCGCGACACCGCCGCCGCCGGCATCATCAAGTTGGCGGGCGGCACCAACGCCGTCGATGGCTATGCCGGCTACCGGCCGCTGACACCGGAATCGGTCATCGCGTCCAGGGCCGACTTCGTCCTGGTGACGCGCCAGACCGTCGAGGCGATGGGGGGCAAGCAGGCCATCCTCGACCAGCCGTCGCTCAATCGCACGCCGGCCGGCAAGGCCGGCAGGATCATCGAGTTCGACACGCTGCTCCTGCTGGGCTTCGGTCCGCGCACACCGGAGGCGGCCCGGGCACTGGCCATGGCGCTGCATCCAGACCTCGCCCGCGCGCCGTGACGACGCTCGCCCTGCGCCGTCCGATCCCGCTGTTCGCCTTCGCCGCCCTGGCGAGCGTGGTGGCCAGTCTCTGCATCGGCGCCTTCCCCGTCGGCTTCCGCCAGATCCTGTCGGCCATGGGCTTGTCCAACACGCCGCTCGACGACACGACAGCGGCCGTCCTTTATGCGATCCGTGCGCCGCGCGTGTTTGCCGCCTTCGCCGTCGGCGCGGCGCTCGCGGCCGGAGGGGCCGCGATGCAGAGCCTGTTCCGCAACCCGCTGGCCGACCCCGGCCTGCTGGGCGTGTCGAGCGGCGCCGCCCTCGCCGCCGTGTCAACGATCGTGCTGGGCGAGAAGGTGATGCATGTCGTGCCCCCCGACCTGCGCCCCTGGTGTCTGCCGATTGCGGCCTTCCTCGGAGGGCTCGCGGCCACGGTCGTCGTCTATCGCATCGCCGCGCGCGAAGGCGTCACTCTGGTCGGCACGTTGCTGCTGGCGGGAATCGCCATCAATGCGCTCACCTCGGCAGGCATCGGCATGCTGGTGTTCGTCGCCGACGACCAGCAGCTACGCACGTTGATTTTCTGGACGATGGGCGGCTTCGGCGCGGTGACCTGGGTCGCCATCGCGCCCGCCTTGCTGATCCTTCTGATCAGCGTGCCGACCTTGCTGCCGACAGCCCACCTGCTCGACGCGCTGGCGCTGGGCGAACGCGAGGCCGGTCATGTCGGCGTCGACGTCGAACGCCTCAAGAGGCGGCTCGTGGCGCAGGTGGCGCTCGCGGTCGGCGCCGGCGTGGCGATCTCGGGCATCGTGGGCTTCGTCGGCCTGATCGCGCCGCATATCGTGCGCCTGTTGCTCGGCCCCTCGCACCGTACCCTGCTGCCGGCCGCCGCCCTGTTCGGGGGCGCCTTTCTCGTGTTGGCCGATGCGCTGGCCCGCACCATGGTCTCGCCGGCGGAGCTGCCGATCGGCGTACTCACGGCACTGGTGGGCGGTCCGTTCTTCCTGTGGCTGCTGGCCAGCCGTGCCGCGCGAGGCGGGCTGTGAGACTTCTGCAGGCCATCGGCATCGAGGTGCGGGCACGCACCAAGTCGCTGCTGCGCGACGTCTCGCTCCGCGTCGCGCCGGGCGAATTCGTGGCGATCATCGGACCGAACGGCGCGGGCAAGAGTACCCTGCTCAATGCGCTTGCCGGCGATCGCTCCCTGTCCTCCGGCGAGATCCTGCTCGATGGGCGGGCGTTGACTCATTGGAGCAAGCTGGAGCTGGCGCGCCGTCGCGCCGTGCTGCCGCAGCATTCGGCCGTGGCCTTCGACTTCACCGGCCTGCAGATCGCCATGCTGGGGCTGCTGGCCTTTCGCGGCACCCTGTCGGAACGGCAGATGCAGGCGGTGGCGGAAAAGGCGCTCGCCGAGACCGAGGCCCTCGCCTTCGCCGACCGGCCCTACACCGTTCTGTCCGGCGGCGAACGGCAGCGCGTCCAGCTCGCCCGCGTGCTGGCTCAATGCGACGCCGATCCCGCGGCCACGCCGTTCCTGCTGCTCGACGAGCCGATCACCGGCCTCGACCTCTCGCACCAGCATGCGGCCCTTGCCAGCGCCCGGCGCCGTGTCGACCGGGGCCTGGGCGTACTCGCCGTGCTGCACGACCTCAATATGGCCGCGCGTTATGCCGACCGCGTCGGCATCGTCGAGAATGGCCGTGTGACAAATCTGGGACCGACCCGGCAGACGCTCAACCCGGAGAGGCTCTCCGCCGTGTTCGCGACACCCATTGTGCAAATCGAGGCCGCTGGCGGAACGGCCTTCCTCAGCCCCGGCTGATTCACCGCGGTTCGGTGTTCAATCCGACATAAACCCGCCGGATTCGAACGATGTTATGATGCTTCGGCCAGCAATCTTAAATCCGGCCCCAGGCATCCATGGGCGAACGCCCCACTTTGTTGACGACGACGCGATTGGGCGTGCGCCCTCTGGGCGTGCGGGGAGAACCGCTGCATGCGGTCGCCGGCCAGTTGCTGTCCGTCATACGCCGTCGCCTGGGAGACGGTCCGGCAGACCTGCTGGCCGATCCGCAGCTCCGCGAGTCGGGTGACGGCATCGACTGGTATGCGGCGCGCAGCGGCACCGTCCAGCGCCTCGCCGAACTGGACGAGACCCAGCGCACGGAAGTCCTGCGCATCGTCGAGGATCATCTCGCGTCCATACGGTCGCTGGGCGCGCAGCTCATGGGCTCGCAGACCAGCGAAGAGGCGCGGCTGATCGGGCGCTCGCTCGAACTGTCGACGTCGCGCCCCTCCGACGATTTCGTGTTCGTGGTCGATGGACAACCGGTGATCGTCGCCTGGGGCTACGAAGCCGACGCCGCGGCAGGCCTCCAGGCCTTCCAGCTGGCGACGGTTCCCGCGGCGGCGCGGCCCGAGGCGGTGTTTGCGAGCGCACCGGCGGCAATGCTCCCGGCGACTCGCATCGTCGGCTGGGCACCCTGGTTCAGCGCCCTGCTGTTCGGCCTGCTGCTGCTTCTGCTCCTGCTGTTGACCTCGTGGCTGCTGCGCGCCTGCGTGCCGGTCGATCCGACCGTGAACATCGCCACGCTCGAGACGCCGGCGCCGCCGGCGCCCGAAGCCCCACCCGATCCGACGCCGCTGCTGAAGGCGGCGCTGGAATCGGCCGGCGACGAGGAACAGAAGCTCAAGGCCGAGCTCGCCTCGCTGCAGGCGGAGCTCAAGGACAAGCTCGAACAGTGCAAGCCGGTGGAGCCGCCCAAGCCACCGCCGGCCCCGCCGCCAGTGGCCAAGGTCGAACCGCCGAAGCCTCCGCCGCCGGCCCCCAAACCGCAGCCGCCGCAGCAGGCGTCCGCGCCGCCCGTCAATCGGCCGCCGCCGGGCCAGCTTCCGTGCGACTGGTCGGGTGATTCCGGCGGCGAGGGCGTAACACGCAACAAGCATTATCTCGGCGACAAGCCGGGCTTCGTGGCACTGAACTATCAGCTCTTCGTGCGGCCCGACGACATCAGGGTCATGTACCGCGGCCAGAACATTGCCGGGACCGGCGGCCCACGGAGTGGTCGCGGTGGTTTCGGGTTCGACTGGAATCCGGTCGCGGGGGATTATTCGGTCGACGTGATCGTAACGGGTGAGCAATGGGGCACGCGCTGGAACTATGCGATTTCCTGCCCTCGTGGCAGCAGACGGTGAGGAGCTGAGATGGCCGCAGGCCCGCTACTTGTCAGTGAACCGCTGCAGCGCTACCGCGCGCTCGGGCTCGCCGGCGATCCGGTCTGGCGCGCCGCGGGACAGCTGCGCGCCGCCATCGCCGCGCGTCTTTCGCGCGAACATGCCGAGCTTCTGGCAGTCCCCGAGGCCGAGCCGAGCGGTCGCACGATCAACTGGTATGCGCCGTTCGACGGCGAGGTGAGGCGCCTCGGCGATCTTGGCGACGCCGAGCGCCGCGAGATGCTCGACAGGGTGCACCGCCTGCACGGCGAGATCGCAGGCCTGGCGACCCAGATGGAAGCGGTGGAGCGTTCCAACGCCGAACGCAACTTCGCACGCCTGCTGCGTCAGGCGCTCACCGCGCCGGGCGAAGAGACACTCTATGTCGTGGACGGTCGTCCGGTGATGACCTTCTGGGGCTTCACCGCCGATGCGGCCCTACCCGGCGTGTTCCTGCCGAGCCTTCCGCCCGCCGTTGCGCCGCGCGTCGCCGCCGCGCCGCAGCTCGGACGGCCGGGAGCGGTGATGGCCTCGGCGCCGGCCGTTGCCGCCGTCGCGGCCCCGCGCACAGTGTGGTGGCAATGGCTTCTGCTCGGCGTCGTGCTGATGCTGATCCTGGCGCTGCTCGCCTGGCTGGTGCGGCCCTACCTGCCACGCATCGAACCCTACATCGAGGCGGAGGCGCGCGAGCGCGCCTTGGGCTTTGCCGTCCGCCAGCCGATGGAGCTGCAGCAGACTCGCGTCGCGACCCTCGTGCAGGACAATCAGGAACTGCGCCTCGAACTGGCCCGTCTCGCCGACGAGCTGTCACGCCGCGGCGGCGATTGCGCCGCCGGCATCATCGGACCGGGCGGCCTGATCGTCGGCTCCATTGGCGGGCCACCGATCGAGCGTAGCGCCAGCCCCGATCCCGGCATCGCCGCAAACGACCCGACGAAGGATCCGAACAAACCGGAGGCCAAGGGCGGCGACGTGAAGGGACCCGACGAGCGGAACAAGGACAAGAACGCCGCGGCGCCCAACAGTCCGAAGAACGATGCCGGCAACAACAAGAAGGACGAGCCCAAGCCGATGGTCGTGCCGCCTGAGGCTAAGCAGAAGCAGGACCTCGCCTTCCTGAAGGGCGACTGGCGCTCGCGCACCGGCCTTGCCACCGCGACCGGCGAGAAGGATCTGCGGCCGAACTACACGCTCGACGACAAGGGCAAGGGCAAGGTGTCCTTCACCCAGAAGAACGGCGCCACCTGCGAGGCGCCCGCCGAGGCACGCTGGGACGGAACCAAGCTGGTGATCGAGGAAAAGAGCAATCCGCGCTGCAGCGACGGCAAGACCTACGCCCGCAACACGGTGAACTGCGAGATCGGCGCCGACGGTGCCGCACAATGCAAGGGCAGCCAGCCCGGCGACCCGCGCAGCTACCAGGTGCAGATCGGTCGTTGAGACCTTACATACACATGATGATGGCCGTACCGGATTGACATGAGCGACCTCGCCCGCCTGCCGAGCTATCCCAGCCCGACGACGCTGATTGCCCGCTCCGGCATCCAGTTCCTCGACTTCGGCTTCGATCCGGTGCGCCTCAAGGTGCGCGAATGGGGCTTCCATGACGCCGCCGCCTCGAACGCGGTCGACGACCTGGTGCAGCTCGATTTCGACGAGGGCCGCGGCCAGTACGAAGTGGTGGAGAATGGCCGCCGTCGCGCCGCCGATCCGAACCTTGTCATCACGGCGAAGGACGCGCTCGCGCCCTTCCTCGACAAGTGGGTCCCGGTGCCGTTCCTCCAGGTGCGGCCCAACAACCAGTTCCGCGAGGGCCCGGCCGACTGGGCGCGCGTGCGCGTCGTCGATCTCGAGACGCGCTATGGCTCGGGCTATCGCGACGAGCAGGGCAACCGCTACCGTGCTGTGCTGGCGTTCGACACCGGCCTGATCGCCGAAGCCGAGGGCCGCGCCTACCTCGCCCCCTCGCCCAAGGACGTGACCTCCGGCGCGTTGTTCGCGCTCGCCCCGCAGCAGCGCGCCAACCACTGGCTGCTGCGCCAGGGCTGGATGGTGCAGTGGCTCGACGAGCTGTTCCATGAACTGCATCCGCGCGCGACCGCGGAAGAGATCGACAGCGACATCAAGCAGAAGCCGCAGGAAGCCACGGCGCGCTATCTCGCCTTCCTCGGCCTGCTGGCTGCCGCGGTGCACTTCCCGCCGGTGAAGCTGGTGGGCGACGCCGAGCGGCCCGGGCGCGGCGCGATCGAAGTGGACCTCGTGCTCGACGTCGGCAATTCGCGGACCTGCGGCCTGCTGATCGAGGCGGCGGGCGAGCTGGGCGTCAACCTGAACGATTCCTACGAGCTGGCACTGCGCGACCTCTCGCATCCCGAGGTCGTGCATACGCGCCCCTTCGAATCGCGCGTCGAGTTCGCGCAGGCCTGGTTCGGCAAGAACCACCTGTCGCGTCTCGGCGGACGCGCCGACGCCTTCGTGTGGCCCACCATGACGCGGGTCGGTCCCGAGGCGACGCGGCTGGCGGCCCGCCGTCGCGGCACCGAGGGCAATACCGGCATGTCGAGCCCCAAGCGCTACCTGTGGGACGAGGAGCCGCAGACCCGCGAATGGCGCTTCAACGTGGCCTACGCCCAGGACCAGACGGCGATGCCGGCCGCAGCCGGGCCGATGGCCCAGCTCGTGAACCAGAAGGGCGAGCCGCTGCACCTGGTCGATCCGGACGCCGATTCGGCCGACCATCTGCCGGTGTTCGAACCGCTCTACTCGC
>CANIEC010000192.1 GCA_947466085.1 Rhodospirillales bacterium
ATCCCCTGCCCATGGAGCGAGTTCACGCGAATGCAGTCGCAGCCGAGCAGCCGGGCGAAATAGCCGTCCTTCACCAGCTGCACCTCGTGCCGGTCGGCAAACACCACGGTCGGATCGGGATGCACCTCGCCATTCTCCAGCCGCGGCATGCGGTGGTTCATGCGCCCCGGAATCTCGCGGATCTCGGGATGCAGCGAGCCGCCGAAGGCCACATTCATTTCCTGGAAGCCGCGGCAGATGCCGAAGATCGGCACGCCACGCTCGACACAGGCATCGATCAGCGACAGGGCCATCGCGTCGCGCTCCTGATCGTAGGGTTCGTGGGCCGGATGCGGCTCGGCCCCGAAGCGCGTCGGATGGACGTTGGCCCGGGCGCCGGTGAGCAGGATGCCGTCGACCGCGCCCAGCAGGGCCTCGATGTCGGTGATGTCGGGGGTGCCGGCAAACATCAGCGGCAGCGCCCCCGCGACGTCGGCGACCGCCCGCATGTTGCGCTGTCCCACGAGCTGGACGTTGTGACGGTCGTTGACCACGCCGGAATTGCCGATCACCCCGACCACGGGCTTCTTGATGCTCTGAACCAACGCGCGCCTGCCTTGACTTCGAAGGGACGATAATGGCACCGCATCCAGCGTCGGGCGAGTCCGCCGTCGCGAAACGCCGTTGACGGCCGTGTCGAGATTTCGGCAGGGCCGCCTTCATTGGAATGGCGGCACGTCGCGTCGGAGGTCTCCGCTGCCCCGACTGAAGTACAGCGTCAGGCGCCCGGAGACATCGGTCCCGCGGTTCGACACTCCGGGTGGAAGCTCCGTTTTCAGCCCGCGCGCGCCCAGCTCCTCTACAAGCTCGTTCAGACGGTCGCCGGGGATCTCGAACTGGAGGACCGCCATCGCATCGGAGAGCAGGGAATGGCCGGAAACCCAGCCACCCACGCGCGTGATCGCCTCCGACGCCGCGTTCACGCTCGTATGAAAGGCGTCCCGCGCGACGGCTTCGAGACGGAGCAATCCCGCCTCCGCTCGAGCTAGGCCTTAGCCGCCACCACTTCGACCTCGACCAGCATGGAGGGATCGGCGAGGCCGGCCACGACCAGCAGCGTCGACGCGGGATAGGGTTCCTGCCCGACATACTTGCCGCGCCCCTCGCGGAAGGCCGGGATGAAGCGGCTGTCGGTCAGGAACACGGTGAGCTTGACGATGTCGCGGAAGTCCATGCCGCCGGCCTTCAGCACCTCGCCGATGTTCTTCCAGACCTGGTCGCACTGCGCTTCGATGCCGTCCTGCAGCTTGCCTGCGGAATCGACGCCGACCTGACCGGAGACGTAGAGCACGCGCGCCTCGGGCGGGACCTCGACGCCGAGGCTGTATTTGCCGGCGACGGAGACGGACTTGGGATTGTGGAACTTGATGGCCATGTCAGACCCTCCATTGTAAGGAGGCGCAGGTTTCAGGTCGGAGAGCATGACGTCAAGCACCAAGCCCGTTCACGTCGTCGGCGGCGGCCTCGGAGGCAGCGAGGCGGCCTGGCAGCTCGCACAGGCGGGCGTGCCTGTCGTACTGCACGAGATGCGGCCGGTGCGCGGCACCGAAGCGCATCTCACCGATAGCCTCGCCGAGCTGGTCTGCTCCAACTCCTTCCGCTCCGACGATGCCGCCAACAACGCCGTCGGCGTGATCCACGAGGAAATGCGCCGCGCCGGCTCGCTGATCATGCGCGCCGCCGACGCGCACAAGCTGCCGGCCGGCGGCGCGCTCGCGGTCGACCGGCACGGCTTCTCGGCGGCGGTGCAGGAAACCCTGCTCGCGCATCCGCTGGTGACGCTCGAGCGCGAAGAGGTAGCGGGCCTGCCGCCCGAGGCATGGGACAGCGTCATCGTGGCGACCGGTCCCCTCACCTCGCCGGCGCTCGCCGAGGCCATCGCGACGCTCACCGGCGAGGACTCGCTCGCCTTCTTCGACGCCATCGCGCCGATCGTGCATTACGAGAGCATCGACCAGTCGATCGCCTGGAAGCAGTCGCGCTACGACAAGGTCGGCCCCGGCAATATCCAGGGCAGCGACGGCGCGGACTACTTCAACTGCCCGATGGACAAGCCGCAATACGAAGCCTTCGTCGCCGCACTCCTGGCCGGCGAGAAGACCGAGTTCAAGCAGTGGGAGCACAACACGCCCTACTTCCAGGGCTGCCAGCCGATCGAGGTCATCGCCTCGACCGGGCCGCAGAGCCTGCGCTTCGGGCCGATGAAGCCGGTGGGCCTGCGCGATCCCCGCACCGGCCATCGCCCCTGGGCGGTGGTGCAGCTGCGCCAGGACAATGCGCTGGGCACCTTGTGGAACATCGTGGGCTTCCAGACCAAGCTGAAGCACGGCGAGCAGACGCGCATCTTCCGCACCATTCCAGGGCTCGAGAAGGCGGAGTTCGCTCGGCTGGGCGGCCTCCATCGCAACACCTTCCTCAACAGCCCGCGCCTGCTCGACGGCACCTTGCGCCTGAAGGCGTTGCCGCGGCTGCGGTTCGCCGGCCAGATCACCGGCTGCGAAGGCTATGTCGAGAGCGCCGCCGTTGGCCTGATGACCGGGCGGTTTGCGGCGGCCGAGAGGCTGGGCCGCGCGCAGGCGCCGCCGCCGCCCACAACGGCGATGGGCGCACTGCTGGGCCACATCACCGGCGGCGCCGACGCCACGACCTTCCAGCCGATGAACATCAATTTCGGCCTGTTCCCGCCCATCGCTGGCAGCTTCAAGGGCAAGGAACGCAAGCAGGCGATGGCGGTGCGGGCGCTGCGCGATTTCGACGACTGGCTGAAGCCCGCGCCGCTCGCTGCGGAGTGAGACGGAGATCCTCATGCGCCTGATGCAGCCGGAACCCGCCGCCGCCCTTCTCGGCCTGCGCGCCATGAAGACGGTCGCTTCGGTCGCCGGCACGCCCGGCAAGTCGCAGCTGGCGCTGATGGAAGCGGCGCGACGGGTCATCCTGCGTATCGACGCCGACATCGCGACGCTGCCGCCGGTGACGCCCGCGGAACTCGCCGCCGGGTTCCCCTCGGTTGACCTCCGCCATCAGTTCGCCAACGGTCTGCTGATCCTGGCGCTGGCCGATGGCGTGCCCTCGCGCGAAACCGTTGCCAGGGTCGAGGCGTTCGCCGAGGCGCTGGGCATCGCCACACCGGAACTGGCCAACCTGCGCCGGCTGGCCGAGCAGCACATGACCTTGTTCAAGCTCGACCTGCTGCGCCGCAGCCAGGTCGGCGACATCATGAAGGACCAGCTCGAACAGCACGGTGTCGTGGCCCTCGCCAGAAGCATCCTGGGCATGCGCGGACTGATCGAGGATCCGGAACTCGCCGCCCGATATCGCGCCTGGGAGAGGCTCCCGGACAGCACGGTCGGGAGGTCGATGTGGGAATACTTCCAGCGCAACAAGTTCGGCATGCCGGGCGAGCGTTTCGGGTTCCCGGAGGCCGGTCTCTATCATGATTTTTGCCATGTGCTGGGAGACTACGGCACCGATCCGCAGGGTGAATTGCAGGTCGCGTCCTTCACCGCGGGTTTCAAGCGGACGCGGCCTTTCTACCTGATCCTGTTCGCGGTGCTGATCTTCAGTGCCGGGGTGAATGCCCGGCCGACCGCCGATGGCTACACGACCATCGGCGTGCTGGGCGAGCCGGGCGCCGCCGAGCGGATGTTCGCGGCCATCGAACGCGGCGCCCTCGTGAACACCGACCTGTCCGACAAGTGGGACTACTGGCCTGTGGTCGATCAGCCGATCGACGACGTCCGGCGGCAGCTCAACATCGTTCACGCCGTCTGAACGGCGGAAACATTCCGTAACGTCCCGCAACAGTGGGTAACCAAACGTTATTTCACATCCGGGCCGCGTCGGGATGAAATGACTTCACCCCCTTAGACGGAGTGAGTCATGCAGGCCGTTCAGGAACTGGTCGCCCCCGCTACTTCCATCCCCGCCGTGCCCTCGCTGCAGTTCGACGTGATGCGTGAGATTTTCAGCCTTCTGGCGCCTTACAACGCCGGCGGCAAAGCGATCACGCCGCAGACGGTCATCTCCAAGGGACTGACCGTCGATTCGCTCACCATCATGGACGTCATCATGGAGCTCGAGGACCGGTTCGACGTCACCATCCCGATGAACGTCGCCGCCGACATCGTGACGATCGACCAGCTTGCCGAGGCGGTCGTTTCGCAGCGCGCGAGGCGCTGACAAAACTCCCGAGCCCATGAGATAAGTTCGCGAGCAGGTGGCGCGGCGCGTGCTACATCGCCGGCAATGACTCCCGCACAACGCCGGCAGATGATGCTGGCCGGGCCGATCGTGCCCACCATTCTCACCCTCGCGACCCCGAACGTGCTGAACGTGGCCATGCAGAGCCTCGTCAGCATCGCCGACGGCTACTTCATCGGCCGGCTCGGCGTCGTCGACCTCGCCGCTCTGGCGCTGGTGTTCCCGACGCAGATGACGCTCGGCATGATGTCGGCCGGCGCCATGGGAGGCGGCATCTCCTCCTCGGTGGCCCGCGCCCTGGGTTCCGGCAACAAGGCGGCCGCCGAGGCGGCGGCAGCGCATGCATTGGCTATTGCGATCGGCATGGCGATGCTGTTCGGCATCCTGTTCGTGGGCTTCGGCCGCCAGATCTACGGCGCCCTGGGCGGCAGCGGCGAGGCCCTCGACCGCGCCGAGGCCTTCGCCACCATCCTGTTCACCGGCTGTATCGCCCACTGGGTCGCCAATTCGATGGCGTCCGTCCTGCGCGGCACCGGCGACATGAAGACGCCCGGCCTGGCGCTGGTCGTGACGGCGGGAATCCAGATCCCCCTCACCGGCGCACTGACCCTGGGCTGGTTCGGCCTGCCCGCCTTCGGTATCCGCGGTCCCGCCATCGCCGCGGTGATCGCCTTCGCCCTCGCCGCCCTCTGGATGCTCTCGAAGCTCACCGGCCCGAAGGCCCAGCTGCGCCTGCGCTGGCCGGTCGACGGGTTCCGCTGGCGCGCCTTCCGCGACATCCTGAAGGTCGGTCTGGTCGCCTGCCTCGTCGTCATCCTGACCAACGGCACGGTGCTGGTCGTCACCGGCCTCATCGGACGTGAGGGCGACGCCGCCATCGCGGGCTACGGAATCGGGTCGCGGCTGGAGTACATGCTGATCCCGATCAGCTTCGGCATCGGCGCGACGCTGACGGCGCTGGTCGGCACCAACATCGGCGCCAAACAGTATGCCCGCGCCCAGCGCATGGCCTGGACCGGCGCCTTAATGGCGGGCGCCGTCGCCGCCGCCATCGGCGTCGTCGTGGCGCTCTGGCCCGACTTGTGGCTCGGCCTCTTCACCACCAATCCCGGCGCGCTGGCCTCGGGCCGCCACTATCTCAGCATCGTCGGGCCGGCCTACGGCTTCTTCGGCCTGGCCATGGCGCTCTACTTCGCCTCGCAGGGCACCGGCGAGATGATCTGGCCGGTCGCCGCCAATCTCACCCGCATCACCATCGCGGGTGGCGGCAGCCTGCTGGCCCTCGACCATTTCGGCTGGGGCATCTCGGGCCTCTATACCTGCGTGGCGCTGGGCATCGTGGCCTTCTCGGCCGTGCTCGCCTTTTCCACCACGCGGCGGGCCTGGACCGGCCGAGGCTGAGGCGCCGGCCACAGCCGCAGGTTCGCGCGGTTGCTTGTCCACAAATTGGTGGCCCGGCTTGATCTGGATCATTCCGGGATTGGATTGGCAGCCTTCAACTTCCATGCTCACTTTGGCATCGGTTCGAAGTCCCCTTCCAGGATTGCAAACATGAAGAAGAAGAGTCGTGCCCGCGTGACTGCCAGGCGTCCCGTGAATCTGGGAGACACCGCAGTGTTGGGGTCGTCCCGTTCCATCGAAGAGTCGGTCGAGAATGATGCGATTCAGGCAGCGGAGCACTCCCGGGAAATCGCTGTCCGAGACATACTTGGCCTGATGGCTCCCGACCGGACTCACCAGTTGGCCGATGCACTCCAGGCGATCATGGCGGGGGCCTCGCCTGACGATGCGATAGCCTTGAAGCGCGCCCTGCAGACTACCGAAGCAGAGCAGGCTCTCGCGGGGCCCAATCCCGATGAAGAACTGGCGGATGACTGGCGACAGGGCGGGTATCCCTATCGCAACCTCATGCTTCGCAAGAGCTACGAGAAAGCCAAGTACGGGCTGCAGGTGGAACTGCTCAAGTTGCAGAACTGGACAAAGGAGCGGAAGCAGAAGGTCGTCATTCTCTTCGAAGGCCGTGACGCTGCCGGCAAGGGCGGCGCGATCAAGCGGTTCATGGAACATCTGAACCCTCGCGGCGCGCGCGTCGTTGCGCTCGAGAAGCCGTCGGAGGCGGAGCGCGGCCAATGGTATTTCCAGCGCTACGTGCAGAACCTCCCCACGGCGGGTGAGATCGCTCTCTTCGACCGCTCCTGGTACAATCGGGCCGGTGTCGAAAGGGTGATGGGCTTCTGTTCAGACGAGGAATACAGGGAGTTCATGCGCCAGGCCCCGGAGTTCGAGCGGAACCTGACGCGCAGCGGGCTGCATCTGATCAAGTTCTGGTTCTCGGTCAGCCGCGAGGAGCAGAGAAGGCGCTTCAAGGAAAGACAGGTTCACCCCCTCAAGCACTGGAAGCTGTCGCCTATCGATCTGGCATCCCTGGACAAGTGGGAAGAATACACGAAGGCAAAGGAGTCGATGTTTCAGCACACCGACACCGCCGATGCGCCGTGGACGGTCATAAAGTCCGACTGCAAGAAGCGCGCGAGGCTCAACGCCATGCGCTACCTGCTGCATCGCCTTCCCTATGACGGCAAGGACCCCGAGAAGATCGGTCCGCTCGACCCCTTGCTGGTCGGGCGTGCCCACCTCGTCTATGAGCGCGGCGAAAACGCAGCCGCGGTCCTCTGAAGCATCCGTTGTGCTGCGCCGAAGCCGACCTGCCGGCCTGCGAAACGGAATCCGCCCATCCACAGGGCCGTGGCGCGAGACTTCACATGCACGCCGCCGTGCTATGTTGGGGGTCAAACACCATGGAGATTGACGATGAGCGACACCAACAAGACATCGGGCCTGCAGCTTCGCTCCCTGATCTCCACCGCAGGTCAGCTCGAACTGTCGCTGGCACGGGTCGACGTGCCCGAGCCCGGCCCTGACCAGGTCGTGGTCAGGGTCGAGGCGACGCCGATCAACCCGTCCGACCTCGGTCTGCTCACCGGCCCCGCCGACCTCAGCAAGGCCACCTCGAGCGGCAGCGGCGAGGGCGTCAAGGTGACGGCGCCTGTGTCTGCCGCCGCCCTGCCGTTTCTGGCGACGCGCCTGGGCGAGTCGCTCCCGGTCGGCAACGAAGGCGCCGGTACCGTGATCAAGGCGGGCTCCTCCGACGCCGCACAGGCGCTCAAGGGCAAGCTGGTATCGATGGTCGGTGGCTCGATGTACGCCCAGTACCGGTTGCTGAACGCGCGCGATTGCCAGCCCCTGCCGGCGGGGACGACTGCGGCCGAGGGCGCCTCGTGGTTCGTCAATCCGCTGACGGCGCTCGGCATGACCGAGACGATGAAGCGCGAGGGTCATAAGGCGCTGGTTCACACGGCGGCTGCCTCCAATCTCGGCCAGATGCTGAACAAGATCTGCAACGAGGACGGGATCGGCCTCGTGAACATCGTGCGCAGCGCCGAGCAGGCCAAGCTGTTGAAGGGCATTGGCGCCAAGCACGTGGTCGATTCGAGCGCGGCGAGCTTCACCGACGATCTCACGCAGGCGCTTGTCGAGACGGGCGCCACCATCGCCTTCGATGCGATCGGCGGCGGCAAGCTCGCCAGCCAGATACTCACCTGCATGGAAATCGCCATCAACAAGACGGCCACGACCTACAACCGCTACGGCTCCTCGGTGCACAAGCAGGTCTATGTCTATGGCAGCCTGAACACCGGCGCGCTCGAACTCACGCGCAATTTCGGCATGGCCTGGGGCGTGGGCGGCTGGCTGCTGACGCCGTTCCTGCAGAAGATCGGCCGGCCCGACCAGATGCGGCTGCGCGAGAGGGTCGTGAACTCGCTCAAGACGACCTTCTCCAGCCACTACACCAAGACGATCTCGCTGCCGGAGGCGCTCGACCTTCAGAACCTCACCGCCTACGCCAAGCGCGCCACCGGCGAGAAGTTCCTGATCAACCCGAACAAGGCGTAAGCGCCGGCGATGACACGCGAAACCGGAGACAGCGTCCGCGGGCGCACGCCCTATCTGCCGATCCACAAGCGGCCGCGGCTCAGCCTCCCCAACGATGCGCGTGTCGCTGTCTGGACGATCGTGAACGTCGAGAACTGGAGTCCGGCCGGGGCGATGCCGCGCACCGTCCTGCCGCCGCCGATGGGCGTGCCGCTGCTGCCCGACGTGCCCAACTGGGCGTGGCACGAGTACGGCATGCGCGTGGGCTTCTGGCGTTTCCTCGAGACGCTGAACGCGCGCAAGCTCAAGGCGAGCTTCGCGGTGAACGGCACGGCCTGCGAGCTCTACCGCGAGGCCTGCGAGGCGGCCCATGAGGCCGGCTGGGACTTCATGGGCCATGGCTGGGTGCAGAAGCCGATGCACAAGGTCGAGGACCAGAGGAGTGCGATCGCCGACACGATCCGCGCCATCAAGGAGTTCACCGGCAAGCCGCCGCGCGGCTGGGAGAGCCCCGGACTCACCGAGACCGACGAGACGCTCGACCTGCTGGCGGAGGCCGGCATCGAATACGTCGCCGACTGGGTGATGGACGAACAGCCGCTGCCCTTGAAGACCGCGCACGGCGAGATCGTCTCGGTCCCCTACACGGTCGAGATCAACGACGTCGTCATGAGCGCCGTGCAGCAGCAGCCGTCGGACGAGATCTTCCGGCGCGGCCGCGACCAGTTCGACCGTCTCTACCTCGACGGCAAGACCGCGCCGCGCGTGATGGCGATCTCGATCCACCCGTATCTCACGGGCGTGCCGCACCGGATCAAGTATCTCGAGATGCTCTACGACCACATTCTCGGCCACGAGGGCGTCGTGATGTGGACCGGCGCGGAGATCCTCGACTGGTACCGAACCCAGGTGCCACCGGCGCGATAGCCGGCCGCCGGCGCTAAAGTGCGCCGGCGTCGTGATCGTAGAGCCAGGCGATATTGTCGAGCGAGCGGTCGCCCCCGTTCGCCATGGCGGCGTCGCGGGCCTGCTGATCCGGCCCGTCAGGCAGGTGGAACCGCACGCGGTTGACGGCGC
>CANIEC010000193.1 GCA_947466085.1 Rhodospirillales bacterium
CCTCGGCTATCAGGATCGCGAGCCGTTCTGCCACAACTACCTGATGGACGGTCCGGCGGTCGGAAAGTACTGCGCCGATCTCATGGAGCGCTTCGATGTGCGGCCGCGCACGCCGGGCCTGCGCTCGTCCAACTTCTCCGGCGGCAACCAGCAGAAGCTGATCCTGGCGCGCGAGATGGCGCGCAATCCCAAGGTGCTGCTGGTGGGCCAGCCGACGCGCGGCGTCGACATCGGCGCCATCGAATTCATCCGCCGCGAGCTGGTCCGGAGCCGTGACGCGGGTTGCGCGGTGCTGGTCGTGTCGGTCGAGCTGGAGGAGATTCTTTCGCTGGCCGACCGCATCCTGGTGATGTTCGGCGGCCGCATCGTGGGCGAGGTCGCCGCGGGCGAGGCGGACGAGCGCACGCTGGGCCTGATGATGGCGGGTGCGCGGGCGGCATGAGCGCCTCACGCCGTCCGCTGCCGGGCTGGGTCGAGATCGGCCTGCTGCCACTGGCCAACATCGCGATGGCATTCCTCGTCGTCGGGGTGATCGTGGAGATCATCGGCGTCGATCCCTTCCATGCGCTGAAGCTGCTGGTCCTGGGTGCCGTGGGGTCGTCGGAATCGATCGGCTACACGCTCTACTACGCCACCAATTTCATCTTCACCGGCCTCGCCGTCGCGGTGGCCTTCCATGCCGGCCTGTTCAACATCGGCGGCGAGGGGCAGGCCTATATCGGCGGGCTGGGCTGCGGCCTCGCGGTGCTGGCGCTCGACGGCATCCTGCCCGGTCTGTTGATGATCCCGCTCGCCATCCTCGCCTCGGCGGTGTTCGGCGCGGCCTGGGCCGCCATTCCCGCCTGGATGCAGGCCTGGCGTGGCAGCCACATCGTCATCACCACCATCATGTTCAACTTCGTGGCCTCGGCCCTGATGGTCTACCTGATGGTGAACGTGCTGATCGCGCCGGGCTCGATGACGCCGCAGAGCCGCGGTTTCGCCGCCTCCGCCGCGGTACCGTCGATGCAGGCCGCGCTGCAATGGATCGGCATCGTGGTCGCGCCGTCGGCGCTCAACCTGTCGCTGCTGCTGGCGCTTCTGGCGTGCGTCGGCGTCTGGATCTTCCTGTGGCACACGCCGTGGGGTTATGGCCTGCGCACCATGGGGCACAATCCGGAAGCGGCCCTCTATGCCGGCACCAACCTGAAGCGCATGACCATGCTGGCCATGTGCCTGTCCGGCGCCCTGGCCGGCGGCGTCGCGGTCAACGAACTGCTGGGCGTGCATCACCGGCTCGTGCTCGACTTCGCCGCCGGCTACGGCTTCACCGGCATCGCGGTCGCGCTGATGGGGCGGGGCCATCCGTTAGGGATCGTCCTGGCGGCGCTGCTGTTCGGCGCGCTGCAACAGGGTGGGGCGGAGCTGAATTTCGAGATTCCGAAGATCACGCGCGAGATGGTCGTCGTGATCCAGGGGCTGGTGATCCTGTTCTCGGGTGCGCTCGTCCATCTGCCGCGGCCCTGGCTGCAGGCGTTGTTCGCGCGAAAGGGCTGAGATGGAGGAGACGCTCACCCTCGTCGTCGCGACGCTCGCCGCCACCCTCAGGGTGGCGACGCCGCTGGTGCTCTGTGCCATGGGCGGGCTGTTCTCCGAGAAGAGCGGCATCATCGATGTCGGGCTCGAAGGCAAGATGCTGATGGCGGCCTTCTTCGCGGCGGCCACCGCATCGCTCACCGGCTCCGCCTGGGCAGGCGTCGGCGCGGCGATCCTCGCGGCCGAGGTGCTGGCCCTGCTGCACGGCTTCGCCTGCATCACCCATCGCGGCAACCAGGTGGTGAGCGGGATCGCGATCAACATTTTGGCCATGGGCCTCACCGTGGTGCTGGGCGCGGCATGGTTCGGGCGGGGCGGCCAGACTCCGCCGCTGGCCGGGACGGAGCGTCTCAATCCAATCTTCTTCCCCATCGCCGGCGACAACATCCTGGTCTATGTGGCGCTGCTCTCCGTGCCCTTCGCCTGGTGGGTGATCGATCGCACGCGCTTTGGCCTGCGACTTCGCGCCGTGGGCGAGGTGCCCCTGGCGGTCGATGCCGCGGGCATCTCGGTGTCGTGGCTGCGCTACCGGGCGGTGCTGCTTTGCGGCCTGTTCGCCGGCCTGGCGGGCGCCTATCTCTCGATCGCCCAGAATGCAGGGTTCAGCCGCGACATGACGGCGGGGCAGGGCTTCATCGCCCTGGCCGCGATCATCTTCGGGCGCTGGCGGCCGGTGCCGGCCTTCGGCGCCTGCCTCGCCTTCGGCCTGCTCGACGCCATCGCCATCCGCCTGCAGGGTGTGAAACTGCCGGGTGTCGGCGAAGTCCCGGTGCAACTGATCCAGGCTATGCCCTATCTTCTGACGCTCTTCCTGCTGGCCGGGTTCATCGGCCGCACGGTCGCGCCGAAGGCGGCCGGCGTGCCTTACGAGAAGGAGCATTGAGATGAACGACCTTCTCCACCTGGCGCAGCGGATGATGCTGCGGGCCCATGCGCCCTATTCGAAGTTCCATGTCGGCGCTGCGCTCCGGGCCGAGGACGGCTCGATCCATGGCGGCTGCAACGTCGAGAACGCGGCCTATCCTCAGGGCCTCTGTGCCGAGGCCGGTGCCATCGCGGCCCTGGTCGCGGCAGGCCACAAGCGCATCCTTGAATGCGTCGTGGTCGGCCCCGGTCCTGAAGTCATCACGCCCTGCGGCGGCTGCCGGCAGAAGCTGCGCGAATTCGCGGCCGACGACGTGCCGGTCCATCTCTGCGGTCCCGACGGGCTGCATCGCACGGTGACGCTGGGGCAGCTCCTGCCGATGTCCTTCGGTCCGCAGCATTTCGCCCAGCCGTGAGTGACATGCTCGAGCGCGCAGCCCCGGGCTTTCGGCCGAAGGTTGCCTTGATCCTCGGCTCCGGCCTCGGCGGCTTCGTCGAGGAAGTCGCGGCGATTGCCACGATTCCCTACGCCGACCTGCCGGGCTTCCCGCGGCCGACGGTCGGCGGTCATGCCGGGCGGCTGGTGCTGGGTCACGTCGGACCAACCCCGGTCGCGGTACTGCAGGGCCGGGCGCATTACTACGAGCGCGGCCGGGCCGACGAGATGAAGGGCGCCATCGATGCGATGGCCGCACTGGGCTGCGAGATCCTGCTGCAGACCAATGCGGCCGGCAGCCTGCGGCTCGACATGCCGCCGGGATCGGTGATGGCGATCAGCGATCACATCAACTTCACCGGCACCAACCCGCTGTTCGGCGTGGGGTCGGGCGACAGCCGCTTCGTCGACATGGTCGATGCCTACGATCCGGTTCTGCGCACGAGGCTGATGGAAGCGGCGCGCGCGGCCAACGTCGTCTGCCACGAGGGCGTCTACATCTTCTTCAGCGGGCCGAGCTTCGAGACGCCGGCCGAAATCCGTGCCGCGCGGGTGCTGGGCGCCGACGCCGTGGGCATGTCGACGGCCCCCGAGACCATCCTGGCGCGCCATGCCGGCCTCAAGGTGGCCGCGCTTTCGCTGATGACGAACTACGCCGCCGGCCTTGTGCCGGGCACGCTCGCCCATGAGCAGACGCTCTCTGTGGCGACCGCGGCGGCGGACAAGGTGCGCCTCGTGCTGCGCACCTTCCTCGAACGGTGCGCCTGAACATGCTGCCGCAGGAGATCATTCGCCGGAAGCGCGACGGGCACGAACTCTCCGACGAGGAGATCGCCTTCATCGTGCGCGGCATCCACGACGGCGGCCTGAGCGAGGGCCAGGTGGCGGCCTTCGCGATGACGGTGTTCTTCCGCGGCATGACGGTGCCGGAGCGGGTCGCGCTGACTTTGGGCCTCGCGCGTTCGGGCATCATGCTCGACTGGCGCGAGCTCGCCCTGCCGGGGCCGGTGCTCGACAAGCATTCGAGCGGCGGTGTCGGCGACAAGGTGAGCCTGATGCTGGCGCCGATCGTGGCCGCCTGCGGCGCCTTCGTGCCGATGATCTCCGGCCGCGGGCTCGGCCATACCGGCGGCACGCTCGACAAGCTCTCGGCCATCTCGGGCTACGAGACCCAGCCCGACATCGACACGTTCCGTCGCGTCGTGCGCGAGGTCGGCTGCGCGGTGATTGGCCAGACCGACGATCTCGCGCCCGCCGACCGCCGGCTCTATGCGACCCGCGACGTCACCGGCAGCGTCGAGTCGATCCCGCTGCTGGTGAGCTCCATTCTCAGCAAGAAGGTCGCCGAGGGGCTGGACGGGCTGGTGATGGACGTGAAGTGCGGCTCCGGCGCCTTCTGCGACACCGAGGAGATGGCGCGCGACCTGGCGCGGAGCCTGGTCGATGTCGCCAACCGGGCCGGCCTGCCGACGGTGGCGCTGATCACCGATATGGATCGGGTGCTGGGCCGCGAGGTCGGCAACGCGCTCGAAGTCGCGGAGACCGTCGCCTATCTCACCGGAAGCGGCGTGCGCGAGCCGCGCCTGCATGAGGTCACGATGGCGCTGTCGTCCGAGATGCTGGTGCTGGGCGGACTGGTGGCGGACGCCGGCGAGGGTCGGGCCAGGGCCGAGGCCGTTCTGGCCGATGGCCGTGCGGCCGAGATCTTTGCCCGCATGGTTTCGGCGCTGGGCGGTCCCGGCGATTTCCTCGAACACAGCGCGCGCTATCTCGGCCGTGCGCCGGTGGTGAAGGCCTGTACGGCCGAGCGATCCGGCCATGTCGCGGGCATGAATGCCCGCGAGGTCGGCATCGCCGTCGTCGAACTGGGCGGCGGGCGCCGCCACGCCGACGATGCCATCGATACATCTGTCGGCCTCACCGGGTTCGTCGATGTCGGCCGGCGGATCCAGAGCGGCGAGCCGCTGTGCCTCGTGCATGCCGCCAGCGAGGCCGACGCCGACGAGGCGATTGCCCTGATACGCCGCGCCGTCCGCATCGAAGAGGAGGCGCCGTCCGGGACCCCCGCGATCCTCGAACGGGTCGCGCGGTGATCGACCTCAAGGCCTATGCGCGCGATGGTTTCGTGGTCCTGCCGGATTTCGTCCCGATCGAGGACTGCGAGGCGCTGAAGGCGCGCGCGGCCGAACTGGTGGCCGGATTCGACCGCGGCGCTGCGCCCACGGTTTTCTCGACCGTCGATCAGGCCCATGCAGGCGACCGCTACTTTCGTGAATCGGGCGGCGATATCCGTTTCTTCGTCGAGGCGGAGGCGCCCTCGCAGTTGAACAAGATCGGCCACGCCCTGCACGATCTCGACCCGGTGTTCGACCGCTTCTCGCGCCAGCCGCGGCTGGCCGCGCTCGCAAGGGCGCTCGGCATCCAATCGCCGCTGCTGCTGCAGTCGATGTACCTCTTCAAGCAGCCGCATGTCGGCGCCGAGGTCGGCTGGCACCAGGACGCGACGTTCCTGCGCACCGAGCCGCCCAGCGTCACGGGCTTCTGGATCGCGCTCGACGACGCCGACCGGGGCAATGGCTGCCTCGTCGCCCTGCCTGGGGCCCATCGCGGGCCGCTGCGCGAGTGGTTCGGCTATCAGGGCGGAGAACTCGTCAGTCGCACCATCGATTCGACGCCGTGGCCGCCGGCCGAGCCGGTCGCGCTGGAGGTCCGGCGCGGCGCCGTCATCGTCCTGCATGGGCTCCTGCCCCATGCCAGCACGGCCAACCGCTCGTCGCGGCCGCGTCATGCCTACAGCTTGCACCTGATCGACGGTCGGGCCGATTATCCGGCCGACAACTGGCTGCAACGTCCCGACCTGCCGCTCCGAGGATTCGCGTGATTCCCAAGGCCGAAATCCACTGCCATCTCGAAGGTTCGATCCCGCCCAAGCTGGCCCTCGAACTGGCCGAACGAAATGGCCTGGTGCTGCCGCCGAACCTGCTGGATGCAAGGGGCCACTACGCCTGGACGAACTTCTGGAGCTTCCTCGACGCCTATGACCGGGTGTGCACGGCGCTGAAGACGCCACGCGACTTCCGCGACGTCATCTACGGCTACCTTGCCGGCGTGGCGCGCGAAGGGGCGGTCTATGTCGAGATGTTCTGTTCGCCCGAACGGCCGGCTGCGCTCGGCATCTCCTACACGAAGTGGCTCGAGGCGCTGGCGCAGGGCATCGACGACGCCCGCCGCGAGTTCGGCATCGAAGGCCGCATCATCATCATCTGCATCCGCCATCTCGGACCCGAGCGGGCCGAAGCCATGGTCCGCGCCATGCTGGCCGAGCCGCATCCCTATGTCGTGGGCTTCGGCATGGGCGGCGACGAGGCCAAGTTCGCGCCGGTCGATTTCGCGCCCGCCTACCGCCTCGCGCATGAGAACGGCTATGGCTGCACCGTTCATGCCGGCGAGGTCGTGGGGCCGGAGAGCGTGTGGGCTGCGATCCGCGATCTGCCGGTGACCCGCATCGGCCATGGCGTGCGCTCGGCCGACGATCCGGCCCTGATGGAGGAACTGGCGCGGCGCGGCATCGTCCTGGAGGTCTGTCCGGGCAGCAACGTGGCGCTGGGTCTCTATCCCGACCGGGCCGCGCATCCGCTGCACCGATTGATCGATGCCGGCGTCAGGGTCACGCTGAACTCCGACGATCCGCCCTTCTTCCATACGACGCTCGGCACCGAATACGACCTGGCCGGTCTCGACGAGCGACAGCTTCGCGGCATCGCTCGCACGACGATCGAGGTCTCCTTTGCCGACGAGGCGACCAAGCGGCAGCTGCTGGAGAGGATATCGCCATGATCGCCCGCAAGACTCTGCTTCTCGGTCTTCTGCTCGCCGTCCTCTCTGGTGGCGCGGTCCGCGCCCAGGATGTCGCGCCGGCGCACGACCTGCTGCTGGCCAATCTGTGGATGCAGCGCGCCGTCGAATACAAGGCCAATGCGCTGACCGTGTATGCGCTGGCGCGTCTCCGTCTCGACGAGGCGCTGGCCGACAGGAGCTGGACGGCGGCCCCGGGCGAGCAGACGGGCGATTTCCAGAACCTGCCGCCGGCCGTCGTGCTCGACGTCGACGAGACCCTGCTCGACAATTCGAAATACCAGGTCTGGCTGATGCGGGCGGACCAGAGCTTCAGCACGAAGAGCTGGAACCAGTTCTGCGCCGCCCGGATCTCCGCGGCGATCCCCGGCGCCGTCGAGTTCACGAAGTATGCCGAGTCGAAGGGCGTGAAGGTCTTCTACGTCACCAACCGCGGCGCCGAGACCGAGGCGGATACGCGCGCCAACATGGCGCAGCTCGGCTTCCCCATGGGCGGCACGGTCGACACGTTCCTGATGCAGGGCGAGAAGCCCGACTGGACTGGCGCCAAGAGCACGCGGCGCGCGGCCGTCGCCAGGGACCATCGCATCCTGCTGAACATCGGCGACAATCTCGGCGACTTCGACGACCGCTACCGCAGCAGCGAGGCCGAGCGGGTGAAGGCGTTCGAGGCCGGCATGCCCTACTGGGGCAAGCAGTGGCTGATGCTGCCCAACCCGACCTACGGCTCGTTCGACACGGCGCCGTACGGCCACGACTTCAAGAAGCCGCGCGACGAGCAGCGCAAGGCGAAGTGGGACGTGCTGGAGTCGTGGAGCGGGCCGGCGCCTTAGCTTTGACCCCTCCGTCGGCGTAAGACGCCGACACCTCCCCATCGGAATGGGGAGGGACGAGGACTCATTGCCTCCCCATTCCGATGGGGAGGTGCCCCGCAGGGGCGGAGGGGTCAGATCGCCGCTTCGGTCTCGGCGTCGAACAGGTGCAGGCGCTCCGGCTTGAGGGACATGCGCAGCCTGTCGTTGCTGCGGATGCGCATCGTGGGCTCGACGCTGGCCACCACGGTCGCGGGGCCGACCCGCGTATCGAGGAGGATCTCGGAGCCGAGCTGTTCCACGACCTCGACAATGGCATCGAAGCAGAGGTTGGCTGGATCCGAATCTGTGGCGACGTGAACGTCTTCCGGGCGGATGCCGAGGGTGATGGCGCGGCCGGCCTTGGCGCGGGCCCGTGCGGCCTGGGGGCCGGGAAGGGTGAGGCGCAGGCCGGGCGCCTCGGCCACGACGGCGCCGTCGCTCTCACCCAGCGTCGCCTCGATGAAGTTCATGGCCGGCGAACCGATGAAACCTGCGACGAAGCGGTTGGCCGGGGTGTTGTAGAGCTCGAGCGGCTCGCCGACCTGCTGGACCCAGCCGTCCTTCATCACCACCACCCTGTCGCCCAGGGTCATCGCCTCGACCTGGTCGTGGGTGACGTAGATCGCGGTCGTGCCCAGCCGCTCGTGCAGCTTCTTCAGCTCGACCCGCATCTGCACGCGCAGCTTGGCGTCGAGGTTGGAGAGCGGCTCGTCGAACAGGAAGACCTTGGGGTCGCGCACGATTGCGCGGCCCAACGCGACCCTCTGGCGCTGACCGCCGGAAAGCTGGCGCGGCTTGCGTTCCAGCAGGTTCTCGATGCCGAGGATGGCGGCGGCGCGCTTGATGCGGCTCTCGATCTCCGGCTTGGCGAACTTCCGCATCTTCAGGCCGAAGGCCATGTTGCCGGCGACGCTCATGTGCGGATAGAGCGCGTAGTTCTGGAAGACCATGGCGATGTCGCGGTCCATCGGCGGCACCTCGTTCACCACCGAATCGTCGATCAGGATCTGGCCCGAGGTGATCGCCTCGAGACCGGCCACCATGCGCAAGGTCGTGGTCTTGCCGCAGCCGGAGGGGCCGACCAGCACGACGAACTCCTTGTCGCGGATTTCGAGGTCGACGTCTTTCACCACGTGGGTGACATCGAACATCTTGTTGAGCTTGCGGATACTGACCTCGGCCATGACGCGTTACCCCTTGACCGACCCGGTGAGACCCGAGACGTAGTGTTCGACGAAGAATGAATAGACGATGGCGACGGGGATCGAGCCCAGCAGGGCGCCGGCCATCAGCGGACCCCAGAAGAACACGTCGCCGCGGATCAGCTCCGAGGTGACGCCGACGGGGACGGTCTTCTGGTCCGGCGAGGACAGGAAGACGAGGGCGTAGATGAACTCGTTCCAGGAGAGCGTGAAGGCGATGATGCCCGACGACAGGATGCCGGGCACGGCGACCGGGATGACGATGTAGACCATCGCCTTCCAGCGCGAGGCGCCGTCGATCCGCGCACACTCCTCCAGCTC
>CANIEC010000194.1 GCA_947466085.1 Rhodospirillales bacterium
ACCGCGATGGTGCCCAGGATGATCCGCTGCACGCCGGCGTCGAACCACTGCGAGATGCTCTCGATGGTGCGGATGCCGCCGCCCAGCTGGGTCGGCACCTCGACGTCCTTCAGGATGCTCTCGACCGCCGCGCGGTTGACCGGATGGCCTTCAACCGCGCCGTTGAGGTCGACCAGGTGGAGCCATTCGCAGCCGGCATTGGCAAAGGCCTTGGCCTGGGCGGCGGGGCTGTCGTTGAACACGGTGGCACGCTGCATGTCGCCGCGGAGAAGGCGCACGCACTTGCCGTCCTTGAGGTCGATCGCGGGGAAAAGGATCATGGCGGCGCGGCTTTAGCGCGTTGCGGGCAGGGACGCCACCCCCCGGCCTGCTCCGTTGGACGATCCGCGCCGTCAGCCTCTGCCGATGCCCAGAATCCCCCCGATCAGGCGGCCGATGTGAAACTTCGTCCATATGTCGGCAACCGAAAAGCTGGGGCGCGCCTGCATGGCGGCCCAGTAGCGCGCGAGTGCCGGCCGCCTGGGGATCTCCGACCCGAGACCGGCGAACTCCATGCGGCCGAGAAACACCGTCCAGACCACATCAGCGACGCCGTAGGCCGGCGGCACCAGCACCGCACGGCCATCGCTCAACGTCTGTTCGAGCCGGTCCATGAAGCCGATCGCCTCAATGCGGCGCCGCTCCGAAAGTTTCACGACGGCGTCCGGCTCGAAGGTGGCTACGCGCCGGGCGAACACTGCGGCGCGCGCCTGATAGACGGCGGCGAGATCGGGATTTGCTGCGGCATGCGTCAGGAGCTGACGTCGGGCTGCCTCGAGCCGCTTCGGGATCATGATCCGGGCCAGGGGATTGCGGGCGAGAATGCCGCCGAAGGTCAGTTCCTCGATCGGATAGGAGTAGTGAAGGTCGACCCAGCTCTTGGTCTCGGCGTCGGGCGGGGCGCCGAGCGCATACTCCGCGATGTCGCGACTCTCGATAAGGACGCGATCGGCCAGCACCAACGTCGGCACGGTCATGCCCGGATTTATCCGCACATAGTCCGGCTGCTGCTGGCCCATCCGGAAATGGATATCGACGAAGATGCGCTCGTAGGCGATGCCGCCCTCGGCGAGCGCAAGCCGCGCGATCATCGAATAGTAGGAGGACGGCGTCTGATAGAGGCGGGGTCTTGCTCCGGCGAGCTCTGTCATGACCGTTCACCCAGGATGAAGGAGCCGCGAACTTTGCAGGACGCCGGTCGTCGGGCAACCCGCGTCGCGTTTCCTTTTGCGATGGCCGACGCTAGTCTCCGGTCATGACCCGTTACACACCCGATCTTCTCGCCGCGGACCTGGCCGATCTCACCGCCATCCGCCGTGACATCCACCGCCATCCCGAGACCGCGTTCGAAGAGGAGCGGACCGCCCAGATCGTGGCCGACAAGCTCACCTCCTGGGGCATCAAGGTGCATCGTGGCCTCGCCACGACCGGCGTCGTCGGCACGCTGAAGGGCAACCGGCCGGGTCAGAAGACGATCGGGCTGCGCGCCGACATGGATGCGCTGCACCTGCAGGAGAAGAACGGGTTCGACTACGCCTCGACGATCCCGAACAAGATGCATGCCTGCGGCCATGACGGGCATACGACGATGCTGCTGGGCGCGGCCAAGCAACTGGCGGCGGCGCCTGACTTCGCCGGCACCGTGCATTTCATCTTCCAGCCCGCCGAAGAAGGTCTCGGCGGCGCGCGCGTGATGATCGAGGAAGGCCTGTTCGAGAAGTTTCCCTGCGACGTGGTCTACGGCATGCACAACATGCCGGGCTTCCCGGTCGGCCACTTCGCCATCCGGACCGGCGCCATGCTGGCTTCGTCCGACAGCTGGGAAGTCGTGTTCAAGGGCACCGGCGGACACGGCGCGATGCCCGATCGCGGTACCGACCCGACCTTCGTGGCGGCCCAGTTCATCGTCGCGGTGCAGGGCATCGTTGGCCGCAACGTGCCGCCGAGCCAGGCCGCGGTGCTGAGCGTCGGCCATATCGCGGCCGGCACGCCGGGCTCGCCCAACGTGATCCCGTCGGAAGTGCTGATCCGCGGCACCGCCCGCAGCTTCTCGGCCGACGTACGCAACCTGCTGGAGCGGCGGCTGGCCGAGGTCGCCTCAGGAATCGCGCAGGCCGGCGGCTGCGAGGCCGTCTCCAAGTATCACCGGCGCTATCCCGCGCTGGTCAACGCCGCCGAGCAGACGGCGGTCGCCGTCGAGGCCGCGGCGCTGACGGTCGGCCGCGAGCATGTCGAGGCGAACACGTCACCGCTGGCTGGCGCCGAAGACTTTGCGTTCATGCTGGAGAAGAAGCCGGGCGCCTACATCATGATCGGCAATGGCGGCGCAGGTGAGGGCGGCTGCCAGAACGTGCATTCGCCGCTCTACGACTTCAACGACCAGATCCTGACGACCGGCGCGGCCTACTGGATGAACCTCGTCCAACTCGAGCTGGGCGGCGCGGCGTAATCCGGATCAGCCGTGGT
The DNA here is from genome assembly GCA_947466085.1 of Rhodospirillales bacterium. Lineage (GTDB taxonomy): Bacteria > Pseudomonadota > Alphaproteobacteria > Reyranellales > Reyranellaceae > Reyranella. The sequence continues at coordinate 2,506 of CANIEC010000194.1, forward strand.
GGTCGAAAGACCACCCGGCATCCGGCTGGTCCCAGTTGATGCCGTCCTGGACGTGCATAACGACGTGGGCATCGGCGCCAAAATCATAGACGGCGGCACTCTCGTGCATCGCGAAAGGCTCTTCGCTCGCAGGCAGCATCAAGCCATCGGACAGGTCGCTCAGGACAACCAGCGAATCCTCGCCGAGCGCCGGCATTGCCTCGGCGGCCGAGCCCGGAACGCCGTCGATGAAGATTTCGCCCGGCTCTCCGAACAGCCGGTCGAGCGGCGCACCGTAAGATATCGTTTCGGCACCGGCGTCAGCCCAGCGCGAGGCCGGCATGGCATAGATCGGCAGGTCGCTGCGGTCGAATTCGACGAGATCGGCGCCGACGATGAAAAGCGAGTCGGCCGAGCTGTCGGAAGGATCCGAATGGCTCATGGAAAAGTCTTTCGTACTTAAGAATTCAAATAATGCTTCAAATGTAGCAAACAAGCTGTTGAGAATAAAGAGAGAACGGCCGAAACAAGGAATTCTGCGGGTATTGCAGAGCCTTGGGTTAACGGCGCGAGTGGCCTAGGGTGCCGCCGAATTTGAATCATCCGTGTTTGGGGGAATCGATGAACGGAGCTGAAAGTCTGGTCCGCACCTTGGTCAAGGGCGGCGTCGAAGTCTGTTTCGCCAACCCCGGCACCTCGGAAATGCACTTCGTCGGCGCGCTCGACCGCGTCGAGGGCATGCGCTGCGTGCTCGGCCTGTTCGAAGGCGTCTGTTCCGGCGCGGCCGACGGCTATTACCGCATGACCGACAAGCCGGCCTCGACCCTGCTGCATCTCGGTCCCGGCCTCGCCAATGCGGCGGCCAACCTGCACAACGCCAAGAAGGCGGGCTCGGGTGTGGTCAACATCGTGGGTGAGCACGCGCTCTATCACATCAAGTACGACACGCCGCTCACCGCCGACATCGAAGGCATCGCGCGTCCCTTCTCGCACTGGGTAAAGACCTCGCCGACCTCCAAGACGGTGGCGGGTGACGGCGCGCTGGCGATCCAGGCCGCGAATGTGGCGCCGGGCCAGATCGCGACCCTGATCCTGCCGGCCGACACCGCCTGGGGTGAAGCCGACGGCGCGGTCGAGACGCCCGCCGCGCCGGCGCCGGACAAGCCCTCCCAGGAGACGGTCGTGGCCGCGGCCAAGGCGCTCAAGATGCCGGGCGCCATGCTGTTCATCGGTGGCCGCGCCCTGCGGGCCCGTGGCCTCGAACTGGCCGGCAAGATCGCCGCCAAGACGGGTTGCAAGGTCCAGGGCGCTGGCGGTACCGCGCGCATCGAGCGCGGCGCCGGCCGTATTCCGGTCCTGCGCCTGCACTTCGTGGTCGAGAACGCGCTGGCCCAGCTCAAGGGCACCAAGCAGATGGTGCTGTGCGGCGCCAAGGCGCCGTTTGCCTTCTTCGCCTATCCCGGCAAGCCGTCGGTCCTGTCGCCGGACGATTGCGAGATCTCCACGCTCTGCCCGGTCGAGGGCGATCCGATCGGCTCGCTCGAGGCGCTGGCGATGGAACTCGACGCCATGAACGTGAAGCCGGAGGGCATCGCCCAGCCCAGCCGTCCGGAGCGTCCGACCGGCAAGTTCACGCTCGACGGTCTCGGCCAGGCGCTGGGTGCGACGATGCCGGAAGGTGCCATCGTAGTCGACGAGTCGGTCACGACCGGCCGCGGCTTCTTCCCGTTCAGCGCCGGCGCGCCGCCGCACGACTGGCTGAACAACATGGGCGGCTCGATCGGCTTCGGCGGTCCCGTCGCCGTTGGCGCGGCCGTGGCCTGCCCGGACCGCAAGGTCATCTGCATGATCGGCGACGGCTCGGCGATGTACACGATCCAGTCGCTGTGGACGATGGCGCGCGAGAATCTCGACGTCTGCGTCATGATCTTCTCGAACCGCTCCTACAACATCCTCTACAGCCAGCTGGCCGATGTCGGCGCCGCCAACCCCGGCCCGCGCGCCATCGACATGCTGACCCTCGACCGGCCGACCCTGCAGTTCACCGATCTGGCGAAGGGCATGGGCGTGGCCAGTGGCAAGGCGACCAACCTGGACGAGCTCACCAAGCAGCTCACCTACGCCATGGCGCACAAGGGTCCGTACCTCATCGACGTGATCATGTAGGGATCGCCCCGGAAGCATCATGGAAGAAGCCCGCCGACGCACGCTGCATGGCCGTCGACGGGGCAAGAAACTGCGGGCCGGGCAGCAGTCGCTGCTCGACACGCTGCTGCCTCGCCTCGAAGTCGCCCTGCCGGCCGAACCCATCGTCACGCCCGACAACGAGGTCGCCGAAAGCGCCGCGAAGATCGATCTCGCGCAGGCTTTCGGCGGCACGCTGCCGGCCGATGGCGTGTGGTTGGAAGTGGGCTTCGGCGCCGGCGAGCATCTCGTCTGGCAGGCCGAACAGCATCCGAACGTCGGCCTGATCGGCTGCGAGCCCTACATCAACGGCGTCGCCAAATGCCTGGCGCATATAGAGCGGACCGGCGTGTCGAACGTCCGCCTGTTCACCGACGATGCCCGCTTCGTGATGCAGGCCCTGCCGCCGCAATGCCTGTCGCGTGCCTTCGTGCTGTTCCCCGATCCCTGGCCCAAGACCCGCCACCACAAGCGCCGCTTCGTGCAGCGTTCCAACCTCGACGTGCTGGCCCGGTTGATGAAGCAAGGCGCCGAGCTGCGGCTCGCCACCGACGATCCGAGCTACCTGCCCTGGATGGTCGAGCATGCCTGTCGCCATGCAGACTTCGAGTGGCTGGCCGAGAGCCCGGCCGACTGGCGCAGCCGCCCCGCCGACTGGCCCCCCACCCGCTACGAGCAGAAGATGCTGGCCGGCCACAAGCCGGTGTTCCTGCGGTTGAGACGGCGCTAGCGACGCCGCTAAGATACGCCAAGAGCTTTCCTCCCCATTCAAATGGGGAGGTGCCCCGGAGGGGCGGAGGGGTCAGAGGATACCCGTTAAAGTAGTTATATCTGACATATTTTCTCCAAAGCACCACGCCTTACTGTCGGCATGCGCCGATACGCCCGAAGCCTTCGGACGAACCAGACTGACGCCGAACGCCTCCTCTGGAGCCGTCTGCGCCGTCGCCAGCTCGCAGGCTTCAAGTTCCGGCGGCAACATCAGGTCGGGCTCTACATCTGCGATTTCGCGTGTGTGGAGGCACTGGAGGTCGTCGAACTCGATGGCAGTCAGCATGCGGAGAACCTGGAGTACGATCTGCGCAGGGACCGGTTCTTGAGATCGGCGGGATTTGAGGTGCTGCGCTTCTGGAACGGCGATGTATTGGGGCGCACCGAAGACGTGCTCGACACGATCTATGCGCTGGTCAGGCAGGGTTCTGACCCCTCCGCCCCTGCGGGGCACCTCCCCATTTGAATGGGGAGGACTAAGTCACACTATATATAGAGCGTCGCTCAGGTCCCCCCATAGAGCATGCTGGAATCCCTTGCCAGTTGCCGGGCAGGAGCCTATATCCGCGCCATCCTCATCGGGTTCACGGGATGAACCAAAGAAAAAGAGTGGGCCGCAAACCCGCTCTTTTCATTTGGCCCATTCCCACCACCCCCAATCGTCGAGAAGTATCGCCCGCGTGACCGATCTGCTGCGTCGAATCGAAGACATCGTTGCCCCGACGATCGTCGGCATGGGCTTCGAGCTGGTTCGCGTCGCCCTGAGCAAGGGCGGGACCCTGCAGATCATGATCGAGCCCGCCGATGGAAGGACCCTGGACGTCGAGGATTGCGCGACCGTGTCGCGCGCCGTCTCGGCCGTTCTGGACGTCGAGGACCCGATCACCGAGGCCTACACGCTGGAAGTGAGCTCGCCCGGCATCGACCGGCCGCTGACCCGGCCCAAGGATTACGTGCGCTGGGCGGGTCACATCGCCCGCCTCGAGACCGCGCTTCCGGTGGAGGGACGGCGTCGCTTCAAGGGAACGCTGCTGGGGCTGGAGGACAATCTGGTCCGGCTGCGCCTGGACGACGGCAAGGAAGCGGCGGTGCCGCTCGAAGCCGTGACCCGCGCGAAGCTCGAACTGACCGACCGCCTGATCGAAGAACATCGTCTGGCCGCCGAAGGCGCGGCCGGGCAGACCCATTGAACGGACTGGCTAAAGCTTAAGGAAGAGGGAAGAGACATGGCGACGACAGCCGATATCCCGCGCCTCGAAATGCTGCAGGTGGCCGACATGGTCGCCCGCGAAAAGGGCATCGAGCGCGAGGAAGTGCTCGAGGCGATGGAGCAGGCCATCCAGAAGTCCGGCCGCGCCAAGTACGGGCTGGAGCACGACATCCGCGCCGAGATCGATCGCAAGACCGGTGAGATCAAGCTGCTGCGCTACATGCAGGTCTCGGACGTGATCGAGAACGAGAACACCCAGGTTTCGGTGACCGACGCCCAGCGCCGCAATCCCGAGGCCCAGGTCGGCGACTTCCTGACCGACGAGCTGCCGCCGATCGACTTCGGCCGCGTCGCCGCCCAGACCGCCAAGCAGGTCATCACGCAGCGCATGCGTGAGAGCGAGCGCAAGCGCCAGTACGAGGAATTCAAGGACCGCATCGGCGAGATCGTGTCGGGCGTGGTCAAGCGCGTCGACTACGGCAACATCACCGTCGACCTGCAGCGCGCCGAGGGCGTGATCCGCCGCGACGAGACGATCCCGCGCGAGAGCCTGCGCGTGAACGATCGCGTGCGCGCCTACATCTTCGACGTGCGCGAGGAGCCGCGCGGCCCGCAGATCTTCCTGTCGCGCAGCCATCCGCAGTTCATGGCCAAGCTGTTCATGCAGGAAGTGCCCGAGATCTACGACAACATCATCGAGATCAAGGCCGTCGCCCGCGACCCGGGCAGCCGCGCCAAGATTGCGGTGCTGAGCCACGACAGCTCGATCGACCCGATCGGCGCCTGCGTCGGCATGCGCGGCAGCCGCGTGCAGGCCGTCGTGCAGGAGCTGCAGGGCGAGAAGGTCGACATCATCCCGTGGTCGAACGACACGGCCAACTTCATCGTCAACGCGCTGGCCCCCGCCGAAGTCAGCAAGGTGCTGATGGACGAGGAGAAGAACAAGACCGAGGTGGTGGTCCCCGACGACCAGCTCAGCCTGGCGATCGGCCGCCGCGGTCAGAACGTGAAGCTCGCCTCCCAGCTCACCGGCTGGGAAATCGACATCATGACAGAGACCGAGGAGAGCGAGCGCCGCCAGAAGGACACGCGCGAGCGCACCGAACTCTTCAAGGCCACGCTCGACGTCGATGACGTGATCGCCCATCTGCTGGTCGCCGAAGGCTATGCCACGGTCGAGGACGTCTCGGACGCCGCGGTCGAGGACCTGGCAACGGTCGAGGGTTTCGACGAGGAAATCGCCACCGAGCTGCAGCGGCGCGGCCGCGAATATCTCGAGAAGCGCGACGCCGAACTGGCCGAACGCCTGGCGTCGCTGGGCGTCGCCGAGGACGTGGCCAATGCCGAGGGCCTGACCCTGCCGATGGTGGTGGCGCTGGGCGAGGCGGGCGTGAAGACGCTCGACGACCTGGCCGACCTGGCCTCCGATGAGCTGCGCGAGATCGTGGGCGAGAGCACCATGGATAACGATGCCGCCAACGCCATCATCATGAAGGCGCGTGAGCACTGGTTCGCCGACGAGGCCGCACCGGCCGACGAAGCGGCCAAGGCCTGACGGAGAAGACGCCCTTGGACCTTGCCCTCGACATGATGGAACCCCATCTCTCGGCACCCCCCGCCGGCCCGATGCGCACCTGCATCGCGACCGGCGTGGAAGGGACGCCGGAGCAGATGATCCGGTTCGTCGTCGGGCCGGAAGGCGATGTCGTGCCCGATCTGGCGCGACGGCTCCCGGGGCGGGGCATGTGGGTGCGGGCCGAGAGGGCCGCGCTCGAAAAAGCCGTGGAGAAAAAGCTGTTCTCCAGGGCGGCGCGGGCGCCGGTCAAGGCGTCGGCCGAGTTGGTGGACCGGGTCGAGCATCTTCTGCTCGAACGGACCCTGGCCGATCTCGGCCGGGCGCGGCGGGCGGGTCGCGCCGTTGCGGGCTACGTGAAGGTCGAGCAGATGATCGGCCGTCATCAAGTGGGATTGCTCGTCGTGGCCGATGAGGCCGATGGCGATGGATTGCAGAAGCTGCGGGCGACCGGCCTGCCGCTCGAGCGGCTGGGCGATGCGGCCGCGCTTGGCGGAATCTTCGGCCGCGAACAGGCGGTTTACGTGGCGATCGCGCGCGATGATGCGGGCGGGGCCTTCATTGAACGAATTTCTGTCGGAGCGGCGCGCTGGCGCAGCTTCCGGCTGAACGGCGCCGGTTGACGGGCCGGGGCGGACCAAGGACAACAGCCGACATGACGGAACAGAACGAACAGAACAAGACGACCAAGCCGCTGACCCTCTCGACCACGCGCACGAGCGCGGCGTCGAAGGCAGACGCGACGCAGGTGCGCCAGAAGTTTTCGCACGGGCGTACGCGCGCGGTGAC
>CANIEC010000195.1 GCA_947466085.1 Rhodospirillales bacterium
CATCAGGAAGAGCGCCGAGTCCTGGACGCGGCCCATGGCCTTCTCCAGCGGCTCGACGAATTCCTTCATCGTCTCGTCGGCCTTGTGCTGCGCGATGAAACCGCCGATCTCGCCGAGCAGGCGCTGGGCGACGCGGCCGCCCTTCATCGGCAGCTTGCGGCCGACCAGGTCGAGCGCCTGGATGCCGTTGGTGCCCTCGTAGAGCTGGGTGATGCGCGCGTCGCGCACGAGTTGCTCGACGCCGTTCTCACGGATGAAGCCGTGGCCGCCCCAGGTCTGAACCGCGAGGTTGGCGCATTCGCTGCCCATGTCGGTGAAGTAGGCCTTGATGATCGGAGTCAGCATCTGGATGAGATCGTCGGCCGCCTCGCGCGTCGCCGCGTTGGGATGCGAATGCGCCTCGTCGATCAGCATGCCGACCCAGAGCGAGAGCGCACGGGCGCCCTCGGTGAAGGACTTCTGGATCATAAGCATGCGGCGCACGTCCGGATGCACGATGATCGGGTCGGCCGGGCCGCTGGCGTTCTTCGGACCGGTCAGCGAACGGCCCTGCAGGCGGTCGCGCGCATAGGCGACGGCGCTCTGGTAGGCCGTCTCGGCAATGCCGAGGCCCTGCATGCCGACGCCGAGGCGGGCTGCGTTCATCATGACGAACATGGCGGCCATGCCCTTGTTGGCCTCTCCGACCAGCCAGCCGGTGGCGCCGTCGAGGTTCATAACGCAGGTCGCGTTGGCCTTGATGCCCATCTTGTGCTCGAGGGCGCCGCAGCGGATGCCGTTGCGCTCGCCGACCGACCCGTCCGCCTTGGGCAGGAACTTCGGCACGATGAACAGCGAGATGCCCTTGGTGCCGCCCGGCGCATCCGGCAGGCGCGCCAGCACGAGATGAATAATGTTCTCGGTGAGGTCGTGCTCGCCGGCCGAGATGAAGATCTTCGTGCCGGTGATGCTGTAGCTGCCGTCGGCCTGCGGCTCGGCCTTGGTGCGCAGCATGCCGAGGTCGGTGCCGCAATGGGGCTCGGTGAGGCACATGGTGCCGGACCAGGTGCCGTCGGCCAGCTTCGGCAGGTACCGCTTCTTCAGTTCGTCGGAGCCATGGCGCGACAGCGCCTCGTAGGCGCCGTGGCTGAGGCCCGGATACATCGCGAAGGCCTGGTTCGAGGCGGTGAACATCTCCTGCAGCGCGAAGCCCACCGTGGCCGGCAGCCCCTGCCCGCCGAACTCGGGATCGCAGGTGATGCCCGTCCAGCCGCCCTCGGCGAACTGCTTGTAGGCTTCCTTGAAGCCCTTGGGCGTGCGCACGACGCCGTTCTCGTAGTGGCAGCCTTCCTCGTCGCCGGTGCGGTTCAGCGGGAACAGCACGTTCTCGCAGAGCTTGGCGGCTTCCTCGACGATGGCGTGAATCGTGTCGGGAGTTGCGTCCTCGTAGCCCGGCAGTTTGGCGAGCTTCGAGACGTCGATGACTTCGTTCAGAACGAACTGGATGTCCTTGATCGGGGCCTTGTAGACGGCCATGGCTTCCTCCTCGGTCGCAGTTTTCCTAATCGCTTTCCGGATCGATGCCGCGCTGCTTCAGCTCGGCGCTCACTTGTGCTTCGACTTCCCTGAATTCGCCGATGTGCTGGTCGAGATCGGCGCGCTTGCGCTCCAGATCGGCGATGTGGAGCTGGCAGCGGCGCAGCAGCTCGCGCAGCTGCTGCATGCCCGTGCGGTCGACCTGGTAGAGGTCGAGCAGTTCGCGGATCTCGGCGAGCGAGAAGCCGAGGCGCTTGCCGCGCAGGATCCAGCTCAAGCGCGTGCGATCCCCCACAGTGTAAAGACGGGTCGTGCCATGCCGCCGCGGCTTGATCAGCCCCTCGTCCTCGTAGAAGCGGATCGTGCGCGGTGTGATCGCAAACTCGCGCGACAGTTCGGCGATGCTGTAGATGCGCTGCGCATCTCGCGGCGCCGGCGTCTTGGCCGAGGGAATGGCGACAACGGACATGATGGCAACCGTTTAGTTGACGTTTACGTAAACGTCAAACGCCGTTTACGTAAGGGAGCCTTTACGGAAGCCAGGCCCAGCCGGCTCTATTGAACTGGCCAGGGCAAGCTGGCATGCCGGACAGCCTGTCCCACGAGGGCGCTCGCAGAAGGATTTCAGATGCCGATCTACCAGCTGAACGACCGCGTGCCGGCGATTCCGGCCTCCTGCTACATCGCGGAGGGCGTCACCATCATCGGGTCGGTGATCCTGGGCGAACGGGTGAGCATCTGGTCCGGCGCCGTGCTGCGCGGCGACAACGAGCCGATCGTGATCGGCGACGACAGCAACATCCAGGAACTGAGCGTCCTGCACACCGATCCCGGCGCGCCGCTCACCATCGGCCGTCATGTGACGGTCGGCCATCAGGTGATGCTGCACGGCTGCACGATCGGCGACGGCTCGCTCATCGGCATCCAGTCGATCGTGCTCAACCGCTCGGTGATCGGCAAGGATTGCCTGGTCGGCGCCGGCTCGGTCGTGACCGAGGGCAAGAGCTTTCCCGACCGGTCGATGATCCTCGGCTCGCCCGCCAAGGTGGTGCGCGAGCTCAGCGAGGAGAATGCCTCGCGGCTGGCGATGAGCGCGGAGAGCTACGTGAAACGCGGCCAGGACTACAAGGCGAACCTGAAGCGCATCGGCTGACGCCATGCTCTCGGCACTCGACCATCTCGTCGTCGGCGGCTCGGCCGGCGTGTACGAGACTCTGCTGGGTCGGCGCGCGGTGGACGGGTGCCTGCGCACCGGCAACGTCGGGGTGCGTTTCGAGGCAGACATGTCGGGCCTGCAAACGATGGTGTTCGCGACGCAGGACCTCGACAAGGCGGCGACGCTCCTCGAACGCCGCGCCGTCGCGACAACGAGAACGGATGCAGGGCTTGCGCTCCTCGGCCACGGCGTCGCGATCCACGTCGTTGCACGATCTGACGAAGCCCCTTCGGAACTCACGGCCGATGTCGCGTCGGCCGTCTCCAGCCTCGACCATGTCGTCGTGCGCACGCCCAACCCCGAGCGCGCCATCGCCTTCTATGGCGGCCGGCTCGGCCTCGACCTGCGGCTCGACCGCAGCAATCCCAAGTGGGGCGCGCGCCTGCTGTTCTTCCGCTGCGGCGACCTGGTGGTCGAGATCGCCCACGACCTGAAGAAGGGCGTGTCGGACGAGCCGGACCATCTCTGGGGCCTGTCGTGGCGCGTGCCCGACATCGCCGGCGCCCACGCACGGCTGAAGGCCGCCGGCCTCGATGTTTCCGAGCCGCGCGACGGGCGCCGGCCCGGCAGCCAGGTCTGCACCGTGAAGAACGGGACCGGAGGGGTGCCGACGATCCTGATCGGCGGCGTCGGACGCTGGCAGGGGGACTGAGCAGCCCCCCATGCGCGCCCTCCTCGCGATCCCGCTTCTCCTCGCCGCCGCCTGCACGACGCCGCCGACGAGCAGGCCGGTCGTGCAGGCGAAGGACTTGCCGCCGCTCGGCCCCTGCCCCGCATCGTCCTGGAAGCCCGAGGCTCCGCCCCCGTCGTCGAGCGCCCGAACGTCGATGGTGTTGCTGGCAGTCGGCGAATGGGGCCGCTTCGGCAAGCAGGTCATCGCCTACTCGAAGAGCGCGGCCCCGCGGACGGAGCAACTCGGCATCAAGGAGCGCGACGCGCCGCAGCGCATCGCCGACTACTGGGCGTCCGTCGACAAGACGCTGAGCGGGGTCGACGACGTGCCCTGGTCGGCTGCCTTCATCTCCTGGGACATCGAGAGCGCCGGCGTGCCGCGCGACCTGTTCTGCCCGGACCAGCGCCACACGATCTACGTCGAGAGAATCGTCGAGCGGGCGAAGCAACCGGGCGCGGCCTTCATTGCGCACGAACCCGACGCCTACGCACCCAGAGTCGGCGATCTGATTTGCGCGTCGCGCGAGGGCAGCGGCACGACGTTGCAAAACCTTAATCGTGGGGCAGGACATTGCGACATCGTGGTCGACGTCCAGCCGGGCCATCTCTCCGCCATCGGCGGCAACGTCGGAGACTCGGTCAGCCGCAGCGTCTTTCCACTGGACGGGGACGGGTTTTTGTCGCCCATTTCCGCTCGTCCGGTGTTTACCGTGATCGAAAATCGTCTGCCCTAGGGAAGGTCAATGGCTCGACTGTCGCTCTACGACTACGTCATCATCGGAGCTGGTTCCGCCGGCTGCACGATGGCCCATCGTCTGGCCGAAAAGGACGGCTTGCGGATACTGGTGCTCGAGGCCGGCGGTCCCGACAATTCGTTCAAGCTCAAGATGCCGGCCGGTTTCGCCAGTCTCAGCGAAAAGTCGTCATACAAGTGGCACTATGAAACGACGCCCCAGAAGCATTGTAACGATCGACGCATGTACTGGCCCCGCGGCAGGACACTGGGCGGATCGTCGGCAATCAATGCCATGCTCTATGTGCGCGGGCATGCCTCGGACTACGACCACTGGCGCCAGCTCGGCAACGAAGGCTGGAGCTACAACGATGTCCTGCCCTACTTCAGGAAGGCCGAGAACAACGAGCGCGGCGGCGACGACTTCCACGGCTCCGGCGGCCCACTCAACGTCGCCGACCAGGCCGACCCCTGCAAACTGAGCGAGGCCTTCCTCAAGGCTGCCGAACAGGCCGGCCACAAGCGCGTCACCGACTTCAACGGTGCCGAGCAGGACGGCGTCGGCTACTACCAGGTGACGCAGAAGGACAAGAAGCGCTGGAGCACCGCCAGCGCCTACCTGCGGCCAGCGGTCGAGCGTGGAAACTCGCACCTCGAGATCATCACCGGCGCGATGGTCGAACGCATCATCTTCGAAGGCACCCGCGTCATAGGCGTGCGCTATGCGATCGATGGCCGCGACGAGGTCGCGCGTGCCAACCGCGAGGTCATCCTGTGCGGCGGCAGCGTGAACTCGCCTCAGCTCATGATGCTGTCGGGCGTCGGCCCGGCCGATCACCTGAAGTCTATGGGGATCACCCCGGTGATCGATCTACCGGGCGTTGGCGGCAACCTGCAGGACCATGTGGACGCGGCCATACTGCAGCTCTGCAAGACCCACGACACGTTCGACCGGCGCAACAAACTGCTCTCTCTCTTCCAGTATGTCGTGAGCAAGAAGGGCCCGGGCACGTCTCCCGTCGCGGAGTCAGGTGGATTCCTGCGCACGGCCCCGGGCCTCGCCGCACCCGACATCCAGCTCCATTTCCTGCCGGTGCTTGTGGTCGATCATGGCCGCACAAAGGTTAAGAAGAGCGGGTACAGCCTGCATGTTTGCACGCTCAGGCCCGAGAGCGCGGGCACGATCCGGCTGCGCAGCACCAACCCCGGCGACCATCCGCTGATCGACGCCAACTACCTGGCGGAGCGCAAGGATCTCGAGGCGCTGATCGCCGGCGTCAAGATGGGCCGCGATATTCTTGCCCAGTCGGGCCTGGATCCCTACCGGGCCGACGAATTCCAGCCGGGCGCTGCGGCGAAGACTGACGCCGAGATAGAGCAATGGATCCGCGCCCAGTGCGAGACGATCTACCATCCCGTCGGGACCTGCAAGATGGGGCCCAGCACCGATCGAATGGCCGTCGTCGACGACAAGTTGCTGGTGCACGGCATCGATGGGCTGCGCGTCGTCGATGCCTCGATCATGCCGACGCTGGTCGGGGGCAACACCAATGCCCCGACCATCATGATCGCCGAGCGGACAGCCGCCATCATGCACGCCGCCGGACTGACGAACTGAGGCACGGCATCGGCCACCCGGCTGGCCCAGCGAAGAACTCTGCCGAGCTTACCCCGTCATAGAGCCGTAGCCTCTGTGCAGAGGTGCTGGCGGCATTCGCCCATGCCCTTCGGGATGGTCTCGCCCTACACCTGCGGCCGAACGCCGTCGTCGTGGATAGTCCTCACGTGCTGGCGCCGCGCCGGGAATGCGTTATTGTGTGCAGGATTTACTGACTTTTGGCACCTGTGCTGCGCAGACATGACCGCTTCTCCCACCGCTATCGTCCGCCGACGAGTCCAGATCGACTTTGGGACCGTGCCGCCTGGCCCGTGGTTTCCAGCCGGTGGTTGGATCGAAGTCATGTTCAATGCCGCGTCGATCAGCTTTCCGCTCGCTGAGCGGTTCGCAATAGACGCGGTCAGGGATTCTCGGGGGCGCATCCAGGATCCGGAATTGCTGAAGCAGATTGGCTGTTTCCTGCATCAGGAAGCGATGCACGACCGCGTGCATACTGCCTGCAACGACATGCTGGCGCGCCACAATCCCCGTGGCACTCGGGCCGAGCGCGTCAGCGCAGGCACCTTCGGATTGTTGTCCCGGACGCCGCTTGCCTTCCGTCTTTCGGTCTCGGCCGGCATGGAGCATGTGGCGGCTTTGTTGGCCGAAGTGGTGCTGCAACACGACAAGGAACTCCATGACGTGCTGCCGGCGCCGGTCGCCGACCTGTGGGTTTGGCATGCGGTCGAGGAGACGGAGCACAAGGCAGTATGCTTCGACGTTCACGCCGCGGCCGTGGGAACGGGGTTCCTGGCTTACGTCAACCGAGTGTTCGGGATGCTTATTGCGACCCCGTTATTCCTGTTGGTCATGCTGGGAATTGGTGCGGCGGTCCAGGGCTCGCCGCGGCCAGCCCCGGCTAAACCGCCGGCGCCCGCCCCAGATGCACGACCGCCCGACCGGTTTACCGGTCGCAACATACTGGGCGTTCTGCGCGCGGCGATTCCCTGGCGTCAGTACTTCTCCTACTACAGGCCGTCGTTTCATCCTTGGGAGCACGACAACTCGCATCTCGTAGCGGACTGGAAGGCCCGCCATCCGCACTTCGGATTGTCGCCGGCTTCATCGGCTTCCACGGACAGGGTGCCGGACCAGCAACCTTCCGCTTCGCCTGTCGCGGCTTGATTAAAGCCGGCTCTCTCGCCGCACGTTTCGAAAACCGCAACGCAGAACGGCCAGATGTCCACCGACGACCAGACGTCGCAAACTCACCTTCTGCGCGAACCGACGTCTAACGCCGAGGCGCTGGCAAGAGCGCTCCGGATGCTCAAGGTCGAGCCACCATCCTGGAAGGCGCTGTGGGCCGGCCGTCAAGCACGTCGCCGGTGGCTGCTCTACTGGTTATGGGAAACGCCGGTCGACGGTTTGCAGTGGCTTCTTTTCCACGTCCTCGGTCTTCTTCCCATCACCTTCGTGTCGGCCTTCGGTGGCCGGTGTTCACGCATCGTCGTGCCGCTGCTGCATCGCGACGCGATCGAGCGGACCCTGACCAACCTCCGCTGGCTGGAACCGTCATGGGACGAAGCGCGGCTCCGCCGAGCCTGCATGTACCACTTCGAGACCATCGGCCGGCTCCAGGCGGAATTCTCCATACTGCATCGACTGATGCCGAGCGGCAGAATTGCCGTGGAGAATGCCGAACTGGCGAAGAAGACGCTGGCAGCCGGGCCGGTCATCTTGATCGGCACGCACATCGGCAACTGGGAGACCGTGACTCCCGTGATGAAGGCGTTCGGCGTTCCCGGCTGTGCCGTCTTCGAACCGCAGCCTAGCCACCTGCAAACGCGGCTGGCGCTTCAGGTCCGCTTCAGATGCTCGGCCGAAGGAAGCGTGGCCTTTCCGCGCGGCGCCAACGCGCTGCGAACCGCCGTCAGGTGGCTGAACGACGGCAAGGTGTTCGGCTTGTTTTGCGACGAACCCGTGAACGGCGTTTCCGCTGCGCCATTCTTCGGCCGGCGCCCACACACCCGTAGCAACTACGCGTTCGCTGCCCGCCTCGCGCGCATGACTGGAGCGACCCTCCTGCCGTTCCACGTCATTCGCCATCCCGGCTGCCGGTTCACTCTGCGTTTCGGAGACCCGATCGTGCTCGCGCGGGCGCATGGCAGGAGCCCCTCGCTGATCGACGATGTTGTCCGGCTCAATGCCGCCATCGAACCGGTCATCAGGAACAACGTCGAGAACTGGTACTGGCTTGATTGGGGGTTCGCCGGTGTGCGCTACCGCTGAAACCGGCAATCGGTTTTCACGCCTCGCCTGCTGGTCACATGCGGCGGGGACGGCGAACTGAGCAGGCGTCGCCGGTTCAGGCGATCGCGATCTTCATGGCGAGATCGTTGTAGTCGAAGTCGCTGCCCTGGCTGGCGAGCAGGTCCTCGAAGCCGAACATGTTCTGGCCGTAGGTCCGGATGTGATCCTGGCCATCGGCATTGGCGGTGCCGATGACGAAGATGTTGCCGCTTTCGGTGTAGAGCACCGGGGCGTAGTAGCCCGTACCCTTGGAGACGACCCAGTCGCTGGACGCCGTGAAGTTGCCGCGTCCGCCGGACACCGCGAAGTTGGGATCCCAGTTCTGCTGTACCGCCACCCGGAAGGCATCGGTGTTGCCGTACGCCACGCCGCCAACGCTCCAGTCGCCGGTCGTCGAGTTGACGTCGATCTTCACGAAATGGATCGTGTTGAGATTCCAGGCGCTGCCCGCCACGTCGACCTGAACCGTCGAGCCCTGCGTGAGGTAGACCCAGGCCTGGTCGTCCTGCTGCTGGCTCTGCGCGAGTTGCGCCGCGGCCGACAGCGTATTGTCCACGGCCGCCGACAGGTTCAGCGTCCCGAATGCGCCGCTGACATTGACCGCCAGCGAGCTGCTGCCCGTCACGACCACCCCGGGAAGCGGTTCGATCACGTTGTCGCCGGACTGGATCGCGAAGCGGAGTTGCAGTCCGACCGGCAGGTAGACCGATTGGGTGCCCAGTCCCATGACCGTGCCGTTGTCGAAGGCCACCGCGCCGATGCGCGCCAGCACCGACTCTTCGAGCGACGCGCCGACCTGGCCATCACGGCCGATCAGATCTCCGTTCGCGTC
>CANIEC010000196.1 GCA_947466085.1 Rhodospirillales bacterium
AGGATGACGATGCCGAGGTCGAAGCCGTGGCGGCGCAGGCCGTAGCCGATGAAGCCGAAGATCACGGCGATCACCACGTCGGCCGGATTGCCGCTCGACGAATAGACGCCGATCAGGCAGACCGCGAGGATCATCGGCGTGAGATAGGCGCGCGGGATGTCGAGGATGCGCACGAACAGGCCGATCAGCGGCAGGTTCAGGATCAGCAGCATGATGTTGCCGATATACATGCTGGCCACGACGCCCCAGAAGATCTCGGGCTGGCGCTCCAGGATGGTCGGGCCCGGCGTGACGCCGTGGATGATGAAGGCGCCGAGCAGCAGCGCCGTCACCGCGTTCGCCGGGATGCCCATGCAGAGCAGCGGCACGAACGCGCCGGCGGTGCCGGCATTGTTGGCCGACTCGGGTCCCGCAAGTCCTTCGACGGCGCCCTTGCCGAATTCCTCGGGATTCTTCGAGAGCTTGCGCTCCATGCCGTAGGACAGGAACGAGGCCAGCACCGCGCCGCCACCGGGCAGCAGGCCGACCAGGAAGCCCATGATCGTGCCGCGCGCGACCGGCCCGACCGACCGTCTCGCCTCCTCGCGCGAGGGCATGAAGCCCAGCAGGTGCGAGGGCGGCGGCAGGACCTTCATGTCCTCGGGTCTCTGGCGGGCCATGAACAGCACTTCGGACAGGCCGAACAGGCCGATCGCCAGCGGCACGAGACTGATGCCGTCGCCCAGCGCCAGGACGCCGAAGGTGAGGCGCGGCGTCATGTTGAGGGGATCGCTGCCGATCGTGCCAAGCAGCAGGCCGAAGGCCGCCATCAGCAGCGCGCGCGGCAGCGAGCCGCTCGACATGTAGGTGACCATGGTGAGGCCCGCGAGCATCAGCATCGCGTATTCGGCGGGGCCGAACTTGATGACCAGCTCGGCGAGCGGCGGCGACAGGAAGGTGATGCCGATGACGCCCACGGTGCCCGCGAAGAACGAGCCGATGCCCGCAATGCCCAGCGCCGCGCCGGCACGGCCCTTGCGCGCCATCTCGTAGCCGTCGAGGCAGGTCACGACCGACGAGGCCTCGCCCGGGATGCGCATCAGCACCGACGTCACGGTGCCGCCATAGGCCACGCCGTAATAGATGCCCGACAGCATGATGATGGCCGAGGTCACGTCCATCTTGAACGTGATCGGCAGCAGGATGGCGATGGTGGTGAGCGGTCCCAGTCCCGGCAGGATGCCGACGACGGTGCCGAGGAAAGCGCCGACAAAGCAGTAGAACAGGTTGTCGAGGGACAGCGTGGTGGCGAAGCCACCCATCAGCGCTTCCATGCGGCGGGCCTCAGCGAACGTAGGAGTAGAAGGTACGCTCGATCGGGCCTTCCGGCAGATCGACACGCAGCAGCCAGCCGAAGCAGACCAGGCCGACAGCGGCGCAGGCGATGCCGTAGCCGATCGAGGCGAGCCACGACCGGCGTTCGGCGAAGCGCATGATGACGACCGTCACCGCCACGGTCGTGACGACGAAGCCCGCATAGGTCGCGCCGAGCGCGAACACGGCGAAGGTGGCGACGTAGATCGCGAAGGTGCGGTTCGAGTCCTTCGTCGCCTCGACGTCGTCGGTGTCGCCGCCCTCGGTCTCGCCGGCCTGGCCCGGAAAGGCCAGGACGACGAGGGCGAGTGCCACGCAGATGCCGGCCATGAGCTGCGGGAAGAAGCCGGGGCCGGGGCCATCGAAGCCCCAGCTGTCCAGTTCCATCGCCTTCCACAGGCCGACCAGCGACGCAGCCAGCAGGCCGAGCGTGGCGATCCGCGTGCCGCCCAGTCGACCGCCGAGAAGCCTGATCATGCCGGCTTCTTGGCCATGCCGGTTTCCTTGAGGATGGGCACCAGCTCCACCTCGATCTTCTTCAGCAGCGCGCCATAGTCCTTGCCGTCGCGGTAGATCGCCTCGATTCCAAGCTTGGTGATCTGGCTGGTCACCGATTCGTCCTTCATGACGTCGGCCAGCGCCTTGTCCATGCGCTCCTTGATCGCCGGATCGACGCCCGCCGGGAAGGCGTAGCCGAACGGGCCGTTGCTGACCGCGTCATAGCCCAGCTCGCGCAGCGTCTTGACGTCCGGATAGTCGGGCCAGCGCGCCTCGGCGGCCGAGGCGAGGAAGCGCAGCTTGCCCGCCTCGATCTGCGGCCGCATTTCCGTGACCGTCTGGATGACCGCATCGACATGGCCGCCGATGGCCGCCGTCACCGATTCGACGCCACCCGGGAAGACGACCCAGCGCAGCTTGGCGCCGCTCAGCTTGGCGAGCTGGAACATCGCCACCACATTGGTGACGTTGTTGGAGGCGTAGGTGAGCTGCTTCTGCTTGCCCTGGGCGACGAGGTCCTCGATCGACTTGATGGGGCCGTCGGCCTTGGCACCGATCCCGTAGCGCAGCGCCGCGACCTGACCGATGATGTCGAACGCCTTCCAGGGCTCATAGGCAACGTTCATCATGTTCGGCACGGCGATATGGCTCGAGATTGCGACGAGACCGATCGTGTGACCGTCGGGCGCCGACTGGGCGAGCGTCGTCGGACCGAGCGCGCCCGCGCCGCCGACCACGTTCTTCACGATGACGGTCGCGTTCAGCCGCTTCTCGAGCGCCTGCGCGATGATGCGCGCGGTGAGATCGGTCGAGGCGCCCGGCGCATTGGGATTGATCAGCGTGATCTCGCGGGCCGGCCACTTGCTCGACTGGGCGATGGCCGGCGCGGCCACGGTCATGGCAGCGAGGGCGGTGCCGCCCTTCAGTACGGTTCTACGAAGCATCCTGTTTGCCTCCCTTTTTTTTGTAGGAGACGACAGTGCTTGCCGGGCCCGCTTCAGGTCAAGTGAGACGTGCCGGTACGCGAACCCTCAGGAGGCGGCGCGCACCTCGGCCGAGCGATCCCAGATGTTGGGCTGCTCGCGGTTGGTGTAGCCCGACACGAACAGGTTGGGCTGCCCCGTCTTGACGTCGAACGTGTGCCGACGCACCGCGCCGATGTTGCCGCCATAGACATGGATGCTGATCGAGCCGCGGTCGTCGAGCGCGTTGGTGACCTGATGGATGTCGCCCTTGGGATTGCGCGGCGCCGGCACCAGCACCTCGACGTCGCCCGGCTCGAGCTTGCTGAGTTCGCCCGGCACCAGCACGCCGGTCTCGGGATGGCGCGTGAAGGCCAGCGAGGTCTCCGAGCCGCGCAGCATGCCCACCAGGCCCCACATCTCGTGATCGTGCACCGGCGTGTTGGCCCGGGGCGCCCAGACGAAGCTCACGACGCAGAAGCGCTCGAACGGATCGCACCACAGCAGGTTCTGCGCATAGCCGTGCGCCGGCACCCTGGCCGCCTGCTCGGGCAGCCAGTCGTCGTGCTTCACCAGCTCGCCCAGGAGCTTCGCGCCCACTTCGACGACCGCATTCTCATCCTTGTCCTGCCAGGCCCCGCCGGTGAGCGATGTCATGTCGCCGATGAAGCGGCGCAGGCGATCGATGCTCATGGCGTGGCCTTTCCCTTGAAGGTGGTTCCGAAGACTTCCTCGGTGTCGGCGCCGAGTGCCGGCGGATCGCGCCGCTTCGAGATGTCGGTGGCGGAGATCCGGACCGGGCTGCCGAAGGTCCTGGTCTTCACGCCGGAGGGAAGCGCCATCTCCTCGACCCAGCCCATGTGCTGGACCTGCGGGTCGGCGAGGATCTGGCTGTAGGTATTGATGCGGCCCTGCGGGACGCCGGCCTTCTCGAACGCCGCCAGCCAGTGATCGACGCCCTGTTTGGCGAACTCGACTTCGAGCAGGTCCTTGAGCGCCACCTGGTTTGCAGCGCGCGACTGGGTCGTGGCGAAGCGCTCGTCGGCGAGGAGGTCGGGACGACCGACGACCCTGGTGACCGCTTCCCACAGCTTGTTGTTGCCGGCGGCGATGACGAAATGTCCGTCCGCCGCCTTGAAGGCCTGGTAGGGCGCGTTGCGCGGATGGGCCGAGCCCAGCTTCTTCGGATCGTTGCCGGTGCCGAAGAACTCGCTGGTCTGGAGTGCGGCCATGCCGAGGCTGCAGCCGAGCATCGAGGCATCGACATGCGCGCCCGGTCCGCCGCCCGCGACCCGTCGCAGGATCGAGACGACGGTCAGCGCGGCATAGAGGCCGGTGCCGACATCGGAAACGGGCACACCGCATTTCACCGGCGCGCCATCAGGTTCGCCGGTCACGCTCATGATGCCGCTCATCGCCTGCACGGTGACGTCGAAGCCGCCCTCGGTCGATCGCGGGCCGCTCTGGCCGAAGGCCGAGATCGAGCAGTAGACGAGGCCGGGCTTCTCGGCGCGGAAGGACTCGTAGCCGAGGCCCAGCCGGTCCATCACGCCCGGGCGGTTGTTCTCCAGCACGACGTCGGCCGACAGGATGAGCTGGCGCGCCGCCTGCTTCTGTGCCGGATCCTTGAGATCGAGCACGACCGAACGCTTGTTGCGGTTGATCGAGGCGAAGTTCTCGCTGTAGCCCTCGCTGATCGGCGGCCACTGCCGCATCATGTCGCCTTCCGGCGGCTCGACCTTGATCACCTCGGCGCCGAGATCGGCCAGCAGCATTCCGCAATAGGGACCCGCCAGGACCTGGCAGAATTCGACGACGCGTACACCTGAAAGCGGCAACATGCTCAGCGGGTTCCATCCTGCGGCGTGTAACGGGGCCAGTCGTGCGAGGCGATCTGGTCGAGCGACGGCGTCGGCTGTCCCAGACGGATCTGATAGATCCAGTAGTTGGCCAGCACGCGCTGCACGAAGTCGCGCGTCTCGTGAAGCGGGATCAGCGCGATGTAGAGCAGGGGATCCTGCGAAGCGTTCAGCGAATTGTCCCAGCGCATGACGTTGCCAGGCCCGCCATTGTAGCCGGCGGTGGTGCGCACGAGATTGCCGTCGGTCTCGCTCAGCAGCATCGAGATATAGGCCTGGCCGAGCGACATGTTGACCGACGGATCCCACGGGTTGGCGCCCGCGGTCTCGGGCGCGTACCGCGCCGAGACGGCGCGCGCGGTGGCCGGCATGAGCTGCATCAGGCCCATGGCGCCGACCACGGACCGCGCCTTGGGATTGAAGGCCGATTCCTGGCGCATGAAGGCATAGACCAGCGCGCGGTCGACGATCGCGCCGCTGGAGGGCTGCCACGGCGGGATCGGATACATGCCGCTGTCATAGCCCTTGATGTTGTGGCGCTGGTCCCAGTTGGCATTGCCGACGCGGACCGAGAGCGCCGGCAGCTGCGCCTTCTGCGCCAGCGCCATCACCGCCTCGACGTAGCGCGGATCGTTGTCGATCGACGCGGCGAACAGCTCGCGCTCGGCCGCCGTCGTGGCGCCGAGCTGCAGCAGGGCAAGCGCCCGCCGCGCCGCGCGGTCGTTGCGCAACAGGTCGGTGCGGCGCCGGTCGAGCGGCGGCAACTCGAAATCGGGCTGGATCTGCATGCCCAGCGCCTTCTGGGCGACGAGCCCGTAGAAGGTGCTGCCATGCAGCGCCGCGCGCTTGAGATAGGGCGCGTATTTCTGCGGATTGCCGGCCAGCAGGTTGGCGCGGGCGGCCCAGAACGAGCCGGCGGACAGGGTCCACGACGACGCCCGGTCGGGCGAGGCATCGGCCACCAGCTCGAAGCGCCGGGCGGCCTCGGCCATGTTGCCGCGTGTGAAAGCCGTCATCGCGGCGGTCCAGTTGGCGTCGGGCGGCATGCTGGCCTCGACGGGGATCTGCATGCCGCGCTGCGGATCGGCTTCGAGCTGGCGGGTGCGCAGGCGGCCGCGCCACAGCTCGACTTCCTGGGGTCCGAGAATCTCGGTCGACGACTTGCGGTCAAGCAGGACGAAGGCGGCGTTGAAACCGCCATCGTCGGCCATGGTCTGCAGGCGCCCGCGCAGCTCGGCCGCGCGGCCGCCATCGGCGCCGTTCACGGTGCGGGCGGCCGCGAAGTTGGGCGAGCCCTGGGTGAAGCCGACGAAGGTGGCGGGAGTGAGCTCCGCGCCACCCGCCGGACGGCGCGCCAGCGCCAGCCGGTAGATCGCGGGTGCGTCGGGATTGTCGTTGTAGTCCTGCAGCCAGGCGGCGAGCTGCTCATAGCGGGCGGGGTAGTTGGGGCTGAGCAGGCGCTGGGCACCGACATATCCCATCAGCGTCTTGTCCGAGAGCTGGCGGATCTCGTCGTCGGCCTGCGGCCAGGCACCGGCCTGCTGCGCCTGGAAGATGCGGCGGTAGCGGTCGCGCGTCTCGTTATCCAGGACGGTCGGCAGGTCGGCCACGACCGCCCGCTCATCGAGTTCGAGGACGGGGGGCGGCGGCACATAGACCGCGGCGCGCGGCGCCGGCCGTCCCGCCGGCCGCGCGGCCGGCCTGGCGGCAGCGGCGCTGGTGGTCGCAGGCTTGGTCACCTGGGCCTGGACAGGCTTCTTGGCGGTCTGGGCCGAGGCGGAAGCCGCCATCAGGGCAGCCGCCCCGATCAGAAGGACGGAAACGGTCGTTCGCATGGCCCACCGTAGTTTGAGTCCGACCCATACGACAAGGGTGCGGCGACCCGGGCCGGTGCGGCTATACTGTCCGCAACGGAGGACCGAATGAACCTGCATCAAGAGCGTGCCGCGGCCGTGCGGCGCCTGATCGACGAGGCCCGCACCATCGAGAAGGAAGGCGTGACCTATGCCAGCCTCGAGAAGATCGGCGGGCTTCTCTCGTCGCTGGCCAGCCGCGCCGAGCTCTTCCCGCAGGAGGAATTCCCGCTGGGCGCCGAGGGCGGAATCTACCGTCTCAGCGAGGATCCGGACCATCGTTTCGCCCTCTATGCCTCGGCCGGCGGTCCCGGCAAGAAGGTGCCACCGCACAATCACACGACCTGGGCGATCATCGCCGGCGTCCACGGCGCCGAGCGCAACGTGGTCTACGAGCGGCTCGACAACGGCGCGCAGGAAGGCATCGTGCAGCTCCGTGAGGCGCCGTCGAAGGAGAAGACGCTGAAGCGCGGCGACGTGATCGCCTTCCTGCCCGATGACTTCCACCACATCGAGACGCCGGTCGGCTCAGGCAACGCGCTGCACCTTCATTTCTACGGGTTGAGCCTCGAGCATCTGCCCGGCCGGGTGACCGTCGACATGAAGACCGGCACGGCCAGACGCTTCATGGCCAGGCCGAAGATCCTGACACCGCTGCTCACGGTCCAGCAGGTCAAGGAGCTTCTGAAGTCCGGCGAGGTGTTCGCGTTCTTAGACGTGCGCGAGGAAGGCGAGTTCTCGACCCAGGGCCATCCGCTGTTCGCGACGCCGCTTCCCCTCTCCCGCCTCGAGCCGCGGGCGCTCGCCCTGCTGCCCGATCCCGACACCCGCATCGTGCTGATGGACGACGGCGAAGACGGCCAGGCCGGCCGCGCCAACCGCGCCGCCGCCCAGCTTTCCAGGCTCGGCTACACCAACCTCGCGGTCATGGCAGGCGGCCTGAAAGCCTGGCGCGACGCGGGTTTCGAGGTCTTCACCGGGGTCAACGTGCCCAGCAAGGCGTTCGGCGAGATCGTCGAGCACGGCAACGACACGCCGCGCATAGATGCCGCCGACGTACAGAAGCTGATCGACGACAGGGCCGACATGGTTATCCTGGATTCGCGGCCGCTGCCGGAATTCACCAACATGTCGATCCCCGGCGGCATCGACTGCCCCGGCGCCGAGCTGGTCTATCGCGTGAAGGACTTCGTGACCCGGCCCGAGACGCTGGTCGTCGTCAATTGCGCCGGCCGCACGCGCTCGATCATCGGCGCGCAGTCGCTGATCAACGCCGGCCTGCCCAACAAGGTGATGGCCCTGAAGAACGGCACGATGGGCTGGCACCTGGCGGGCCTCAAGGTGGCGCGCGGCGAGACGAAGAGCTTCGGTCCGCAGGGTCCGGAGGCTGCCAAGTTCGCCCAGGCCGCCGCGGCGAACATCGCGGGCAAGATGGGCATCCGCCGGATCGACAAGGCCGGCCTCGCCGCCCTGGAGAAGAAAGCCGGCCCGCTCTATCGCCTCGACGTCCGCGACCCCGCCGAATATGCGCTGGGCCATCTCCCGGGCTTCCGCCATGCCGCGGGCGGCCAGCTGGTGCAGGCGACCGACCAGTATGTCGGTGCCCGCAACGCCACCATCGTGCTGCACGACAATGACGGCGTGCGCGCCACCATGACGGCTCACTGGCTGCTGCAGATGGGCTGGAACGAGACCTACGTGCTCGACCACAAGCCCGCTGCCTCCGAGCTGACGACCGTTGCCGAGCAGCGCTATCCGGCGGGTTTCGCCGTCCCGAAGGTCGCAACCGTGACGGCCGCCGAGCTGCAGAAGTCGCTGGCGACCGCTCTGGTGGTCGATCTCGACACCAGCCTCAAGTATCGCGACGGCCACGTGCCGGGCGCCTGGTTCGCGGTGCGCGCAAATCTCGCACGCACGCTGCCGGAAATGCTGGCCAAACAGTCCGGCGCCACCCGGGTCGTGCTCGTGGCCCCGGATGCCGAGATCGGTGCCCTGGCCGCGGCCGAAAGTGCCGATCTGGCCGGCGGTCTGCCCGTTTCTATTTTGACAGGCGGAATGAAGGCATGGCGTGAGGCCGGGTTCGAGGTCGAGACCGGCCACGTCCGGATGGCGGACCCACCGACCGACGTCTGGTACCGGCCTTACGACTTCAAGGAGGACGTCGAGGCGGCCATGCGCCAGTACCTGGACTGGGAGGTCGACCTCGTCCCGCAGGTCGAGCGCGACGGCGACGCCCGGTTCTCCGTCCTGAAGCGGTAGAACGGCGGAACAGCTTGCATTTAAGGCCCTTG
>CANIEC010000197.1 GCA_947466085.1 Rhodospirillales bacterium
GTGGTGGTGAAGTTGATGTGCAGGAAGAAGCGCAGATGGACCAGCACCTGCAGCACCGCGGCGATGCCGATGACGAGCAGCGTGCGCTGCGGCGGCAGGGCATGGGTGTAGACCAGCCAGAACGGAACGGCGCTCAGGATGACCGCCAGTACGAAGCCGATCAGGTAGGAGCGCAGGGCGTGCGGGGGTTGGTGTTCCATCACAGCAGTCCCGGCAGGTAAACGATGGAGAAGATGCCGACCCAGGCGATGTCGAGGAAATGCCAGAAGAGGCCGAGCCGGTAGAGCCGCGAGGCAACCGGCAGGGTGAGCCCCTTCAGCGCGACCTGGGCGCCGAGCACCACGATCCAGATCAGGCCCATCGTCACATGGACGCCGTGCGTGCCCACCAGGGTGAAGAAGGCCGAGAGGAAGCCGCTGCGGTCGGGACCGGCGCCCTTGGCGATCATGCCGGCGAACTCGCGGACCTCGAGGAACACGAATCCCGCGCCGAGCAGGAAGGTGATCGCGAGCCAGGCCAGGACGGCGCCGCGATTGCCCGCCTTCACCTGCAGGCTGGCGAAGCCGAAGGTCATGCTGGAAACCAGCAGCAGCGCCGTCTCGATGGCGGCGTTGTCGAGTTCGAAGAGTTCCTTGCCCGTGGGACCGCCGGCGGTGCCGGGGATCATGATGGCGTAGGTCGCGAACAGCAGGGCGAAGATGACGGCATCGCCCATCAGGTAGAGCCAGAAGCCCAGCGCCCGCTGCTCGTGGGTCTCGATCTCCTCGCGCTCGTGTGCGCTCATGTGGGCGACGCTCATGAGCGGCTCCCCAGCTGCCGGTAGCGCTGGTCCTCGATCGCCTTCACCTCGGACGCGGACATGGTGAATTCCTGATCGTCATTGGAAGAGCGCACGATCACGGCGGCGAACATCACGAAGCCGGACGCGAGGACCAGCCACCAGATGTGCCAGACCATGGCGAAGCCCAGGACGAAACCGAAGGCGCCCAGGATCACGCCGATGGGCGTGTTGGACGGAATGCGGATCGGCTCGTAGGCGGCCGGCCGCCGGTAGGCGATGCCCTTCTCCTTCATCTCGAGGAAGGCCTCGCGGTCGGCCACCGTCGGGATCACCGCGAAATTGTACGGCGGCGGCGGCGACGAGGTGGACCATTCCAGGGTGCGGCCGTTGAACGGATCGCCGGTGAGGTCGCGCGTCTTGGCCCGGTCACGGACCGAGACATAGAGCTGCATCACCATGCAGCCGATGCCACACAGGACGACCAGGGCACCGGACGCCGCGACCAGCAGGTAGGGCTGCCAGGTCGGATCGTTGTAGGTCTCCATGCGGCGCGGCATGCCCTTCAGGCCGAGCAGGTAGAGCGGCATGAAGGCGAGATAGAAGCCGATGATCCAGCACCAGAAGGCGCCGATGCCCCAGCCGCGGTTGAAGGCGAAGCCGAAGGCCTTGGGGAACCAGTACATGTAGCCGGCGAGGTAGCCGAACAGCACGCCCGGGATGATCATGTTGTGGAAGTGCGCGACCAGGAAGGTCGTGTTGTGCATCAGGAAGTCGGCCGGCGGGATGGCCAGCAGCACGCCGGTCATGCCGCCGATCACGAAGGTCACGATGAAGCCGATGCTCCACATCATCGACGGGTGGAACTCGATGCGGCCGCGATACATGGTCAGCAGCCAGTTGAACACCTTCACGCCCGTGGGCACGGCGATGATCATGGTCATCACGCCGAAGAAGGCGTTGACGTTGGCGCTCGAGCCCATGGTGAAGAAGTGGTGCAGCCAGACGGTGAAGGACAGGATGCCGATCGCCGCCGTCGCATAGACCAGCGATTCGTAGCCGAACAGGCGCTTGCGCGAGAAGGTCGACACGACCTCGGAGAAGATGCCGAAGGCCGGCAGGATCAGGATGTAGACCTCCGGATGGCCCCAGATCCAGAACAGGTTGACGTAGTTCATCATGTTGCCGCCATGCGCATTCGTGAAGAAGTGCATGCCGGCGAGACGGTCGAGGGCGAGCAGGCCGCAGGCCACGGTGATGGCCGGGAAGGCAAAGGCCATCAGCACCGAGGCGACGAGCGCGGTCCAGACGAAGGGCGTCATGCGCATCAGGGTCATGCCCGGCGCGCGGCGCTTCAGGATCGTCACGATGAAGTTGATGCCCGACATGGTCGAGCCGACGCCGCTGATCAGGATGGCCCAGATCCAGTAGTCGACGCCGACGCCGGGATTGTACTCGATGCCCGAATAGGGCGGATAGCCGGTCCAGCCCGCGGTCGAGAACTTGCCGATGACCAGCGAGACCATGACCAGCGCGGCACCCGCCGCGCTCAGCCACAGGCTGACGGCGTTCAGCCACGGGAAGGCCACGTCGCGTGTGCCGATCTGCAGCGGCACGATCACGTTCATCAACCCCGTCATGAACGGCATCGCCATGAAGAAGATCATGATGGTGCCGTGCGAACTGAAGATCTGGTCGAAATGCTCGGGCGGCAGGTAGCCGCCGCTGTTCAGCGCCATCGCCTGCTGGGCGCGCATCATCAGGGCGTCGACGAAGCCGCGCAGCAGCATGATCAGCGCCAGCACGACGTACATGATGCCGATGCGCTTGTGGTCGACGCTGGTCAGCCAGTCGGTCCAGAGATACTTCCAGGCCTTCAGCCAGGTGAGCACGATGGCCACCAGCAGCGCGCCGCCCACGGTGACGAGGGCGCCACCCGCGGCGATGGGGCTGTAGAACGGCAGGGCCTCGATCGTCAGTTTGCCGAACATCCGCTATCTCCGGACCGGCGCGGAGTGCGCGTGGCCGCTGTGCCTGTATTTGTCGATGATCGAGTCGAACAGCTTGGGCTCGACCGTCGAATAGTAGGTGATGGGGTTGGCGCGGCTCCTGGCCGCCAGGGCGGGATAGGTCGTGGCGTCGAGCGTCGCGCCGCCCTGCTTGGCACGCGCGACCCAGGCGTCGAAGTCCGCCTGGCTCATGGCCTTGACCTCGAAATGCTGCTGCGAGTAGCCGCCGCCGCTGTACTGGCTGTTGCGGCCGACGAAGGTGCCGGGCTGGTCGGCCAGCATCTGCAGCCGGGTCTGCATGCCGGCCATGGCGTAGATCTGGCCGGCGAGCTGCGGCACGTAGAAGGAGTTCATCACCGTGTCGGAGGTGATGCGCAGGCTGACCGGCCGGCCCGCCGGAAAGACGAGCTGGTTCACCACGGCAATCCCCTGCTCGGGATAGATGAACAGCCACTTCCAGTCCTGGGCCACGACCTGGACGTCGATCGGCGGCTTCTTCGATTCCAGCGGACGATAGGGATCGAGCCTGTGCGTGCTGCGCCACAGCAGGACCGCGACGGCAATCACGATGACGGCGGGTATCAGCCAGGTCAGGGCGTCGATCTTGAACGAGTTGGCCCAGGTCGGCGTATAGGCCGCCTTGGTGTTGGAGGCGCGGTACCGCCAGGCGAACCACAAGGTCAGGACGATGACCGGAACGACCACGATCATCATCACGCAGAAGGCGTCGAACAGCAGGTTCCGCTCAGCGAGCGCGATCGGGCCCTTCGGGTCGACCACCGCTGCATGCCTGAGGTCGCAGGCGCCCGTCAAAAGGGCCAAGCCGGCCGCGGACGCCGCTCCCCGCCATCGAGTTAAAGCCAGCCTCACGCTCCCCCGCCCCGATGTCTTGAACTCTCAGGGCAGAGTGAGGCTAGCTCTTGTATTGAGCAACGATTCTTTTGTTACGTTTGGGTTTGCGGATCAGGTCTTCTGGCCGGCCGGAGCGGGCGTCGAAGCCGGCGGAGCCTTGCCGGCAGGATCCTTCGCGGTGCAGACGTCGGCGCGGAGACGCTCCTTCAACGTCGCGATCTGATCCTCGATCTGCTTGTTGGCGAGCTTCTGCTTCTCGATCTGCTCCTCGATCGCCTTGACCTGCGCGGCGTCGGGACCGGCCGGCGCGGGGGGCGCCGGCGGTGCCGGCAACTGGACGGCCACGTTCACGATCGGACGGTAGAACAGGTACCAGCCCAGCCCCAGCCCGGCGGCGAGCAGGAAGAACCCGCCCAGCAGCCCGCCCATGATCCAGGGCCAGCGCGCAGCCGGCTGCTCTTGTGTCGTCGGGTCGGGCGGCGGAAGGGTGGCGGCCATGTACCAGTGAGGCTCCGGTTGAGGGGCGCAGTCAATACCCGCCGCGCGGCGGAATTTGGGCGCCGCGCTGACCGCGCGGAGGCTCTTGCAACGCCGTCTTGCGCGGTCCGGCCTGGCATATAAGTGTATATGCACACAATGGCCACCCTCTCGACCGGCTCTACGGCCGCGTCTAGGGTCGCCGCCACGAACGAAGGAGAGAGTCCATGACCGCGTGCATCGTTGGCTGGTCCCACGGCAAATTCGGCAAGCTCGACGGCGAGACCAGCGAGTCGCTGGTTGTGAAGGCCGCGTCCGAGGCCATCGCCCATGCCGGCATCGAGCCCAGGGACGTCGACGTCATCTACGTCGGCAACATGAACGGCGGCTTCGTGCGGCAGGAGTTCCATTCCTCGCTGCCGCTGCAGGTCCATCCCGACCTGCGCTTCAAGCCCTCGACCCGGGTCGAGAATGCCTGCGCGACCGGCTCGGCCGCGATCCATATGGGCCTCAACACGCTGGCCGCCGGCAAGGCGCGCTTCGTGCTGGTGGTCGGCGTCGAGAAGATGACCGAACTCAATTCTGCGCAGGCGGGCGAGGTGCTGATCAAGGCCTCCTACGTGGCAGAGGAAGCGACCATCGAGGCAGGCTTCGCCGGCATCTTCGGCAAGATCACCTCGGCCTACTTCCAGCGCTACGGCGACAAGTCCGACGCGCTCGCCAAGATCGCGGTCAAGGCGCACAGGAATGGCGCCAAGAATCCGTTCGCGCACTTCCAGAAGGAATTCGCCTACGAGTTCTGCCGCACGCCGTCGGACAAGAACCCGTTCGTCGCCGGCCCGCTGAAGCGCACCGACTGCTCGCCCGTCACCGACGGCGCGGCCGCGGTGATCCTGACCGACGTCGGCACGGCGCTGGGCATGAAGCAGGCGATCGCCTTCCGCGCCGCCGAGCACGTCAACGACTTCCTGCCGATGAGCCGTCGCGACATCATCAAGTTCGAGGGGCCGCAGCTCGCCTGGCAGCGGGCGCTGAAGTCGGCGCATCTCGACCTGCTCGACCTCTCCTTCGTCGAGAGCCATGACTGCTTCACCTCGGCCGAGCTGATCGAATACGAGGCGATGGGGCTGACGGCGCCGGGCGAAGGCGAGCGCGCCATCCACGAAGGCTGGGTCGAGCGCGACGGCAAGCTGCCGGTCAACGTCTCGGGCGGCCTCAAGGCCAAGGGTCATCCGGTCGGCGCCACAGGCGTCAGCATGCACGTGATGACGGCGATGCAGCTCTCGGGCACGGCGCCGGAAGGGCTGCAATTGCCCAAGGCAAAGCTGGGCGGCGTGTTCAACATGGGCGGCGCCGCCGTCGCCAACTATGTGAGCATCCTCGAGCCGCTGCGCTAGAACGCATGCGCGCCGTCGGCCACCGCGAGAGCGACGCCATCCTGGGCGCCATGCGCCAGGTGGCGCTGGCCGGTGGGCGTGCGCTGAGCTACGCCGACACGGCGAGCATCCTGGCGGCGGGGCACTATCTGCTGCGCCGCCGCGGCCTCACCGATCTTGGCACGCTTCCCGCGGTCGAGTCGGCCGACCTCGTCGCGGCGCTGCAGGACCCCGCGCTGGCGCAGGAGGCGGTGAAGTATCTTGCCGTCATGGCGATGGTCGATGGCACGCTCGACCACGGCAAGCTGAAGCGGGTCCTCGAGTATTCCCGCGCCCTCGACATCGAGGCCGACTATCTCACCGATCTCGTCGAGGCGGCCTCGGGTCATCTCGCCTGGGCCACTGCCGACATGTGGCGCAAGAACTTCGACAGCGTGCTCAGTCGTTCTTCCGAGGGCCTCGATCCCAATACCTGGATCCGGCCCTATGCCGGCGCGAACGCCGATCCGGCACTGGTCGCGCGCTACGAGGCGCTGGGCGGTCTGCCGCAGAACAGTTTCGGCAAGGCCCTGTGGGATTTCGACAAGGCGAACTTCTATCCCTTCCCTGGCGATCCGGCGGCGCTCAACGCCGCCTTCGGCACGGCGCACGATTCGACGCACGTGATCTCGGGCTACGACACCAGCGCGCGCGGCGAGCTCCTCGTCTCGACCTTCACCGCCGGCATGCATCCGATCAATCCGATGAGCGGCCACATCCTGCCGGTGATTTTCTTCTTTCACTTCGGCGAGCAGCTGAACGACGTGGGCCACGCCGGCAAGGGCGGCCTCGATCCCGACGAGTTCTGGCACGCCTGGGCGCGCGGCGCCGAGATGACGGTCGACCTGTTCGATCCGACGTGGAGCGTGTGGGACTGGGTCGAGCACGATCTCGAAGAACTGCGCCACCACTGGAACGTGACGCCGCCGGGGAACCGGCGTTAGAGGCCTCGCTTCGAGTTCACCCCCACCACCTCATCCTGAGAGGCTGACCGGAAATGAACTGAATCGATTCAAGCACTTACCTCATCCTGAGGAGCGCCGCGAAGCGGCGCGTCTCGAAGGATGGGCAACAAACGTGGTGCTTGTGCCCATGCTTCGAGACGGCTGCTACGCAGCCTCCTCAGCATGAGGTCTGTCTTAATCGTCCACTCCGTCACACCACCGGGCTCGCGCCGCCGTCGACGTTGATGGCGACGCCGGTGATGAAGGAGCCGGCATCGGAGCAGAGGAAGCAGGCCATGCGGGCGAATTCCTCGGCCTTGCCCATGCGGCCGAGCGGGATGCGGCCCTTGGCCATGCCGGCCAGGAACTCCTCGTAGGTCTTGCCCTCGCCCGCCGCGGTCTTGTGGCGGCGCTGCCACTGGTCGCTCTCGATCAGGCCGACCAGCATCGCGTTGACGAGGATATTGTCCTTGGCGAGCTCCTGGCTCATCGCCTTGGTGAGCGCGAGGCCCGCGGCGCGGCTGACGCTGGTCGGCGTCGAGTTGGCGGTCGGCGCCTTGGCGCCGATGTTCAGCACGTTGACGATGCGGCCCCACTTGCGCTCACGCATGCCGGGGATCGCTGCACGGGCGAGACGGATGGCGGCGAACAGCTTGAGGTCGAGGTCGCCCTGCCAGTCCTCGTCGGTCACGGTCTCGAACGACTTGGCGTGGCTGATGCCGGCATTGTTCACGACGATGTCGACCTTGCCGAACTCGGCCTCGATCTTCTTGAACGTGTCGGCGATCGGCGCGGCCTTGGCCACGTCGCAGGAATAGGCCTCGATCTTGATGTTGGCCTTGCCCGCCGCCTTCTGGACCTCGGCCTTCGCCGCCGTCAGCGCGTCCTGCTTGCGCGCCAGCAGCGCAACCGATGCGCCCGACGCCGCGAATTCCTTGGCCATGGCGAGACCCAGGCCGGTGCTCGCGCCGGTGATCACGGCCACGCGGCCATCCATACGTACGTCCATCTTGTCCTCCCGAAAGCTTCAAAATCGGGCGACACCATATCCATCGATCAGCGTGGCAGCGAGTCCGGCGCGTATTGCTGGGCGAACTCGGCGCTGGGCGGAATCGGCTTGATGACGTCGATGGCGATGCCGTTGGGATCCTCGGTGATGAAGTGCCGCTGGCCGAAAGGCTCGTCGCGCAGCGGCAGATGAATCGTGAGCCCCTCTGCCTGCGCCCTGGCGTAGAGCGCATCGACATCGTCGACCTCGACGTTCACCAGCACGCCCGATGCCTTCTTGCGGAACGGCGCGGGGATCGTCTCGTGGCGATAGTCGAGAATCGCGAGGTTCGCCTTGTCCGGGACCGTGCTGGTCAGGTGGACGTACCAGTCCGACCCGAAGGCGCGGCGGAAGCCGAAATGCTTCTCCCAGAAGGAAGCGGTACCGGCGACGTCGTCGGTGCAAAGCACGGTGTAGAACTCCCTGAGCTGCATTGCCCTCTCCTCTCTGGCCATTTACATACAATCAGTATGTCGGCGATTTAGATACAGGATGTATGTATGTCAAGACCGCGGACCCAGGCGGATCGGCTGGCCGTCACCCGCGCGACGCTGCTGCGGGAAGCGCGGCTGATCTTCGCCGCCTCCGGCTACGACGCCGCGGCAACCGAGGAGATCGTGCAGCGGGCCAAGGTGACGCGCGGGGCGCTCTACTATCACTTCAAGGACAAGCGCGCCGTGTTCGAGGCCATCGTCGAGGAGGTGGCGAGCGAGATCGCGGCGGCGATCGACAAGAAGGCCGAGCCCGTGGGCGATCCGCTGCAGGCGCTGATCGAGGGCACCCGCGCTTTCCTCGATGCCTGTCTCGATCCCGCCGTGCGCCGCATCTACCTGATCGATGCGCCCGCCGTGCTGGGCTGGCATCGCTGGCGCGAGATCGATGCGCCGCATGGCGTGCGCTCGCTGCGCGAGGGCGTGGCCGCGGTGCTGGCGGCACGTCCGAATCCGGGTCTCGGCGTCGAGCCGGTCACGTTCCTCCTGTCCGGCGCCTTCAACGAAGCCGCTCTCTGGATCGCCGAAGCGAGGGACGAGAAGACCGCGCGTCGTGAGATGGACCGCACGCTGGTCCAGCTCATGGAGCGGCTGTTCGGGTCTCCCGCCGAACCTGCTCGACCGCCGCGAGCACGCGCTCGGGGGTAGCCGGCGCGTCGAGCCGCACCGGCACCCGGCCGTTGCCCGCCGCACCGATCGCGTCCTTGA
>CANIEC010000198.1 GCA_947466085.1 Rhodospirillales bacterium
ACCGCGCCGGCGTGGCCGAGCAGATGCTCTCCTCGGCGCACAAGCTCGCACGAGCGGGCGCGGATTTCCTGATCTGCCCCGACAACACCATCCACCAGGCGATGAGCCACGTGCTGCCGCACTCGCCCTTGCCCTGGCTGCACATCGCCGAGGTGGTCGCCGCCGAAGCGGCGGCGCGCGGCTACCGCAAGCTCGGCATCACCGGCACGCGCTGGCTGGTCGACAGCGAAGTCTATCCGGAGAAAATCGAGGCCGAAGGACTTGCGTGGCTGCGGCCGACCGAAGCCGAGCGCGACGAGACGAGCCGCATCATCATGGACGAGCTGGTACAGGGCCGCTTTACGCCGCAAGGCATCGCCACCTTCCAGCGCGTGATGGGCCGCATGAAAGAACAGGGCTGCGACGCCGTCGTGCTGGGCTGCACCGAGATCCCGCTGATCATGAACGACGGCAACTCGCCGCTGCCCACGCTCGACTCGACGCGGCTGCTGGCGCGCGCAGCCCTGAAGCGTGCCGTTACAGGGGCTTCCGGAAAATGATCTCGCCGTCGTCCTTGCGACCGGTCTCTTCCCAGCCGTTTTCCCGGTAGAAGCGCTCGGCGCGCGTGCCGGGGCCGGTCGTCAGCGTCGCCGCAGCGAACCCCGCGGCCCGCAGATCCTCGCAGGCCCGCGGCAGCAGGGCGCGGCCAAGACCGCGGCCCTCGTAGTCCGGATGGATGAACAGGCCGAAGATCGTGCCGTCGCGGGGATCGGCGACGGCGAACCCCTGCACCGCGCCCGCCTCCTCCCAGACCCAGAAGGTCGCGTTCTCGAAAATCCAGTCGGCGGTCGTCTCGACCTTGCTCACGGAGGCCGCGCTGAGCTGGTTCTCGCGAACGGCGAGGCGCACTTCGGAGATTCGGGGACGGTCGGCGCGGGTCGCTTTACGAATCATCAAGGCCTCGGAAGTCGACGAAGCGCGCGACGTTACACGGCCCGCTGCAGAACGCCAGCGTCGTGCGGCTGCGGTTCGCGCGAACACGGCAATCTGCCGGGCGCGCCGCATTAAAACAGTACGGTGAGGCGCAGAGAGAAGACCGCCGCCATCTGCTGCGTCGGCGCCAGGGCCGGCTGGAAATAGAGCTGCACGTCGGGGGTGATCAAGAGGTGCCTGACCGACCAGGACCAGTAGAGTTCGACCATGGTCTCGCTCGGCTGCACGAACGTGCCGGCATAGAGCGCCTGATTGACCCGGTTCCAGGCAACCCCGAGGCCGATCTGGTCCAGCGGCGCGCGACCCAGCGGGTTGGTGTAGACCGCGCCGCCGGCAATCGACGACTGGATATACTGGCTGGAATTCCACACGGTGTTGGCGCGCAGGAACAGGCCCCACTGCTCGCCGAGCGGCTGGGAGGCGCTGAACGAGAGGCCCGAGCTGGCCAGAGGCTGCATCTCGACACTGGGCAGGTTGTAGTAGAACAGCGAGTAGCTGCCCCGGCCGAGCTTGCCGAACGTGGGGGACCAGGCGCCGTACAGAAACCAGGAATACTGGCCCTGCCCCACCGTGTTGAACTGGATGTAATTGGAGGTCAGGACGTTGTTGGCGTCCTGGAAGCCCGCGGCAAAGGTCAGCTCCTTTGTCGGGTTGACCTGGAGGTAGGCGCCTAGACTGCCCTGCGAGTAGTTCTGGCTGCCGTTCTGCGCCAGCGAATAGCCGATGAAGTTGACCTGCTCGTTATTGGAATAGGCATTGCTGTCGAAGTTCGAGAAGGGGAACTGGCCCACCGTCAGCGATATGAAGTGACCGGGAAAGTCGTGCGTGAAGCTCACCTGCGCGAAGGTGAGCTGGTTGACCGGATAGTCGTTGACCTGACTGTTGAGGTTCAGCCGGTTCTGGAGGCTGGCACCGGTCTGACCCGACCAGTATTGCGTCGCGAGGTAGGCGAACTGGAAGGAACCGGCGCCGATCCTGGGATCGTCGAACATGTTCCAATTCACCGCCGGCGAGAACTGGGCCTGCACCGCGCCGTAGTTGCTGCCCGGCGCACCCCACTGGCTCAGCACCGACGAGGTCATCGAATAGAAGATGCCCGTCGTGTCCTGGATCTGCTGCTTGGCCTGGGCATAGCGACGGGAGGCATCGTCGAAGGGCTGTTCCAGGAAATACTGCTCTCGCGCCTCGGCCGCGCGCAGCCTGCTGTGGACCTTGCCGATATGGCGCACGCCGTCGCCTGAGACCTCCTGGGCGTCCGCCGCCGCAAACGGCAGGACCAGGGCGACCAGACCACCAATACAAAAGGTCGAACGCATGCCGCTCCGCCAGCCCGCTCCTACGGCTTCAGCGCCTTCTCCAGGAACGCCTTGACGTCGACCACGAACTGCTTCCACGCGGGCTCATGGGCGCCGTAATGCGCGCCGCAGCAACCGCCGGGCTTGCTGCGGTTGCCAACACCGTCGAGATAGCGCACCGGCAGGCCCAGCGCATCGAAGCTGTGATGAGCGTTTTCGTAAACTTTCGTTTCAACCAGATCCCGGCCGCGCACGACGCGTTCCAGCACCGCCCGGCACTGCGAGACCGGCGTCCAGTCGTCGAGCGCGCCCATGGCGAAGAAGGTGGGCTGGCGCACCGCGAGGCGCGGCCCCAGCGCATCGGCCAGCGCGCAATCGGGATAGACCAGCACGACCGCGCGGGCAGCGGCCGGTGTCGGGTTCTCGGGGCGGCCCGAGAGTGCCCGCAGCATCGCCACGCCGCCGCCGTAGGAATAGCCCATATAGGCCAGCCGCTGCGGATCGATGCCGGGCTGCGTCGAAAGCCAGGCGAGCGTCGCATCGATGTCGCCGGCCCGCGCCTCGGCGGCGGCCTGTGTCGGCCAGTTGCGGCCGCAGACATCCTTGAGGCCGCGCGCCGAGAAACTGTCGACCACCAGCGCGGCATAACCCCAGGAGGCGAGCAGCCCCGCCATGCGCGCCGTGTTCTGTCCCGGTCCGCCGCAGCCGTGGAACAGCGCGACCGCGGGAACCGCCGCCGTCGCCTGGGCCGGACGGAAGAGCTGCACCGACAGCTGGACCGTTCGCCCCCCTTGCTCTACGGGAACGCGGACGTTCTGCTGGGCCAACGCGGGCGTTGCGGCCAGTAGGGCCAGCAGGATCATCAGCCTTGCGATCATCGACCGGACCGTAACCCAAGCAAACGCAGAGACAACAGGTGGATTGCCCGTGAGCGAGACGATCTACACCATCTCCACCTGGGTGATCCCGGCCCTCCTCGCGATCACGCTGCACGAGGCCGCGCACGGGTTCGTCGCCCTGCGCTTCGGCGACAAGACCGCCTGGCAACTCGGTCGCGTGACCCTCAACCCGTTCAAGCACATCGACCTGGTCGGCACGATCCTGCTGCCGGGCCTGCTGATCTTCCTGCGCGCGCCCTTCCTGTTCGGCTACGCCAAGCCGGTGCCGGTGAATTTCCGGGCGCTGAACAATCCCAAGCGGGACATGGTGTGGGTCGCCGCCGCGGGCCCCGCCACGAACGTCCTGATGGCCCTGGCGGCGGGCCTGCTGGCGCATCTCGCCATCCTGCTGCCGCCGGACGCCGCGCGCTGGTCGATCCAGAACATCGAGAATGCGATTCTGATCAACGTCCTGCTCGCGGTGTTCAACATGATCCCGCTGCCGCCTCTGGACGGCGGGCGCGTCGCCGTCGGCCTGCTGCCGGACAGCCTGGCGCTGCCGCTGGCGCGGCTCGAGCCCTTCGGGCTGCCGATCCTGCTTGGGCTGATCTTCCTCCTGCCGCTGATCGGCAACCAGCTCGGCATCGACCTCAACGTCATCGGCTGGGTCCTCAGTGAGCCGGTCGGCTGGCTGGTCAACCTCGTGATCCGCGTCACCGGCAACGGCTGAGCGCGCCGCCCGGGCCACAGACGGAAAAAAAGAACTCCGCCCGGAATAATCGGGCCGTCCCCGGCGTCTCTCCCCTGCAGACCAACAGCTGCATGGGAGTCAGAGAATGCTGAAGTCGATCCTCGCCACCGCCGCCGCACTGGCGCTTCTCGCCGCCGGCACCGCTTTCGCCGCCGATCCCTCCTCGGCGACGCCGCCCGCGATGAAGGACGGCATGTTCGTCACCGCCAGCGGCATGACGCTCTATACGTTCGACAAGGACGCCACGCCGGGCAAGTCGGTGTGCAACGGGCCGTGCGCCACGAACTGGCCGCCGGCCCTCGTTGCCGACGGCGCCAAGGCCTCGGGCGACTGGACGATCATCACCCGCGACGACGGGCTGAAGCAGTGGGCCTACAAGGGCAAGCCGCTCTACGCCTTCGCCAAGGACACCAAGGCCGGCGACAAGACGGGCGACGGCTTCCTGAACGGCGCCTGGCACGTCGCCAAGTAACGCCGCCCTCAGCACCGGTGGCATGGGGCCGGTCCCGGTCCGGCCGGCGCCCTCCTCCTGTAGAGTGATCCGATGGCCGATGCGGAAGCCCTGCTCGAACCGCTGATCCCGGCGTTGCGGCGCTACGCCTACGCGCTGCTACGCGACCACGATGCGGCCGACGACCTGGTGCAGGACACGCTGGAGCGTGCGCTGTCGCGCTGGGCGCTGCGCCGGAGCGATGGCGATCTCAGGGCCTGGCTCTTCACCATCCAGCGCAATCTCCATGTCTCGGCGCTGCGCCAGGACCGGCGGCGCGGACCGCATGTCGAGCTCGACGAGTCGACGACGCCGTCGAGTGCCGCGCCGCAGGAAAGCGGCGGCGAGGTGCAGGACATCCTGGCGGCGCTCGACCAGTTGCCGGAGGAGCAGAAGTCGCTGCTGCTGCTGGTCGGCGTCGAGGATCTTTCCTACGACGATGCGGCGAAGGTCATGGGCGTGCCGATCGGCACGGTGATGTCGCGGCTGTCGCGCGGCCGGCAGCGGCTGCGCGGGCTGCTGGAGACGGGGCGTGCCACGCTCCTGCGGAGAGTGAAATGACCGCCAAGGATTTCCCAATCGGCGAAAACGAACTGCAGGCCTTCATCGACGACCGGCTGGAGGGAGATCGCCGCGCCGCCGTGGACGCGCATCTGGCCGCGCATCCCGAACTCGCCGAGCGCATCGCCGCCGAGCGCCGCCAGCGGGCCATCCTGCGCAGCCGCCTCGACGCCAAGTTCGCCGAGCCCGTTCCCGCGCGCCTCCGCATCTCCAACCTGCGCGACGCGCG
This sequence comes from Rhodospirillales bacterium, assembly GCA_947466085.1. Classification (GTDB taxonomy): domain Bacteria; phylum Pseudomonadota; class Alphaproteobacteria; order Reyranellales; family Reyranellaceae; genus Reyranella. The sequence goes on from CANIEC010000198.1 coordinate 5,177, forward strand.
ACGCGGCTTCCGGGCCCACAGCTGGGCCCGCGCCGCCGCCGCGGTCGCCCTCTTCGTGGCCGGCGCGACGGCCGGCTGGTTCGCCAACGCGATCGCGCCCACCCCGCTGGCGCCCGCGCCGACCGCCAGCGTGGCGCAGGGCGCGCACGCGGCGTATCGGACCTTCGTGGTCGAGGTCGCCCATCCGGTCGAGGTCGGCGTGCAGCAGGAAGCGCACCTGCTGCAGTGGCTCTCCAAGCGGCTCGGCCGCAAGCTGGCCGCGCCCGATCTCTCGCCCTTCGGCTACAAGTTGATGGGCGGCCGCCTGCTGCCCGGCGGCAACGGCGCGGCGGCCCAGCTCATGTACGACGATGCGAGCGGCCGGCGGCTCACCATCTACGTGCGCGCGACCGAAGGTAAAGAGACGGCCTTCCGCTTCCAGAAGGAAGGCGAGGCCGCGACCTTCGCCTGGATCGACCAGGGCTTCGGCTTTGCCGTGACCGCCACGGCTACCCGCGAAGAGCTGCTGCCGATCGCGGAGGCGGTCTATCGCAGCTTCGAAGGGAAGAGCTGAGTCGGACGAACGCGAAACAAAATCCGTCGTCCTGAGCGGAGCGCCAACGGCGCGTAGTCGAAGGACCTCTTTTCGTTTCGACACACTGTGCGTCCGAAAAGAGGTCCTTCGACTGCGCCACCCTGCGGGCGGCTCCGCTCAGGACGACGGGAATTTTTGTCCAGTGGCTCTGCTGATCACTTCGTCGGGTCGGTGTGATCTTCGAACTTCTTGAGATGGCGCGGCGCCCATTTGTGGTCCCGCGCCTTCACGATCCACTCGTCGAGCTTGGGCCACCGGCGGCGAGCCGACGTCACCCATCGGCGGCCGGTCTCGAACTCCGTCGCAAGCAGGTAAAGCGCAAGCACGAAGAAGATCCAGCCCTGCAGGATCGGAATGAACCCGCCCACCACCGACATCACGAGGCAGCCGGCGATCGCAAGCGCCATCAGGGTCTGGCGCATGACGGGCCTAGAGGTGGATGGGCTTGTCCCAGGCAGCGAGCGCGGCTTCCTTGAGCGCCTCGTTGACCGTGGGGTGGGCATGACAGACGCGGCCGATATCCTCGGCCGAGGCGGAGAACTCCATCGCCATCGCGGCCTCCGCGATCATCGTGCCGGCCTCGGCACCGAAGATGTGGACGCCCAGCACCTTGTCGCTCGCCTTGTCGGCCAGGACCTTCACGAAACCCTCCGTGGCGCCGTTTGCGCGGCTGCGCGGATCGGCGGTGAACGGATACTTGCCGACCTTGTAGGCAACGCCGGCCGCTTTCAGTTGTTCCTCGGTCTTGCCGACCCACGCCACCTCGGGCTGGGTGTAGATGATCGAGGGCACGAGATCCCAGTTCACGTGGCCCTTCTGGCCCGCGAGGGTCTCGACGCAGGCGACACCGTCCTCGCTCGCCTTGTGCGCGAGCATCGGCCCGTCGATCACGTCGCCGATCGCATAGATACCCGGCACCGAGGTCTGGAAATGACCGTCGACGGCAATGCGGCCGCGCTCGGTCATCTTGACGCCGGCCTTGTCGAGGCCAAGGCCCGCGACATAGGGCCGGCGGCCGATCGAGACCAGCACCACGTCGGCTTCGAGCGTTTCTGCCTCGCCGCCCTTCGCAGGCTCGACCGTGAGCCTAACGCCGGCGTCGGTCGTCTCGGCATTGGTGACCTTGGCGCCCAGCTTGAACTTGAGGCCCTGCTTCGCGAGCGTGCGCTGGAGGAACTTGGTGACCTCGTCGTCGACGCCGGGCGTGATGCGGTCGAGGAATTCGACCACCGTCACCTCGGCGCCGAGGCGACGCCACACCGAGCCCAGTTCGAGCCCGATGATGCCGGCGCCGACCACGACCAGTCGCTTGGGCACTTCCGTGAGATCCAGCGCGCCGGTCGAGGAGACGATCTTCTTCTCGTCGATTGTGACGCCGGGCAGTGGCGTCACTTCCGAGCCGCTGGCGATCAGAATGTTCTTGGCCGCAAGCGTTTCCTTGACCGCACCATCGTCGCCGAGCACCGCGACGGAGCCGGGGGCCTCGATGCGGCCCGCGCCGGTGTACGAGGCGATCTTGTTCTTCTTGAACAGGAAGGCGACGCCCTTGGTCGTGGCTTCGACGACCTCGTTCTTGCGCTTCATGAGCTGGGCGAAATCCAGCTTCGGGGCCGCCACGACGACGCCATGCACGGCGAGATCGTGGCCCGCTTCCTCGAACAGGTGCGAGGACTGCAGCAGCGCCTTGGAGGGAATGCAGCCGACGTTGAGGCAGGTGCCGCCGAGCGTCGCGCGCTTTTCAACCACGGCAACCTTCAGGCCGAGCTGTGACGCGCGGATCGCGGCGACGTAACCGCCGGGGCCGGCGCCGATCACGACCAGATCGAAGGATTCGTTTGCCATGAGCGCACCGTGATTGTCGAGAAATCGGTGTCATCCCGAGCGCAGCGAGGGACCCTTGGTCGGACCTGCGAAAGGTCCCTCGCTACGCTCGGGATGACAGGGTTGCTGTAACTAGACGCCGAGCAGCAGGCGCTCGGGATCCTCGATGCATTCCTTGACCTTGACCAGGAACAGCACGGCCTCGCGGCCGTCGATGATGCGATGGTCGTAGGACAAGGCGAGATACATCATCGGCCGTGCCTTGATCTCGCCGCCGACCACCATCGGCCGCTGCTGGATCTTGTGCATGCCGAGGATGGCCGACTGCGGCGGATTGAGGATCGGCGTCGACATCAGCGAGCCGTAGACGCCGCCGTTGGAGATGGTGAAGGTGCCCCCCGTCAGGTCGGCGATCGACAGCTTGCCGTCCCGCGCCTTGCGGCCGAGATCGCCGATGCCCTTCTCGATGCCCGCGAAGTCCAGCGCGTCGGCGTCGCGCAACACCGGCACGACCAGCCCCTGCGGCGAGCCAACGGCGACACCGATGTCGTAGTAGTTCTTGTAGACGATCTCCTCGCCCTCGATCTCGGCATTGACCGCCGGCAGCTCCTTGAGCCCCGCGATGCAGGCCTTCACGAAGAACGACATGAAGCCCAGCCGCGCGCCGTGCTTCTTCTCGAAATCGTCCTTCAGCCGCTCGCGCAGGGCCATGACCGCGGTCATGTCCACCTCGTTGAAGGTGGTGAGCATGGCGGCGGTATTCTGCGCCTCCTTGAGGCGGTTGGCGATGGTGCGCCGCAGGCGCGTCATCTTCACCCGCTCCTCGCGGTCGGCCTTCGAGCGCGGGCCTGCCGGCACGGCGGGCTTCGCGGCAGGCGCCGGGGCAGAGGAGATCGACGAGATCGCCGCCAGCACGTCTTCCTTGGTGGCACGGCCGTCCTTGCCGGTCGGCTGGATGGCGGCGGCAGGCACGCCCTTCTCCTCGGCGAGCTTGCGCGCGGCAGGACCGGAGGCGGCGAGATTGGCGCCCGACGGCGCAGCGGCTGCGACGGGCGCCGGGGCGGCGGCAGGTGCCGGAGCCGGCTTGG
>CANIEC010000199.1 GCA_947466085.1 Rhodospirillales bacterium
CCGTCTCGGCGGTCTTCTCGGGCTGGTTCAGGTAGCCCATGAACACCATGTCGCCCTTGATCAGTATCTCGCCGACCGGCGAGATCGCGACCTGGCCGTAGGGCACGGACTTTCCCACCGTCCCGAGCTTGATGCCGTTTGCCGGCATTGCCGTCGCCAGCCCGCAATTCTCCGTCTGGCCGTAGACCTCGTACATGTCGAGGCCGAGCGCCATGTACCAGCGGATCAGCTCGGGGGAGATGGGTGCTGCACCGGTGAACAGCCAGCGGCAGCGGTCGAGGCCGATCATGCGGCGGATGTTCTTCAGCACCAGCCAGTAGGCGGCCTCGAAGCGCAGCTTCTCGAGCGCGGTCGGCTCGCGCCGTGCCAGCCGTGCGTCGGCGATGGCGAGGCCGGCCGAGATTGCGCGCCGGTAGGCCCATTGCTGCAGCGGCGTGGCATCCTTCAGCGCGATCGTGATGCCGGCGTAGAACTTCTCCCAGACGCGCGGCACCGCGCCGAACAGGGTGGGCTGCACCTCGCGGATATTGTCGGGCACCGTCTCGGGGCTCTCGGCGAAGTTGCTGCAGACGCCGGTCGCGACGGAGTAGTAGCTGCCGGCGACGCGCTCGGCGACATGGCAGAGCGGCAGGAAGGCCAGCCGCTCGTCGCCCTCGTACCAGGACAGCGACAGTTCGGGATGCATGCAGTTCTGCATCGTGTAGACCACGTTGCGATGGCTGTGCATCGCGCCCTTGGGCGGTCCGGTCGTACCCGACGTGTAGACCAGGATGGCGAGGTCGTCGGGCGTGCGCGAGGCGACCAGCTCCTCGAACAGCGCATCCTTGCCCTGGCCGTAGTTGCGGCCCGATGCCATGAACTCGTCGAGCGAGACCACCATGGGGTCGTCGAAGGTGCGCAGGCCCTCCATGTCGAACACCACGATCTTGCGCAAGGTGGGGCAGCGCTCGCGCACGTCGAGCGCCTTGTCGAGCTGCTCGTCGTCCTCGACGAACAGGACCGAGGTCTTCGAGTCGTTGATCAGATACTCGACCTGCTTGGCCGAGTCGGTGGGGTAGATGCCCGAGGAGACGCCGCCCGCGCACAGGATGCCGAAGTCGGCGTAGTTCCATTCCGGCACGGTGTTGGCCAGCACCGAGGCGACGTCGCCCGGCCGGAAGCCGATCTCGTGCAGCGCCAGGGCGACGGATTTCGACTTCTCCAGCCACTGGGTCCAGGAAATGGCGTTCCAGATTCCGTAGAGCTTCTCGCGCATGGCCGGCCGGTCGCCGCGCGTCCGGCAGGAGAGCACAAAGGTCTTGGGCAGGGTCTCGGCAACGGTCAGCGTCGCTTTGGTGGGCATGGTGTCCTCGTTCCCGTCAGCGCCAGTTCTTTTTCTTCTTCCAGCGGCGTTCGCCGCGGGCGCCTTCTTCCTTGGCGCCGAGATAGAATTCCTGGATGTCCTTGCTGCCCATCAACCGCTCGCAGGTGTCGTCCATCACGACGCGGCCGACCTCGAGCACGTAGCCGTAGTGGGCCGTCTCCAGAGCCATCTTGGCATTCTGCTCGACCAGCAGGATCGACGTACCTTCCTCGGCATTGACCCGGCGGATGATGCTGAAGATCTCCTTCACCAGCAGCGGCGACAGGCCGAGCGAGGGCTCGTCGAGCAGCAGCAGCTTCGGGCGGTTCATCAGCGCGCGGCTGATCGCCAGCATCTGCTGCTCGCCGCCGGACAGCGAGCCGGCCGGCTGGTCGATGCGCTCTTTCAGGCGCGGGAAATAGACGAAGACCTTCTCCAGGTCGCGGGCGACGCCGTCGCGGTCCTTGCGCAGGAAGGCGCCCATCGCGAGGTTCTCGCGGACCGAGAGGAAGGGGAAGACCTCGCGGCCTTCGGGCACGTGGCTGAGGCCCAGCCGCACGATCTTGTCGGCATCCATGCGCTGGATCGGCTTGCCCTCGAACTCGATCGTGCCCTTGAGCGGGTCGAGCACGCCGGAAATGGTCTTGAGGATGGTCGTCTTGCCGGCGCCGTTGGCGCCCAGGACGGTGATGATCTTGCCGCGCGGCACGGCGAGGCTCACGCCGCGGATCGCCATGATCGGGCCGTAGTAGCTCTCGATGTTGGAGACCTTGAGGATCGGTTCGTCGCTCATGTCCGCTCCTCTCAGGCGCCGAGATAGGCCGCGATGACGTCGGGATGCGCCTGCACCTCGGCCGGCGTGCCGGAGGCCAGCACCTTGCCGTAGTTCAGCGCCAGCACGCGATCGGACACGCGGTTCACCAGCGTCATGTCGTGCTCGACCATCAGCACCGTGACGCCGAGATCGGTGCGGATGTCGCGGATCCAGAACGACATGTCGTCCGTTTCCTCGACGTTGAGGCCGGAGGAGGGCTCGTCCAGCAGGATCAGCTTGGGCTCCGAACAGAGGGCGCGCGCGACCTCGACCACCTTGCGCACCCCGTAGGGCAGGCCTGCGATCAGCTTGTCGCGATAGGCCTGCAGGTCGAGGAACTCGATCACCTCCTCGACCTTGCGGCGGTGTTCCTTCTCGGCGCGGCGCACCGAAGGCAGGAACAGGATCTCCTGCCAGAGCTGCGTGGTGGCGTGGCAATGCCGTCCGACCAGCAGATTGGCCAGCATCGAGGCATTCTCGAACAGCTCGATGTTCTGGAAGGTGCGGGCGATGCCGAGCTTGGCGATCTGGTGCGACGGCACCTCGGTGATGTCGCGGCCCTCGAAGAACAGCTTGCCCGAGGTCGGATCGTAGAGTCGCGAGATCAGGTTGAAGATCGAGGTCTTGCCGGCGCCGTTGGGGCCGATGATGGTGAAGATCTCGCCCTTTTCGACGCTGAAGCTGACGCTATCGACCGCCTTGAGGCCGCCGAACTGCAGCGAGATTCCGTCGACCGTGAAGAAGCTCATCGGTTGCGCTCCGACTTCACGTAGGTCTTCTGTCGCTTGAAGGTGGCCTTCTTGTAGAGCGGGAAGAGCTGGAAGAAGAGCTTCACCTTGAGCCAGCGGCCGTAGAGACCGTAGGGCTCGAACAGGATGAACATCATGATGATGAGGCCGTAGATCGCGCCCTTGAGGCCGGCGGCCGAGCCGATCGCCGACATGGTGTCGCGCAGCTTGCCCGCGGCGTCGGGCGCCATGCCGAGCGTCGTGGCGAGGCTGGCGCCCAGCACCGGCACGTCGTCCTTCAGGGCCGTCAGGAAGGGATCGACCATGACGATGAAGATTGCGCCCAGCACCGCGCCATGCACCCCGAAGGCGCCGCCGATGATGATCACCATGATGAATTCGATCGACAGCAGGAGGGTGAACATCTCGGGCGAGATGAAGGACATCTTGTGGGCGAACAGCACGCCCGCCATGCCGGTGAGGGCGGCGCTGATGGCGAAGGACTTCACCTTGTAGCCGGCGAGGTCGATGCCCATGCTCTTGGCCGCCGTCTCGGAGTCGCGGATGGCGATGAAGGCGCGTCCGGTGGGCGAGCGCAACAGGTTCAGCGCCAGCAGGATCGATCCCGCCAGCACCAGCAGGCAGAGGAAGTAGAAGGCGTCGCCGTCGCGCGGTATCGGCTGGCCGAGGAAGTCGATCGTGCGGACCCGCATGCCCTCGTTGCCGTGCGTCACCGACTCCCAGCGCGCCAGGATCTCCTCGACGATGAAGGCGAAAGCGATGGTGGCGATCACCAGGTAGATGCCGCTGAGGCGCAGCGCCGGGAACCCGACCATCGCCCCGACCGCGCCGGTGATGATCGCCGCAGCCGGGAAATAGACGATGAAGGATATGCCCTGGCTCTGCAGGAAGCCGGCCGTATAGGCGCCGATCGCCAGGAAGGCTGCATGGCCCAGCGAGGCCTGGCCGGTGAAGCCGGTGAGGATGATCAGCGCCACGCCGACGATGGCGTAGATGAACACGAAGACGATCTGGCTCTGCAGGTAGCTGCCGACCAGATAGGGGAAGGCGATCAGCACCGCCAGCAGCGCGCCGTAGGACCACCAGTAGCCGCTGTGCTTCAGGAGCCGGATGTCCTGGTCGTAGTCTGTCTTGAAGACGAAACGCATGGGCTCAGACCTTCTTGCGCATGCTGGGGCCGAACAGCCCATGCGGCCGGACCAGCAGGACGATCAGCAGCACGACGTAGGGGGCGACGTCCTTCCAGCCCTGCGGCAGGTAGAAGCCGGCCAGGGTCTCGATGACGCCGATGATCAGGCCGCCGATGACCGCGCCGGGAATCGAGCCGAAGCCGCCCAGCACTGCCGCCGGGAAAGCCTTCAGTCCGAGTGCGAGGCCGACATTGGAATGGATGAAGGTGATCGGCGCCAGCAGCACGCCGGCGGTCGCCGCCACCGCGGCGCTGATCGCCCAGATCAGCGAGACGACGCGCTTGACCGGAATGCCCATGTAATAGGCGGCCAGCATGTTCTCCGAGGTGGCGCGCATGGCGGTGCCCATCCGCGTGTAGTTGAAGAAGGCGTAGAGCACCGCGCACAGGATCACGGTGGCCACGATCACCGACAGCTTGTCGTGCGCGATCACCAGGTCGCCGAGCTTCAGGACGCCGGTCGAGAAGGGGGTCTCGATCTTCAGGTCGTCGGTGCCCCAGATCATGCCCGCGACGGAGCGCAGGAAGTAGCCCAGGCCGATCGTCGCCATCACGATGGAGAATTGCGGATAGCCCAGGATCGGTCGGATCAGGACCCGCTCGGTCGCCATGCCGAACACTGCCATGGCGCAGACCGCGAACAGGAAGCCCAGCCAGTAGTCGAGGCCGACCAGGCCGATGAAGGTGAAGACGAAGAACCCGCCCAGCATCATCAGGTCGCCCTGGGCGAAATTGACGACTTCCGTCGCCTTGTAGATGAGGACGAAGCCCAGTGCGATCAGGCCGTAGACACAGCCGAGAGCGATACCGCTCACCAGCTGCTGGATGAAGTCGAGCATTCCCTAACCCTGTAAACCGGCCGTTTGGTGGCTTCGCGTTTAACGTGAATCATAAGACATGGCAGGGCTGCGGAGAGTCAATGGATTTTCGCCCGGCGCGTTATACTGTGCATCGATCAAGCGCCGTCACCGGAGAAACCCATGTCGCTCGCCGAGCAGGCCATCCCGTCGGGGAGGCCGCCATCGCCGTTCTACACCGAGGAGCATGAGGCGTTCCGGAGCACCGTCCGGCGCTTCGTCGAGCGCGAACTCATGCCCCATGTCGACCAGTGGGACGAGGCCGAGGAATTCCCGCGCGAACTCTACCGCAAGGCCTCGGCCGCGGGCCTCTTGCAACTCGGTTTCCCCGAGGAATATGGCGGCGTCCCCACCGACCCCTTCTTCGGTATCGTCAAGGCCGAGGAGATGGCGCGCCACGGCAGCGGCGGCCTCAACGCCAGCCTGAACAGCCACACGATCGGTTCGCCGCCGATCGCGGCACTCGGGCCGGAATGGATGAAGCGCAAGGTGCTGCCGGAGGTCCTGGCCGGCGAGAAGATCAGCGCGCTCGCCATCACCGAGCCCAGCGGCGGCTCAGACGTCGCCAACCTCAAAACGACGGCGCGGCGCGAGGGCGACCACTATGTGGTGAACGGCTCCAAGATGTTCATCACCTCGGGCATGCGCGCCGACTATTACACGGTCGCGGTCCGCACCGGCGGACCGGGGGCGGGCGGGGTTTCCCTGCTGCTGATCGAGCGCGACCGGGAGGGCTTTGCGCGCACCAAGCTGAAGAAGATGGGCTGGTGGGCCTCCGACACGGCACAGCTCTTCTTCGACAATGTGAAAGTGCCGGTCGAAAACCTGATCGGCGAGGAGAATCGCGGCTTCATCGGCATCATGCTCAATTTCAACTCCGAACGGCTGGGCATGGCGGCCGGCGCCTGCGGCTACGCCAGGGTCTGCCTCGACGAGGCGATCGCCTACGCCCGCGAGCGCCACACCTTCGGCAAGCCGCTGATCGCCAACCAGGTGGTGCGCCACCGGCTGGTCGACATGGCGATGCGCATCAATGCCGCCAAGTCGACGCTCGAGTTGCTGGCGTATCGGGTCGGGCAGGGCGAGAAACCGGTCGCCGAGATCTGCATGCTGAAGAACCTCGCGACCTCGACCATGGAATTCTGCGCCAACGAGGCGATGCAGGTCTTCGGCGGCGCCGGTTACCTGCGCGGCGCCAAGGTCGAGCGCATCTATCGCGAGACCAAGGTCATGTCGATCGGCGGCGGCTCGACCGAGATCATGAAGGATCTCGCCGCCCGCCAGATGGGGCTTTAGATGGAAAAGGACCCGCGCATCGCGGTTTTCCAGCAATGGTTTTCCGACAACATCCCGCACAACAAGGCGCTGGGCCTTAAGGTGATCGGCGCCTCGCGCGGCTTCGCCTCGATGCAACTCGACTGGCGGGAGGAGCTGGTCGGCAATCCCGAGACCGGCGTGCTGGCGGGCGGTCCGCTCACCGCCATGCTTGACGGCTGCTGCGGCATGTCGGTGGCCACCATGCTCAAGGCGCCGGAGCCCTTCGCGACGCTCGACCTGCGCATCGACTATGTGCGGCCGGCCGAGCCCGGCAAGCCGGTGATCGCTGAGGCCGAGTGCTATCGCATCACGCGCTCGGTCGCCTTCACCCGCGCCTTCGCCCATCACGGCGATGCCAAGGACCCGATCGCGGCCGCCGCGGGCACCTTCATGCTGGGCACCAAGGGCAAGCCGACCCGTCCGCCGCTGGCGGACAAGCCATGAGCGCGCTTCTCGAACGCCTCGCCGAAGCGCGCAAGGAGGGCAACGTCGCCCGTCTTGCCGAGGCCATCCCCTACGCGCGCTGGATGCAGATCGCGCCGGAGAACACGACCGGCGAGCTGCTGACCCGGATGCGCTTTCACCCGCAGCTGATCGGCAACACCTTCCTGCCGGCGATCCATGGCGGCACCCTGGGCGCCATGCTGGAGATGGCGGCGATCTTCCATCTCCTGTGGGAGACCGAGACCGAGACGGTGCCGAAGATCGTCAACATCACGGTCGACTATCTGCGCTCGGCGCGGCCAGTCGACGTGATCGCCTGTGCCAAGGTCACCAAGCAGGGAAGGCGCATGGTCAATGTCTTCGCCGAAGCCTGGCAGGAGGACCGGTCGCGTCCTGTCGCCACGGCCAATGCCCATTTCCTGGTCAAGTCCGACGCCGACGCACCGCCGTCGCTCTAGATGCCCTCTCCGCGCGCGCAGCGTGGGGAGAGGGAGGGGACCCGCGCATGAGCGCGGGGAGGGTGAGGTGTCACGCCTCATGCCCTCGACACACTCAGCCTTGTTGGATCGGCCACCACCTCACCTACCCATCGCTTCGCGATGGGCCCCTTCCTCTCCTCCGCTGCGCGGCGGAGAGGACGAAGGGAGGGGTGATCACCTCAGCGGATTGCTCAGGTCGACGCCGTACTGCCTGGCGTTCTGCGCCATGTAGTGGTCGCGGCCCTGCACCGGCTCGCCGCGGACCGCGGCGTCGACCATGTCGATGAAGGTGTGCCAGCCCATGGCGTTCAGCTTCACGAACGATTCCAGGACCGGGAGGTGCTCGAGCGTCAGCAGGGTCCCCTCGACGGAGGCTGCCAACGTGAGGATGACGTACGATTCGGGGTAGGGCGAGGTCGCGTCACCCGGATTGTACACGTTCCATGTGTATGCAAGCCGGCCCGGCGGCTGCCATTGCGTCACCACCCCGCGAATGTGGCCGCCCATCAGCGAGACGGCGCCGCCCACCCTTGGCTCGATGCTGCCCTCGCCGTACCAGCCGGGCAGGCGGCCGGGGTCGGTCAGGAAACTCCACGCCTGCGCGGGCGGGCCGGGAAGGTGCCGCTCGAAGCGCACCATATGCGCATGGGTGAATTGCGCGCCGTCGCTCATGGACTTTCCCGCCTCTTGCCTTAAAGAAAACGCCGCACATGGATTACGAATCCTTCAAGACCCCGGCCGACGACGTCGTTCGTGACGATGCCAGCTTCGAGGCCTATAGGGCCCCAGGCGACCTGATCGATTCACAACACCCGATAATCGTGGCCTATGCAAGGCGCGTGGCCGGCGACGGCAGTGACCGGGAGAAGGCGCTGCGCCTGTACTACGCCGTGCGCGACGAGCTGCGCTACGATCCCTACAACACGCCGATGAAGCGCGAGGCCTATCGCGCCAGCACGACCGTGGCGGCCGGGCACGGCTACTGCGTGAACAAGGCGGGCGTCATGGCCGCGGTCTGCCGTGCCGTCGGCATTCCGGCCCGGCTGGGCTATGCCGACGTGCGCAACCATATGACGACCCGCCGGCTGTCCGAGCTGATGGGCAGCGACGTCTTCTACTACCACGGCTACACCGACGTCTGGCTGGGCGGGCGCTGGGTCAAGGCGACGCCGGCCTTCAACCGCGAACTCACCGACAAATTCGGTCTGAAGCCGCTCGACTGGGACGCCGTCGGTGATTCGATCTATCACCCGTTCGACCTCGGCGGCCGCCGGCACATGGAATATCTCGCCTATCGCGGGGTGTTCGCCGACATCCCGTTCGACGAGATCCGTGGCGCCTTCCGCCACTACTACCCGCGCCTGTCGAAGGCGCAGGAGGAGATGGCGCTGGGCGGCGATTTCGGCGCGGAGGGTGCCGCAGAGGCGACCACCGGGGCCAAGACCAAGTGAACC
>CANIEC010000200.1 GCA_947466085.1 Rhodospirillales bacterium
AACTTCCAGCTGATGTACTACGGCTACAAGACCACGCGTCCCATGGTGGCCGACAAGCGCGTGCGCGAGGCGATGAACATCGCCATCAACCGCGCCGACATCGTCAAGGGCATCATGCTGGGCAATGCCGAGCCCGCCTACACCTTCATCGATCCCAAGGCGCTCGACTTCGCCGACTCGACCAAGAGCATCATCAAGGAGGATGTCGAGCGGGCGAAGAAGCTGCTCGACGAAGCCGGCTGGAAGGTGGGCAGCGACGGCATCCGCGAAAAGGACGGCGTCAAGCTCGCGCCCCGGGTCCTGTTCACGCAGGTCTCCTACTTCCCGCGCGTCTCCGAGGCGATCCAGGGCTACATGCGCAAGATCGGCGTCGACTGGAAGATCGTGGGCTACGACTCGACCATCGCGCCGGCCGAGATGGGCAAGCAGGACTTCGAGCTCTGGACGGTGACCTTCCCCTACATCTCGTCCGGCGACCTGCTGAACTTCTACTTCGATTCCAAGAACATCCCGGCGCCCAACCGCATGAACTGGAACGACGCCAAGACGGATGAGTATCTGAAGATGGGCCGGGCCTCGATCACCGACGCCGACCGCGCCAGGTACTATGCGCTGGCCCAGCAGCGGGTGACCGAGGAGCATCTCTGGATGCCGGTCATGAACGTCGCGATGTACACGACCAGTCTCAAGAAGCTGAAGGGCGTGCGGCCGCACATGCTCTACCAGAACACCTTCTACAAGGGCCTGGACTACTCTTTCTGATGGAAAAGCTCCTCGAGGTCCGCGGTCTCCGCACCCACTTCCACACCGACCGCGGCCTCTTCCGCGCGGTCGACGGGATCGACTTTTCCGTCGGCCGCGGCCGCACCGTCGGACTGGTCGGCGAATCCGGCTGCGGCAAGAGCGTGACTTCGCTCTCCGTGATGGGCCTGGTGGCGAGCCCGCCCGGCCAGGTCGCGGCCGATGCGATCCTGTTCGAAGGCCGGGACGTGCTCGGCCTCTCGCCCGACGAACGCCGTCGCCTGCGCGGCGGCAAGATGTCGATGATCTTCCAGGAGCCGATGACCTCGCTCAATCCGGTCCATACGATCGGCCAGCAGATCGTCGAGGCGATCCTGGCGCACACGCAACTGTCGCCGCAGGCCGCCAAGGCCCGCGCCATCGAAATGCTCGAGCTGGTGAGGATCCCCTCGGCGAAACAGCGGGTCGACGACTATCCGCACCTCCTGTCGGGCGGCATGCGCCAGAGGGTCATGATCGCCATGGCGCTGTCGTGCGAACCCGCCCTGCTGATCGCCGACGAGCCGACCACGGCGCTCGACGTCACCATCCAGGCGCAGATCCTCGACCTGCTGCAGGACCTGCAGCGCCGGCTCGGCATGGCGATGCTGATCATCACCCACGATCTCGGCGTGATCGCCGAAATCGCCGACGAGGTGGTGGTGATGTATGCCGGCAAGATCGTCGAGAGTGCGCCGGTCGACGCGCTGTTCGCCGATCCGCAGCATCCCTACACGATCGGCCTGCTGGGCTCGATCCCGCGCATCGAGGTCGACCGCGAGCGGCTGTCGACCATCGAGGGCTCGGTGCCGAGCCCCAACAACCAGCCCAAGGGCTGCCGCTTCGCGCCGCGCTGCCCCTTCGCCGATTCGCGCTGCCACCTCGAGCCGCCGCCGCTGCGCGACCTCGGCCCGGAGCATCGCGTGGCCTGCTGGAAGGCGCCCGTCGAACTGGCGAGGGCGGCATGAGCATGGCAACAGCAACGGCAACGCCCGTCCTCCAGGTCGACGGGCTGGTGAAGCACTTCCCGGTGAGCCGCGGCCTGATCCGCCGCAAGGTGATCGGCATGGTGCGCGCCGTCGAAGGCGTGAGCTTCGAGATCGCGCGCGGCGAGACGCTGGCGCTGGTGGGCGAATCGGGCTGCGGCAAGTCGACGACCGGCCGCCTCGTGCTGCGCCTGATGGATCCGACCGCGGGCTCGGTGCGGTTCAAGGGCGAGGAGATCGCAACCCTCGACAAGCACGCGCTGCGCCGCCTGCGCCGCCACATGCAGATCATCTTCCAGGACCCCTATGCGTCGCTCAACCCGCGCATGACGGTGGGCGAGATCCTGGCCGAGCCGATGGCGGTGCACGACCTCCACACCGAGGCCGAGCGCGCGACACGGGTGAAGGACCTGCTCGACGTGGTGGGGCTCCTGCCCGAGCACGCACGGCGCTATCCGCACCAGTTCTCCGGTGGCCAGCGCCAGCGCATCGGCATCGCCCGCGCGCTGGCGGTCAATCCCGACCTCATCATCTGCGACGAGCCGGTCTCCGCTCTCGATGTGTCGATCCAGGCGCAGATCGTGAACCTGCTGCAGAACCTGCAGCAGCGCTTCGGCCTGTCCTATCTCTTCATCGCCCACGACCTCGCGGTGGTGAAGCACATCAGCGATCGCGTCGCGGTGATGTATCTCGGCCAGCTGGTCGAGATCGCCAACAAGCGCGATCTCTACGACCGGCCGCTGCACCCCTACACGCAGGCGCTGCTGTCGGCGATCCCGCGCCCCGATCCCAGCGTGCGCAAGGAGCGCGTGCTGCTGGCCGGCGACGTGCCCAGCCCCTTCGCCCCGCCGCCGGGCTGCCGCTTCCACACGCGCTGCATCCACGCCCAGCCGCGCTGCCGGCAGGAACAGCCCGAGCTGCGCGACGCCGGCAACGGCCATCGCGTGGCCTGTCACTTCTACGAGACGCTGCCGATACCCGCGGCCGCCTCGACCGCCACGACCTCGCTCGGCAAGCTCCCGGAACGCCTCGCCGCCTTCGAGGCGGCGAAGGCGGCGCGGGCGGGGTAACGATCCTCACCGCCGCCCTTGGCGCTTCGGACGGCCCGTCGCACCAAGCACAACGTCGCGCAGCTTCACCAGAGCGCGATCGATCTCCGCTTCGGGCGTGCCGGCATAGCCCAGGATGAGGCCGTGCCGCCGTGCGCGGCCGGCGTAGCAGACCGAGAGCGGCTGGACAGTCAGGCCCTTGGCCGCCGCAGCCGCGGTCACGGCGACGTCGTCGAAGCGTCGCGCAATCTCCGGGACGGGGCTCGCGATCACGTGCATGCCGCCGGGATCGGGGGCAATGGCGAGCAGGCCATCGAGACGGCGCGTGGCCGCCTGAAGCAGCGCCTCGCGGCGGCCGGCATAGAGCTGGCGTGTGCGGCGCAGATGGGTGGCGAAATGGCCCTCGGCGATGAATCGCGCCAGTGCGCCCTGGCCCAGCAGCGGCGCCCGCACCGAGACGCGGTCCATGATCCGCTCCGTGGCCTCGACCAGCGAGGCCGGCAGGACGAGGAAGCTCAGCCGCAGCGCGGGGAAGAGCAGCTTGGAGAAGCTGCTGAAATAGGCGACGCGGCCGGAGCGATCGAGGGTGCGCAGCGGCGCCAGCGGACGGCCGCTGTAGCGATACTCGCCGTCGAAATCGTCCTCGGCGATCCAGCCCTTGGCTCGTTCGGCCCAGCTCAGCAGCTCGAGCCGGCGCTGAAGGCCGAGTACGGTGCCCAGCGGAAAGTGATGGGCCGGTGCCACGACGGCCAGGCGCGCGTCGGGCGCCAACGCCAGCGCCGCCTCGGGCGAGAAGCCCGACTCGTCGATGGCAACGGGCACGGCGTCGACGCCTGAAGTCGCCAGCGCCTCGCGCACACCGACGAAGCCCGGCTCCTCGATCCAGGCCATGTCGCCGGCATCGAGCACGACCTGCGCGAACAGGGAGAGGCCGTGACGGATTCCCGTCGTGACCACGACCTCGGCCGGATCGCAGGTGAAGCCGCGCGCCACGCCGAGATAGGTCGCGATCGCCTCACGCAGGCCCGCATGGCCGAACGGATGGACGGCACTGGCCGCCTCGCTGCCGGGCCGGCGCCACTCGCGTTCCAGCAGCTTGGCCCAAAGCGCGAAGGGAAAGGCCTCGCGGTCCGGCTGGCCGGTGGGAAAGGCCAAAGGAGGTCCGGCGGGAGGGGGCGGCGAGACCTCGGCCAGCAGCGCCCGCGTCCGGCGCGCGACGGCGGGCCTGCCAACGGACCTGCCCTGCGTCGGCGTGCCGGTTCGCGGCACGGTCAGCATCTCGTCGGGCAGGTTGGCCGCGACCGACATGGCCGAGCCGGCCTGGCTCACCACATAGCCCTCGGCGACCAGTTGGTCGAAGGCCAGCACGACCGTGCCGCGCGCGCAGTCGAGATCCTGGGCCATCTGGCGCGACGAGGGCAGTCGCGCGCCGGGTTCGAGCCGCCCCTCGAGGATGGCGCGCCGCATCTGCTCGCCGATCTGCCGGTGCAGCGGCTCGGGCGACGAGGGATCGAGCGCGAGGCTGAGCGGCGGGACGCGGCGGGTGCGGGAGGTCGAACGCGGCTTCAAAACTGGTCCAGTCACTTTCGGACAAACTGGCTCTTTCACCTGATCCGTATCGCGACGATGGTCGGCCAGCAAGCAACCCCTTTTCCGGTGCGCCAAAGGTCAAGCCATGAGCCCTCCCGATTCAGTCACGCCGCCCGACAGCTATCCCGTCACCAACGTGAACAAGGTGAAGCGCGTCCATGAGCGCGGCCGCTACGACAAGGAAACCATCCACGCGATCCTGGATGCGGCGCTGGTCTGCCACATCGCCTACGTGATCGACGGCCGTCCCTATTGCACGCCGACCTCCTTCTGGCGCGAGGGCAGCCACCTCTACTGGCACGGCTCCTCGGCCAGCCGCATGATCCGCAGCCAGAAGGAAGGCGTCGACGTCTGCCTCACCGTCACCCATCTCGATTCGCTGGTGATGGCGCGCTCCGGCTTCCATCACTCGGTCAACTATCGCGCCGTCATGGCCTTCGGGAAGGCGCATGTGATCGACGACCCGGAAGAGAAGCTGAAGCTGATGGACCGCTTCATCGACCGCATCTATCCCGGCCGCTCCAGGCTCATTCGCCAGCCGAACAAGCAGGAGTTCAAGGCGACGACCATGATCGGCATGGAGATCGAGACGGCGTCGGGCAAGATCCGCGACAAGCATGTCGCGGACGAGGAGGAAGACTACGAGGGCGTTGCCGCCTGGTCGGCGCTGTATCCGGTCCGCCAAGTGATCGGCGAACCGTCCGACTGTGCGCGCCAGCTTCCGGGCCTCACCCGGCCGGACGAGATGTCCGACTTCGTTCCCGGCGCGCGCCTCGACGAGGTGATGAGCAAGACCTACAGGCGGACCTTCGGCGAAGGCTGAGCGTTTCTACTCGGCCTTGATGCCGGCGGCCTTGATCACCTTCGCCCACTTCTCGGTGGCCTCGCCGAGGACCTTGGCGAACTCGGCCGGCGTGCCGCCCATCACCGTGCCGCCCAGTTCGACGATGCGGGTCCTGATCTTGTCGCTGGCGAGGCCGGCGTTCAGTTCCTTGTTCAGAAGATTGATGATCTCCACCGGCGTGCCCCTGGGCACGCCGATGCCGGCAAAGCCGCTGGCCTCGTAGCCCGGCACGAACTCCGCCACCGTCGGAACGTCCGGCAGCACGGCGAGACGCGCTGAGGTCGTCACCGCCAGCGCGCGCAGCTTCCCGGCCTTGACCTGCTGGATCGACTCCGACAGCGGCGCGAAGACGACCTGCACGTGGCCGCTGATCAGATCGGCGACCGCCGGCGCACCGCCCTTGTACGGGACGTGTACCAGGTTCACGCCGGTCATCATCTTGAAGAGCTCGCAGGTGATGTTCTGGGGCGTGCCCTGTCCGGCCGATCCGTAGTTGATCTTGCCCGGGTTGGCCTTGGCGTAGGCGATGAACTCGGGCAGCGTCTTCGCCGGCACCGACGGGTTCACCACGACAAGATAGGCCAGCCGCGCGGAATAGATGACCGGCACGATGTCGCGCATGAAGTCGAAGCCGAGGTTGGAGTAGAGCGCGGGATTGATCGCATGCGGCGTCACGACCTGCAGCAGCGTGTAGCCGTCGGGCGCCGCCTTGGCGACGGTCTCGGTGCCGATGTTGCCGCTGGCGCCGGGCTTGTTCTCGACGATGAACTGCTGCCCGAGACGCTCGGTCAACCATTCCGCCATCAGGCGTCCCTGGATGTCGGTCGCGCCGCCGGCGGGAAAGCCGACGACGATGCGGGCGGGCCGGGACGGATAGGCCTGCGCCTGCGCCAGGCCGGGCACGAACGGCAACGCGGCGGCACCGATGGCGAGGTGCGCCAGGGAACGACGACGAATTTTCATGATTGCTGCCTCCACAGTTTCATTACGACGCACGCACGCAACGCAACTGGACGCTCAGCGGAGGAAGCCTACATCGGTCTCATGTCGGGGCGGAAGGGAGCAATGCCCTCAATAAGTTGACGCTCCTGGCAGTGTTTGGAAGGATGGTGTGATCAAGTCATACCGGCGAGAGAAGATGAGCAGGGTTTCGAAGCGTACGTTCAGCCTTCCGATCGAACAGGCAGCCTATATCGACTCGAAGGTCGAATCGGGCGCCTATGCCTCCAGCTCCGAAGTCATCCGGGCCGGTCTCCGCGCGCTGCAGGAGCGCGACGCCGCCGTCGAACGATGGCTACGAGAAGAAGTGGTCCCCGTCTATGACGCGATGGCGGCGAACCCGGAGCGCAAGCTCTCGAGCAAGTCTGTTCTTTCAGAAGTGCGTGCGCGCTACGCCCCGAAGCGCAAGGCCCGTCGTTGAAGCGTCGTATCGTGACTTTCGCGCCGGAGGCCCGGGACGATCTCACCAGGCTCGGCGACTGGATCACGGAACGAGCGGGTGCCGAATTGGCGCTGAACTACATCGAGCGCCTGATGTCCTATTGTACCGGCTTCGAGATCGGCAGCGAACGGGGTCAGAGGCGCGATGACCTGCGTCCCGGCTTGCGGGTGGTGGGCTTCGAACGGCGAATCGCGATCGCCTTTACCGTCTCCCCAACAGAGGTGACGATTCTTCGATTCTACTATGGCGGCCGGAACTGGGAGGTGTCCGTCCCGGATTAATGCGCGCCAGCAGCCGTCAGCCGAACGCCTCTTCCCAGGTGCCGCGCGTCGAGGCCTTGGAGTATTCGGTCGAGCGGTTCTCGAAGAAGTTGGTGTGCTCGATGGCGTTCAGCATCTGGTCCATCCACGGCAGCGGGTTCTTGGCGTCCGCGCGGTAGATGGGCTGCAGGCTGAGCTGGGTCAGTCGGCGGTCGGCGATGTAGCGGATGTAGCGCTTCACGTCGACGGCGGTCATGCCCTCGATGCCGCCCAGCTCGAAGGCGAGATCGATGAAGGCGTCCTCGTGGTCGACGATGGTCGAGCAGGCGACATAGATCTCGCGCTGCAGCTCCTCGGTCCAGATCTCCGGGTTCTCCTGGATGAAAGTGCGGAACAGCTTGACCATCGAGTTGCAGTGCAGCGTCTCGTCGCGCACCGACCAGGTCACGATCTGGCCCATGCCCTTCATCTTGTTGAAGCGCGGGAAGTTCATCAGCATCGCGAAGCTGGCGAACAGCTGCAGGCCCTCGGTGAAGGCGCCGAACACGGCCAGCGTCTTGGCGATGTCGGCCTTCGAATCGACGTTGAAGCCCTGCATGTAGTCGTACTTGTCCTTCATCTCCTTGACGGTGAGGAAGACGGAGTACTCGGTCTCGGGCATGCCGATCGTGTCGAGCAGGTGGCTGTAGGCGGCGACATGCACCGTCTCCATCGCCGAGAAGGCGGCCAGCATCATCTGCACTTCGGTCGGCTTGAAGACGCGGCTGTAGTGCCGCATGTAGCAGTTGTTCACCTCGACGTCGGCCTGGGTGAAGAAGCGGAAGATCTGCGTCAGCAGGTGGCGCTCGCTGTCGGTCAGCTTGTTGCGCCAGTCCTTCACGTCGTCGGCCAGCGGCACTTCCTCGGGCAGCCAGTGGATGCGCTGCTGCGTCAGCCAGGCATCGTAGGCCCAGGGATAATGGAACGGCTTGTAGATCGGCTTGGCGTCGAGGAGTGACATGGCGCGCGTGTCCAATATGTCGGGCGAATGAATGGGGGTCGCTTGAAAATAAGAACCCCTGCCGCGATCCCGAAAGCCGGAAACGCGACAGGGGGACAACGCTGGTTACTGGCAGCTAAGACATTCTTCGTAGTCATTGCTCTGAGTACCCGGCGGCGTTCCGAGCGGCAGAGAAGAGGGAGCATCGATTCTAGGCGCCGTAAGGGCATGGTCGCCGAGCGGCGCGGCGAGTGCTTCGCCTGCCACGCTCTCGGCGCGCTGGATGGAGAGGGAGCGGCAGTAGTAGAGGCTCTTCACGCCGCGCTTCCAGGCCATCATGTGGATCTGGTGCAGGTCGCGCTTATGCACGTCGGCCGGCAGGAAGATGTTCAGCGACTGGCTCTGGCAGATATAGGGCGTGCGGTCGGCGGCGTGCTCTACCAGCCAGCGCTGGTCGATCTCGAACGCCGTCTTGAACACCGCCTTCTCGTGGTCGTCGAGGCAGTCGACGTTCCGCACCGAGCCCTGGTCGGTCATGATCGCCGTCCAGGTGTCCTCGTCGTTCTTGCCCTTCTGGGCCAGGACCTTCTCGCGGTACGGGTTGCGCACCACGCAGGAGCCCGAGAGGGCC
>CANIEC010000201.1 GCA_947466085.1 Rhodospirillales bacterium
ACACACTCGACGACCAGGCTCTCCTCGCCTGCATCGCCGCCTACAACAACACCCCGCGCAAATGCCTTGGGTTCAAGACGCCGGCAGAGGTACTTTCTGCTCAACCGTTGCACTTCAAACTTGAATCCACACCCTCACTCCGTTCGGGATGACATCGTTTGTTTGATCGGCGCATTGCGCAAATCCCAACAAAATTGTCATCCCGAACGGAGTGAGGGACCTTTGCCCAAAGAGCCTAAGGGGGAGAGGGCGAAAAAAGAACTTCAGCCCCTCAACGCCCGCCACACCTTCTCCGGCGTGGCCGGCATGTCGATGTGCTTTCCACCCAACGCATCGACGACGGCGTTCATGATCGACGGCAGGGCGCCCGCACAGCCTGCCTCGCCGCAGCCTTTAACGCCCAGCGTGTTGGTCTTGGCCGGCACGGGATGGCTCTGGATGGTGAAGCTCGGCGCGTCCTGAGCGCGCGGCAGGGCGTAGTCGGTGAACGAGCCGGTGAGGAGTTGGCCCTGTTCGTCATAGACGGTGCGCTCCATGATCGCCTGGCCGAGGCCCTGCACGACGCCGCCATGCGCCTGGCCCTCGACCAGCAGCGGATTGATCACCGTGCCGAAGTCGTTGACCATGAAGTAGCGCACCAGCTCGATCGTGCCGGTCTCGGGATCGATCTCGACCTCGCAGACATGGCAGCCGTTGGGGAACGACGAGGGTGGCGTGTCGGAGACATGCGCCACGTCGAGCGTCTGCGGCACGTCATCCGGCAGCGCGAGACCGTCACGCAGCTTCTGCGCCAGTTCGAGGATGCCGATGTTGCGATCGGTGCCGGCGATCTTGAAGCGGCCCTTGTCGAATTCCATGTCGGCCACCGACGCTTCGAGCACATGCGCGGCGATCTGCTTGCCCTGGTCGATCACCTTGCGACTGGCTTCGAGGAACGCCTCGGCACCGACCAGTGCCGAGCGCGAACCGCCGGTGCCGCCGCCGGCCTTGAGCTGGTCGCTGTCGCCCTGCAGCAGCTTGAAGCGTTCGAAGGGAATGCCCAGCAGGCCGGTCAGCACCTGGGCGAAGGAAGAGGCATGGCCCTGGCCGTAGTCGAGCGTGCCGCTCACCATGGTGACGTCGCCATCGGGCTCGAAGCGGATGCCGCCATGCTCCTTGCCGGCCGGCGCCGTCACCTCGAGATAGCTGCCGACACCGCGGCCGCGCAGCATGCCGCGCTTCGCACTCTCCGCCTTGCGGGCCGCGAAGCCGTCCCAGTCGGAGATCTGCAGCGTCTCGTCGAGGATCGCGCGGAACTCGCCCGAATCGTAGAGATTGTTGGCCGGCGACTTGTACGGCATCTGCTCCGGCGCGATGTGATTGCGTCGCCGCAGCTCGATGCCGTCGATGCCCATCTCGCGGGCGGCCGTGTCGATCAGGCGCTCCATG
Source organism: Rhodospirillales bacterium (assembly GCA_947466085.1). Lineage (GTDB taxonomy): Bacteria > Pseudomonadota > Alphaproteobacteria > Reyranellales > Reyranellaceae > Reyranella. Next base: position 1,429 of record CANIEC010000201.1, read on the forward strand.
AAATAGTTGCCTTCGGGACGGCCGGCGCCGCGATAGGCCGCGATCGGCGTGCAGTTGGTGAAGACGATCCTGGAATTCACCTCCATGGCCGGCGTCCGGTAGACGTCGATCAGGTTCTTCACCGCATTCGTCGTGGCGGGCATCGGCGGATAGATGTAGGCGCCGGCATTGCCGTAGCCGGTGAGCCGTACCGCGAGGAACTTGCCGTCCTTGTCGAGCGCCAGCTCGGCGACGCGCTCGTGATCGCGGCCATGATGATCCGACAGGAAGCTCTCGGACCGCTCGTCGGTCCATTTCACCGGCCGGCCGAGCTTCCTGGCTGCCAGCAGCAGCGGCGCGTATTCCGGATAGGGCGGCGCCTTCATGCCGAACGAACCGCCGACATTGCCGGTCAGCACATGCAGCTTGTCGGGCGTGACCTTCAGCACGTCCTTGGCCAGCCCGCCGCGCAGGCCGAACACGCCCTGGCAGCCGACGTTCAGCACCCAGCGATCCTTTGCCGTATCGTAGGAGCCGATCGCCGAGCGCGGCTCCATGGCGTTGACGACGATGCGCTGGGAATCGATCTCGAGCCGCGTGACGTGCGCGGCTTCGGCGAAGCCCCTGGCAACGGCCTCGGCATTGCCGAAATGGAAATCGAGCACGAGATTGCCCGGCGCACCTTCGTGAATCTGCGGCGCACCTTCGGCCAGCGCCGCCTCGGGGCTGGTCACGGCCGGCAGTTCCTCGATGTCGAGCAGGACGGCTTCCGCCGCGTCCTTGGCCTGCACGGCCGTCTCTGCCACCACCATCGCCACGACTTCGCCCACGAAGCGCACCTTGTCCTTCGCCAGCGACCAGCGCGGCGGCGTCTTCATCGGCGTTCCGTCGCGTTGCGGGATGTTGAGCGGGCACATCAGCGGGCCGAAGCCCGCCTCGTCGAGATCGGCGGCCGTCAGGATCGTCAGCACGCCCGGCAGGCTCCGCGCCTCGGACGTGTCGATGCCCTTCAACAATCCATGCGCGTTGCGGCTGCGCACCATCACCGCATGGGCCTGGCCCGGCAGATTGATGTCGTCGGTGTAGCGACCCTCACCGCGCAGGAGGACCGGATCTTCCTTGCGGGTCACCGGCTGGCCCACGCCGAACTTCACGAAGGCAAGACTGTCGTCGAACGTGTCCATGCGCAGATCCTCGCAATATCCAAGCCATCAAACCCCGGGGATCGCTCCCCGGGGTGAGGTCGTTTCGTTTGTTTCGCTTGTTCTACTTCAGCGGCGAATAGTTCGTCGGCAGCAGCAGCGTTGAATGCATCTCCTGCAGCTTGGCCGGGCCCTTGGCGAGATAGGCCTGCCACGCCGGATCCTTCATGGCCGCGGCCCGGGCCTCGAAGCGCTCCTGCAGGTTCTTGTAGCGCCACAGATGGATCCACTCGTTGGGCTGCGGGAACTCGCCGGTCCAGGCGCCCCAGATCGGCGAGTACTTCTCGCGCGCCGCCTGGACTTCCTTGAAATCCTTGCCGTACTGCACCGCACCCCCCAGGCCGCAGCGATAGATGCGCAGCTCGTAGATGTTGCCGGTGGTGCCGTCGTCCGGCTTGATGTCGACCACGGTGTTCATCAGGCGCAGGTCCTGACGGACCACGCAGGTCCGCACGATCGGGATGTACTTCTCGGTCCAGTCCTTGTTCTTCTGCAACTCGTTGCGCAGGCGCGTGCGCTCCTCGTAGCTGTCGTACTTCCACAGATGCCAGATCTGGTTCAGGGCGCCGAACTCCGAGGTCCAGTAGCCGTGGTTGACGCCGTAATTGTTGCCGCGTGCCGGGCGGCCGATCGTCTCGGCGGCCTTGAGGTATTCCGGCATCTTGCCGGGCGCCAGCGTGTAGGTGCGAAACTCGTAGACCATGGGATCTCTCTTCCTCTCAGGGATGCGGATTCTTCGGCGGATGCGCCCTGACCGCCTCCTCGTTGATGTCGGCACCCCAGCCGGGCCGGGTGGGCACGATCAGTTCGCCATTCTGGATCACCGGCGGGTGAGTCACCAGATCGTCCTTCCACGGCACGTCGTCGATATCGATTTCCATGATGCGGAAGTTGGGCATCGCAGCACATAGATGCGCGCTCATCAGGGTCGACATGTGGCCGTAGAAATTATGCGGTGCGCAGTTGATCTCGTAGGCCTCGGCCATCGACGCGATCTTCAGCGATTCCGCGAGCCCGTTCCACGGCACGTCGATGATCGACACGTCGATCGAGCGGTTCTCGAAGAAAGGCCGGAACTGGCGGCAGCCGAAAAGAGATTCGCAGGAGGCGATCGGCATCGAGGCCCGGTCGCGGATCAGGCGCAGCCCCTCGGGATCGTAGGAATCGATCTCCATCCAGAACAGATTGTAGGGCTCGCAGGCCCGCGCGACCTTGATGTAGCCCTCGGTCTTGAAGTTGAAATTGGTGTCGAGAAGAATGCCCATCTCGGGACCGGCGCCCTGGCGGAAGGCCGCGAGCCCGTCGGAGATCGCGCCCAGCACGGCGCCGTCGGCGTTCAGTTCCGGCCCGCCAGGGCTGCGGCCGAAGCCGGGCTGGTACATGTTCGGCGGATCGAGATCGAAGCGGAAGATGTTGGTCTTGAGCGCCTTGAAGCCGCGCTCCTTCACATGTCGGCCGAGCTTCACCAGATCGTCGAGCGAGCGCACCGGCTCGACACCCATCACCTCGGCGTTGCGGAACCGGTAGCTGCCGCAATGCGACCAGTAGAGCGGCAGGCGATCGCGCACCGGCCCGCCGAACAGCTCGCACACCGGGATGCCCAGTGCCTTGGCCTTGACGTCGATCAGGGCGTTCTCGATCGCAGCCATCGCCTGCTGGTTCATGCCACCGGGCGCCTGGCGGGTGATCGCATAGATCGTCGACATGATGCGCTCGATGGGACGCGGATCCTGGCCGATCAGCCCCTGCGCCATGCGCCGGATGACGGCGGTGAGGCCGGCGCTGCCATAGCCTTCGTTGTATTCGGACCAGCCGACCAGCCCGTCATCGGTCGTGACCTTGAGAAAGGAGAAGTCGCGCCACCCGGCGTCGCAATGCAGATCCTCGATCCTGGCGATTTTCATGTTTCCCTCCCGAAGGGCGCCAGCATAGACCAGACGCGCGCAGCGCCACGCCTCCGATTTGTCACGACAATTCACCGCCGGGCGGCGATTTGCCGATTGTTAATCGAGGGCGGGGAGGGCACGGGCTTGGCATGCGCTCCAACAAGCCGGTGAACATGGACATCGATCAGCTGCGGGGATGGGCGTCGATCATGGACAAAGCCATGATCGCGAGCCTCGTCGTCACCATCCTGGCCGTGGCGGCGCTGGGCATCACGACCTTCCTGGCGTTCCGCTACAGCGGCGCCGTGCGCGCTCACGAACAGTCGACACTCGATCGCTACAGAGGCCTCGAAAGCCTGGCCGCGCAGCACGAGCGCGAGGCCTCGGCGGCGCGCGAACAGGTGACCAGACTCGAACAGGAAATCGCCACGGCGCGAGACCGCACGGCCAGGCTCGAACGGGAGGTCTCCGCGGCGCGGGATCGGGCGGCGGCATCGGAGAAAGCCGCCCATGAGGCGACCGAGCAGGTGGCTCAGGCACCACCCGCGGGCAAGGCTGCACCCGACACGGCTCGCCCGCCGCTGTTCGATGCGGCCGAAATCCGGCGGCGTCTCGCCGATCTCGGGAAGATGGTCAAGGACGCCACAACACGTGCCCCGGAGCCGGCCCCGGAACCGGCCCCGGAACCGACCCCCGCAGCGACCCCGCAGACTGTGGCCGTGCCGGCCCCGCCGCTCCCGCCGTTCGTGGCCAGCCTGCAGAGATATGCCGGGACCCCGGCCGCGATCTTCCTGCTGGGCCAGATCTCCGATGCCCCCGCCATCGGCGCGACGATATCCGCCGATCTCGGCCAGGCGGGCTGGTTGCCGCAGACCTGGACCTGGGGCGGCGTGGCCGGCATTTTCGGGGTCGTCGTGCTGGTCCGCGACGGCAGCGACCCGGCCACGCACGAGGCCGCCGCCGCCCTGGTGGATGCCCTGGGCGCGGTGGGCTTCAATGCGAGCAAGGGAGACTGGCCGGCCAACTGGGGCCGGTTCCGCGGCACCCTCAACGGCCCGCAGACCCCCAGCCCGACCGACGCCGCCATACGCATCGTGGTGGGAGAAAAGGCGCGCAAGGCGCCCTGATCCCGGCCCCGCTCGACGCCGCCTTCGGAGCAGAGCCATCGCGAGTGATGCAAAGATCCCTCACTCCGTTCGGGATGACAATTTTGTTGGGATTTGCGCAGTGCGCCGATCAAACAAATGGTGTCATCCCGAACGAAGTGAGGGACCTTTCGCTTACCCACAAAGCGGCTTTCAGAGGGGCGTCACGTTGAGATCGACCCAGAGGCCGCGATAGGCGTCGCTGGCGCCGATGAAGTCGCCCGACACGGGAGTCACCTGCCAGATCTCGCGCGCCACAGCGACCGGGATCAGGTTGGCCCCGCCGACGCTGCGGTTGGTCGGGTCGAAGGTGATCCAGCCTGCGCCCGGCACATAGACCTCGGCCCAGGCGTGCGTGGAGTCGGCTTCGTAGTTTCCCGTCGCACGATCGGGTCGGAAGAGATAGCCGGAGCAGAGCCGTGCGCCAAAGCGCAGGCAGCGCGCCGCCTCGACGAACAGGACCGCCAGGTCGCGGCACGAGCCCAGCCCGCGCGCCAGGGTCTCGAGCGGCGCCTGCGTGCCTTCGCTCTCGCGGCTCTGGTAGCGGATCTGCTGGGCGACGCCGGAACTGAGGTCCTTCAACAGGGACAATGTGTCCGTCGGAGCGCTGCGAACGAACCCCTTCGCCCAGGCCAGCAGCTTGCGATCGGGATCGAGATACTGCGGCACCACCAGCGCGCCAAGATCGGTCCAGTCGGCATCGGTGTAGGCGAAGGGATAGCGCGTCGCGACGCCGGCGATGTCGAACACCGGCCACGGATCGACGCCCAGCGTGAGCACCGCCTCGCTGTCGACCACCAGCCGGTCGGTGAGCCCCTCGAAGCCCGCCGTCGCCACAGCATTGCCGAACACGTCGTGCGCCCAGGTGACGGTGGCCGCCGGCGTCACCGTGACCTCGTGCGACACCAACCGCAGCTCTCGGCTCTCGCGCGGCCGCAGCATCAGCCGGTGCGGCCCCAGTCGAACGGGCGCGTGGTAGAGGTATGTCGTGCGGTGGCGAATCCTGAGGGTAAGCACGTGGACCTTCGTCAAGCGACCGGGAAGATGACCTTGAAGCACGCGCCGCGGCCCACTGGATTGGGATGCGCCGTGAGCCTGCCCTGCAGCTGGGCCACCAGCGCGTTCACGACCTTCATGCCAAGCCCCAGGCCTCCCGTCGCCGCGACGTCAAAGCCCGCGGGCAGGCCCGGACCCTCGTCGAGGACGCAGAGCTCGTACTCGCCTTCTGCCAGCCGGTGAAACGTGATCGTGATCGGGTCGCCGGCATGCTTGCGCGCGTTGGTGGCCAGCTCGTTGACGATCAGGCCGATCGGCAGCACCTGCTCCTTCGGTACGTCGACATCGTCGGCGCCCTCGAGCCTGATCTCGCTGCCGACACTGGTCGACAGCTCCTCGCAGAGCCTCCGCAGATGGGCCGCGATCGGCACGCGACCGGCGGCCTCCTGGGTCGAGAAGGTACGGTGCACACGCGCCACCGACAGCACCCGGTTTGCGGCAGCACGCAATTGCTGTGTCACCTCGGGCGACGCCGATGCCCGGCTTTGCAGCTGCAGCAGGCTCGCCACGAACTGCAGGCTGTTCATCGCGCGGTGGTCGACCTCGCTGGACGTGATCTCGGCCTGAGCCAGCGCGCGCCGCGCCGCCAGCCGCATCGCCAGCAGGTCGGTCACCACGCTGCCCAGCGCCCGCAGCCGGCGCATCTGCTGCTCGTCGACCTGGCGCGATCGCCGGTCGATGACGCACAGCGTGCCGAGTTCGTACCCGTCGGGATCGTGCAACGGGACGCTGGCATGGAAGCCGTTCGTGAACTCGGCGCGCAGCCAGGGCATCATGACCGGCACCGCAGGATCATTCCCGCGGTCTGCCTGTGTCGCCTCAAGCCCATGACGTGATTTGAAGAACACGTGCCCGGCACCGATGAAGCCCAGGATTGAAATCGGCGTACTGAAAAGGTCGGCGGCCAGCGCGGTGATACGGTCGAAGGCCGGCTCGAGCGCGGTGTCGAGTATCTCGTATTGCTCGAGCGCCGCGAGGCGGATCGCCTCGATGCCGGCCCGTTCGTGGGCCGGGCTGTCGGCATGGGCGCCCGGCGTGGGGTGCACGAGATGCAGCATGGAGTGCGCCCTTGCCCCCGTATCGCAGGAGAAGATCCTCCTGCGCCGTGATTGCCCGCGAACTTACGCCCAAACGGCCCTTGAGTCCGTGCAATTATCCATATTCCGGATCCGTCATGAAGGCGGAGGGCCTGGAGGCGGCTCGCGAAGGGGCGGCATCGGAAGCGGAGGCGGAGGCCTCGACCCGGGCGGCGGCTCGCGGGGCGCCTGGTTCGGCGGCCGGGGGATACGTGCCATGCGAAGTCCCTTCGCTGTTGCCGGCCGGAGCCGTTGAACCAGATTCCATGGTTGCACGTTCGATCTGACCGGAGCTGCCGGCCAGGATGCAATTTCAGGGTCGGCGTTCCTTCCTCGCGCGGCAATCGTCGAGGGCGGCGAGCGCAGACTGCCAGAGCGCGTGCGCCGCTTCCACGACCTGCACGTCATGGAAGCTCTCGAGGCGCAGGTATCTAGCATGAGCAGCCTGCGCGGCTTTTTCGAGGCGCTCCCACTCGGGATCCATTTCGGTCATTGCTCACAAAGACGCGCCGGAAATCAACGTTGCACCTGTTTCGAGATATTCCGGCACGTCACCTTAGGAGCACACTCGAAGAATATCCCTCGCCATTGCGCCCCTTAATCACCATGTTACGGACAGGCGCCGCACCGCGGCCCCATCAGGTCTGCCTGTCAGACCGACCCATTCAGAACACCTCTCGGGGGCGAAACTCCATGTCCGCTAAGGAAGTCCGCTTCGGCGGCGACGCGCGCACGCGCATGATGCGCGGGG
>CANIEC010000202.1 GCA_947466085.1 Rhodospirillales bacterium
CGCTTTGCAATTGGGGTCAGGCAAGGCAATAGCTAGCGAGTTCGGGGTTGGCCCATGACGAAGATTTTGATTACGGGCGGATGTGGCTTCGTCGGTTCGAATTTGATCCGCCAGATCGTCGAACGGGGGCGAGGGGAACAAATCGCCGTTCTCGATAACGAGACGATGGGATCGCCCCGCGATCTGCCATCGGTCGACATCGAATACCACAAGGGCGACATTTGCGATCTGGCCCTCATTTCGCGGGTCGCGAAGGGCTGCGACACCATCATCCATCTCGCGGCAAACACGCGGGTGATCGAGTCGATCCAGGATCCGACATTGAACTTCGAGGTCAATGTTCGCGGCACGTTCAACGTCCTGCTGGCCGCGCGTGACGCCGGTGTGCGTAGCGTCGTCATGGCGTCGACCGGAGGCGCCATCCTTGGGGATGTCGAGCCCCCCGTTCATGAGGGCATGGTTCCGCAGCCCGCCGCGCCGTACGGTGCGTCGAAGCTCGCTGGCGAGGGCTATGCCTCCGCCTTCGCGGGATCTTACGGTATGCAGGTCACCGCGCTTCGCTTTTCGAACGTCTACGGACCTCGCTCCTACCGGAAGGGAAGCGCCGTCGCGCAGTTCTTCAAGCAGGTCCTCGACGGCAAGCCCATCACTGTCTATGGCGATGGCAGCCAGGTGCGCGACCTAGTGTATGTGATCGATCTGTGCAAGGGGATATTGCAGGCGATCGACGCCAATGTCTCCGGGGTCTTCCAGCTGGGCACAGGAAAGCCGACGTCGATCAATGAGCTGCTCGGCGAAATGAAACAGGTCGTCGGCCCGCAACGGTGGCCAGCCGTCAATTATGAAGATTGGCGTGCGGGCGAAGTCAGGAAGACCTACTGCGACATCACCCGTGCGCGTGAAGCTTTCGGCTTCGCGCCGGCTACGCCGCTGGTTGACGGCCTGCAGGCGACCTGGAGCTGGTTTCTTTCGCAGACCAGCGCCTCCGGCTCCTGACGTCGACGCGCCAATCTTTCCTTTGCGCAAAAGGCGGGAGAGAAGGGGACGGGACGGGGCTTGATAGATGTCACCAGCCCACGGCCCCGTCTCCCAGATTTGCCGGGTTAGATGGCGGTAGCCACATCGGTGCGCCGGTGATCGCCGCCGCGGTGCCCCGTGCTGATCTTTACGGCTTCACGCTCGTTGCCGGCGCCGGCGCCCACCTCGCAGAGGTAGCGTGAGGCGCGCACGACGTTCTGCACGCGGCGGAGTTGCTGCTGTGCGATCTGGTCGGCGTACTCGGACTCAATGAACGAGAGATACTGCTTGGCTGCCTCGAGACCGCGGGCCTTGAGAATGATGCGCAGCTTCGCGAAGGACATGATGAGGCGGCGATAGGGGTCGACCGAGCGCTGCACGGCGCGCGAGACCAAGGTCAGTTCGGCCTCGGGATCCGGAGGGTTCGCGAAAAGGGCAGCGACCTCGTCGCGCGTGATGCGGTGCACCAGCCGGAAGATGGCGCTCGACGAGATCTCGCCGACATATTCGAACTTGGAGGCGAAGTACTCCTGGTGGACGTGGATGAAGGGCAGGTCGCCGCTGAGATAGTCCTGCTGGATCACGAGCGAACGGCGAGGGATCAGGCGCGGCAGATACTCGAGGAAGGCGAACTCGGAAATGGCAGGCGCCTTCAGGACGTCGAGAAAGAGGATTTCAATGGGCAGCTTCTTGCCCTTGGACTGGTCCTCGATGCGGCCCGTCTCAAGGATGTCGCCCAGTCTCAGGTCGATGAGGTCGCGCACATTCTTGATGTGACCCTCGATCAGGGGCCCGAAGGAGTCGCCGGCCACGAGACCTTCGCCGATTCCGTGCCGCTTGAAGGAGAGCAGCATCTGCTGGTTCGTGATGCCGAGTTCCAGCGAGATGATGGGCTTCTGCCAGCGCTCGCGAATCTCGGCCAGATGCGGATTCGCCGCCACGCCGTTGCCGAAGCAGGCCGTCGAGGCTCCGAGGAACGTACCGGCATCGATGATCAGGCCGGCGCCGCTATAGTAGTCCTTGGCGATGTTGAACAGGAAGCGGCGCTCGCCGTCCGACATCATCGAGGGAACGGACGAGGCGATTTCGGGGATCGGCTTGAGATAGGCGTCGAAGGGCGCCGCGAGGCGCGCCTGGTGCAGGGCCTTGGCCCGTTCGAGCGGCGGCGGCAGGTCACGGGTCTTGTCTAGGTCGAGGGCCATTGGCGTACTCCCGCTGCAGCAGTCATTCACCCTTCTTGGTTATTGGCCCCGGACGGTAGTTGCAAGCTGCTTTGACGGCGGCTGCGAACCAGAGGACGCTTTCCCGAATGGCTCGTGCAGCTAGGGCATGTTCCGTCCAGGAGGATGGGTGACGCGCTCTATCGCCATGCGCGCCAGTCGTTCCCTGATGAGGCGGTACCGGGCGTCGATCTTTCGCCGTTTTCCGGCGCGATGAGGGTTTTGATTTTCTGCGGTATGGGTGCGGATTGCCTGCCAGTCCTACCACCGACCCTCGATCCCTGAGGCGATGGTCGATGTCGGCCTTGGCGCAGGTGTATTCTAAGGCGTGAGCACGGAAGTGCTCCTTCCGTGCGATCGCCTCCTTGATCTCGGCCGCCGTCCTCGTCCTCGATCGAAAACACTGTCGGCTTCGCTTTCTTTGGCCGGGTTGACCTGAGCCCCTGAAACTCCTCCAGAAATGGGTAGAGTCCGTCTTCGAGAGGAGACGGGAGATGATGAAGGCTCGATTCACGGAAGAGCAGATCATCGGAGTGCTACGGGAGCATGAGACTGGTGCAGCGATAGCGGATGCCTGCCGCAAGCATGGGATCAGCAGCGCGACGTTCTACAAGTGGAAGGCGAAGTACGGCGGTCTGGAGATGTCGGAGGCCCGTCGGCTGCGGTCGCTGGAGGACGATAACCGGCGGCTGAAGAAGCTGCTGGCCGAGGCGATGCTGGACAACACCATGCTGAAGGACATCGCGACAAAAAAATGGTGACGCCCGCGACGAAGCGGGAACTGGCGGCGGCTGCAGGTGCTGCTATCGCGCGAGGGCGTGCACCTCAACCACAAGAAGCTGCGGCGGCTCTACATCGAGGAACGGCTGCAGGTTCGCCGACGTGGTGGACGCAAGCGCGCCTTGGGCACACGGGCACCGATGGTCCTACCGCAGGGCCCCAACCAACGCTGGTCGCTCGACTTCGTCAGCGACACGTTGACCGACGGAAGACGGTTCCGGATCCTGGCGATGGTCGACGACTACACCCGGGAGTGCCTGTGCCTGATGGCCGACACGTCGCTGTCGGGCCTTCGGGTCGCGCGCGAGCTGGACACTCTCATCGCACGCCGAGACCGACCCCACAGCTGCGTCTCCGACAACGGCACCGAACTGACCAGCATGGCGATCCTGCGTTGGTCGCAGGCCAGCGGCGTGGCCTGGCAGTACATCGCACCCGGCAAGCCGACCCAGAACGCCTTCATCGAGAGCTTCAACGGTCGGCTGCGCGACGAACTGCAAAACGAGACGCCGTTCACTTCGCTTGCCCACGCCCGCGTTGCGCTCGAGGAATGGCGACGCGACTACAACACCGAACGACCGCACAGCGCGCTCGGCAATCTGATGCCGGTCGCCTGCGCAGCTTGCAACGCCTCTGTACCGCAACAGCCTGGGGCGCTGCGCTCAACCACGGGCTTCGCGCCCCAGGCTGTTGCAACACCGGGCCAGACAGGCCCAAATGATGAACGGATTCTACTCTCGACTGGATGAAAGTTGGGGCTCAGGTCACACTGTGCAAGTGTGTCTCCCGCTAACTCTTGCTCTGGTCGTCTGCGTCGGTCTTCGCCGCTAAACGAAGCAAACGAAGCCGGGCGGCGCAATCGTTGCGCAGCAGCAGGTTCAGCATCTCCAGCTCGTTCAGGACCTCGACGGGATCGCGTTGCCGGGCCGCCCGGAGCGCGTCTTTCAGCCAGGCGCTCGTGCTTGGGTGCGCGAGGACCCAGGCGATGCGTTGCTCGTTCGTCTTCAGCGCGTCATCGGGTGGCGGCACGAACGTCCTCCCTCAGAAATAGCCTTGGCGCTTCTGGTTCTCGAGCGAGCCGGCGTCGCCGATGCGGCCGCGGCGCTCGGAGGATCGGGCCTCGAGCGTTTCGGAGACCACGTCGGTGAGGGTGGCGGCGTGCGAGGGTTCCGCGGCCGTCACGGGCCAGCAGCCCAGCGTGCGGAAGCGGACGGATTCGCGGCGTGGCTCCTCGCCCGGGTGCCAGCGCATGCGCGCCGGGTCGTCGACCACGATCCGCAGTCCGTCGCGCCTCACGACGGGGCGCTTAGCCGCGAGATAGAGCGGCGCCAGCTCGATCCGGCGCGCCAGGATGTAGAGCCACAGATCCTGCTCGGTCCAGTTGGAGAGCGGGAAGGCGCGGATCGTCTGGCCGGGCGACAGCCGCCAGTTGAAGGCGCGCCAGGGCTCGGGGCGCTGCGCGCGCGGCTCCCAGCCATGGCTGGCGCTGCGGACCGAGACAATGCGCTCCTTGGCCCGGGTCGCCTCCTCGTCGCGCCGGGCGCCGCCGAAGATGACGTCGAAGCCGCCGGACGTCAGCGCCTCCTTCAGCGGCTCGGTGCGCATCAGGGTCGTGTACATGTCGCCGTGATCGAACGGGTTGATGTTCCCGGCGCGGCCCTGCTCGTTGGCGTGGACGAGCAGACGGAATTCATGCCGGGCGGCGAAGGCGTCGCGGAAGGCGAGCACGTCCGCGAACTCCCAGGTCGAATCGATGTGGAGCAGGGGCACCGGCGGTCGCGCGGGATAGAAGGCGCGCGTCGCCAGATGGGCCAGCACCGTCGAGTCCTTGCCGCCGGAGAACAGCAGCACGGGATTGCGCGCCTCGGCGACGCCGTCCCGCAGGATGTGGATCGCCTCCGATTCGAGGGCGGCGAGATGGCGGGGAAGGTCGGTCATGCGAGCGCACGTTCAGGTTCGTTCTGCGTCGTCGATTCACCGGTCGCGCTCTCCCAGCCCAGGTCGCCGGCATAGCGCCAGGTCCTGCGGCCCTGGTCGTCGATCGCGAACAGGTGCAGCCAGCGATTGTCGAACAGCGCGCGGACCCCGGGATGACGCGCCAGCACGTCGGCGATGGCTTCGCGCGGCGCCGCGATCAGCACGGACAGCCGCAGCGGTTCGTGCGTCAGCGCTTCGCCGTCATGGACCGACTGCCACGGCAGTCCCACCCGCAGCAGGCCGCCATTGCCTTCGACCACGCCGATCCCGCCCGTGACATTGTGCAGGAGCTTGTTGCCCGCGCCGAAGAGTTCGGGCGCGACGCTCGACCCGTAATATTGCAGGCTGATCCAGCTGGCGACGACGACTGGCGCGGTCAGGATCAGCTCCAGCACGCCGAAGCCCTCGTCGCGCCGCCAGTCATAGTCGTGCAGGAAGGCCCGGCCCGCGAGGTCGCGCCCCGCAGTGCGCGCACGCGGCGCGGCGATGAAGGCCTGGCAGCCGGCCAGTCCCCATTCGGGCCGAAGCTCGGCCCAGTCGCGGGCGCGGCGCGGGATGTCCCTTCCGTGCTCGGCGCGCGGCAGGCGCAGCGCCCGTTCGCCGCGCGCGAGCATGCCGGCCGATTTCAGCCAACGCCCGGCCTGCTCCAGGTCGTCGGCATGCGAGGCGGAGGGGTGGTCGTCGGCGTAGATCGTGACCGCGTCGGTCGTCGTATCGTGCAGGGCGCCGAGGAACAGCGTGTCGTCGTGAATCTCGATGCCCTGCGTGCGGAGGCCGCCGCGGACCTCGCGATCGTTGAGCAGCGCGGCGAGCAGCCGCGCGTTCACTTCGCCCGAGTAGCCGCCGCAGGCGCCGCAGTGGAGCGCGCTGGCATGCGGGTTGTTGACGACATTGGCGCCGTGTCCCGCGAGCAGGACCAGCCGCGCGAAGTCCCCGGTGAGCGACATCGCCTTGAGCACGCCGGCGGCCATGGTCAGTCTCGTTTCGTGATCCAGACTCTCGGCCAGCCGCGGCGCCGGGTCGTTCGGCGCCGGATGCCGTTTCAGGGCCAGTCCATCGGACAGGAGCTTGCCCACATAGAGCGGACCCGCGGCCTCGACGAATGCGAAGGACGAAATCGCCGCCAGCTTGAAGCGGCCCCAGGCCCGCTGCGCGCGGGCCGCGATCCGCGCCGCCAGGTCGGCGCTTTCCGTCGCGGGAGTCGCGGTGCCGGAGCAGGTGAGCAGCGTCGGGGTCAGCAGCACCGGGAGCCGGTCCTCGACCACGTCCGAGGCGAAGCGGCGATGGCCGAGCCGGAGGCCGAAGAAGCCGGCGAATCCCAGGGTCCGGATGGCGGGATCGACGCTCTCCAGCGCCCGGCGGAACACTTCCGACCGCACGTCGATGCAGAAGGCCATCTGGAGTCCCGGGCGACCGTGGGCCGCCGGCGCCGACGGCGTCGCGCCGAGAAGGGCGTGCAGCCGCCGCTGCGCGGCACGTTCGGCCGCCTCCTGCAGGAGGGCGTCGACGACATCCTCCGGGGTCGCGGCGGTCGGCTCGGCATAGGCGGCGATGGCCGCCTGCCAGTGCGGCTCGAGCGCCGATCCGTACTGGCGCAGCAGGGCCGCCTCCCAGGTCATCCGGATGGCGAGGAGGTCGGTCACCGACCCGTCGCTCCCTCCGTCGAGCTCCGCCTGCCAGAGCCGGTAGCGAGCGACCTGGGCCCAGCCGCCGAGCGTCGTCAGCAGCCGGTGGAAATAGCTCTCCAGCGCCGGCCCGGTGAGGCCGAGGCGGGTGACGCAGTCCTCCAGCGCGGCCTCGGCGTCGGCGGGGGCATCGGCCACGGTCTGGGCAAAGCCTTCGAGGCCGACGATTTCCGGCGTCAGGTCATGCGCGGCGACCGCCCGCCACGCCGCGTAGGCGCTCCGCGCCTGGGCACCGACCCAGAGGGCCTGTCCCTGATCGTAGTAGGCGGACGCCCAGTGGCTGATGCGGTCGTCGACGATGCGGGGCCAGTCGATCGCGGCGACGTCGCGCGCCAAGTCGGCGACCGTCGGGAGGGCAAGCGGCGCCGTGCGCTCGGACTGGGCCGCCTGCTTCAGCGCCGCGAGCGTCTTCGGGCGCAGGGCTGCGGGCGCCGCGTCGAACGCCGCCTGCAGGTCTTTGTCGGCGATCTCGCCCGACCGCAGCCGCTCGGCATACCAGCTCCGGGGCATGGTGAGCGCGATGCCGGCGGTGCGCCGCAGGCGGGCGGACGCGGTTGCCAGCGGTTCGCTGGTCTGGCCGAGAAAAGGGTTCACGGCGACGCTCGAAGCCAGCGGCCAGAGCGGCGGGATGGCCCGCGCGGCCCGGTCGGCGGCCTGCAGGATCGTGGTCGTCAGCATGGTCTTCGTCCTTGCGTTCAGAGGGTCAGGGCGCCTTCGAGACCGACCAGCCGCCGAGTAGCCGATCGATCGTGGCGTTGACGTAGAGGCCGTTGGAAAGATGGACGCGCAGTCCCGTCGCGGCGGGGTGCGTCGCCCACAGCGGGAACAGCGCCTGGGCGACCGCCACCAGCCCGAAGGTCAGGACCGCGAGCGCCATCAGGGTCCATTCGAGGCGGCCGGGCGCCGGCGTCGCCGGCAGCACGCCGGCGGTCAGCCATTCGGCCGCGGAATGGAGCGCGAAGTATCCGATCGCGGCGGCGCTGGCATAGACCGCCGTCCGGCGGGTCAGTTCACGGGGCGCGGCGTCGGCCAGCCCCTGGGCCAGCAGGTAGGCGACGCCGAAGATCAGGATGGTGCCCAGCGCCAGCGCCTGCGGTGACTTGTGGTCGAAGCCGAAGACCAGGGCGAACGCGGTGCCGATGGCGGCATAGATCGCCAGCGCGATCAGGAAGGCGCGGCCCACGGCCAGCCCGTTTGGAACCGCGACCGGTCCCGGCCGGCGAATGGCCGCCACTTGCTCGACCGCGCCGCCGGAGGCGAGGAAGGCGTGCGCCTTGTAGAGCGAGTGGGCGACGATGTGGAGCAGCGCCAGCGGGAACAGTGCGAGCCCGCACTGCAGCACCATGAAGCCCATCTGCGCGACCGTCGACCAGGCGAGTGAGGTCTTGACCGCGGGCTGGGTCAGCATGACGAGCGCACCGAACAGCGCGGTGAAGCCGCCCACCATCGCCAGCGCCGCGAGGACGCCGGGGGCGGACAGCATCAGGTCGGCGAAGCGGATCAGCAGGAAGCCGCCGGCATTGATCACGCCGGCATGCAACAGGGCCGAGACCGGCGTTGGCGCCTCCATGACCTCGGTGAGCCAGCCGTGGGTCGGAAACTGCGCAGACTTCAGCACCGCGGCGAGCGCAAGCAGCACGGCCGCGACGATGCCGGCCCACGTCGCGCCGCCGCTCCGGGCCTCCGCGTTGATGGCGGCGATGTCGCTGGTGCCGAAGCTCGCCCAGACGAGGACCGCCGCGAGGATCAGGGCCAGGGCGCCGATGGTCGAGAACAGTCTTTTCTTGCGCGCCGC
>CANIEC010000203.1 GCA_947466085.1 Rhodospirillales bacterium
AAGGTCTCTCCGCTCCGCGCTGCGCGCTCCGGTCGAGACGACGGAAACTATGTGAGGTTAATCTCGTGTTATGGCGGCTTTCGCCGCGGCTCGCCGCTCGTGGTGCCAGGTGTAGAGACCTGACGCCACGATCACGGCGGCGCCCCCCAGGGTCCAGTTGTCGGGGATGTCGCCGAACACGATGGCGCCCAGGATCGTGACGAAGACCAGCAACGTGTAGCTGTAGGGCTGGACGGCGCCGGCTTCGGCATAATCGAGCGCCTTGATCAGCGAATAGTGCGCCAGCGCGCCCAGCAGGGCGATGGCCAGCAGCAGGGCCCAGCCTTTGGCGTCCGGCCAGATCCACTGCCACGGCCCTATCAGCGTCGTGGCGCCGAACGCCACGAAGGCCGACCAGACGAGCGTGGTGTCGGGCGTGTCGGTGCGCGAACAGAGGCGGACCAGGATCTGGTAGCCGCCCCACAGGATCGCCCCGGCCACGGGAAGCAGAAGCGGCCAGTCGAGCTCGCGAAAGCCTGGGCGCACGATCAGCAGCACGCCGACGAAGCCCGCGCCGACGGCCGCCCAGCGCGCCGGGCCGGCGCGCTCGCCAAGGAACAGCACGCCCAGCGCGATCACGATCAGAGGCGAGGTGGCGGCGACGGCATGGGTGTCGGCCAGCGGCAGGTAGCGGAAGGCCAGCACGAACACCGCGCTTTCGATCACCGCCAGCAGGGCGCGGCCGAATTGCAGTGCCGGCCGTGCGGAGCGCGCGGCGGCGCGCAGGCCGCGGCGGCGCACGACCGCCCAGGCGAACAGGCAGAAGACGGCGTAGCGCACCCACATCATCTGGCCGACCGAATAGTCGGCCACCATCCACTTGGTGATGGTGTCCATGCTGGCGAAGCCCAGCATGGCAAGCATGGTGAAGATCGCGCCGCGTGACGTGTCGTTGCGGCCGGTGGTGGCCGCTGGCGGCGTCATTCGGCGGCGGCCACGCGCTGCGCCGGCGGGCGGAAGGCGGGGATCACGCGCTCGGCGAAGAGCTTCAGGCTCTTCATCGTCTTCTCGCGTCCATAGTAGGGCGGGTAGTGCAGCAGCAGCGAGGTCATG
The DNA here is from genome assembly GCA_947466085.1 of Rhodospirillales bacterium. Classification (GTDB taxonomy): domain Bacteria; phylum Pseudomonadota; class Alphaproteobacteria; order Reyranellales; family Reyranellaceae; genus Reyranella. The sequence goes on from CANIEC010000203.1 coordinate 1,093, forward strand.
CCGGTGCGGGCCTGCATTTCGCGCAAGCGCGCGATCACCGTCTCGGCCGACCCGTGCAGCAGGGTCGTGTTCAGCAGATCGTCGTAGCTGAGCTGGTTGCCCTTCTCCGAGACCGAGCCGAGATAGCCCGCCGTACCGGTGCCGCCGAAATGCGCGATGTGGCGGACGATCGCCTCTTCGGTCTCGGCGCGCGCCTGCGCATCGGTGTCGGCGATGTAGACCCAGCGCGCGATGTCGATCTGGCCGGCGGCGGGATTCCTAGCGCGCTCCGCCGAGGCCGTCGCGAGCTCGCGCTTGTAGAGCGCGGTCTGCGCCGCGAGCGTCTCGATGCCGGGCAGGGTCGACAACATCAGGCCGAAGCCGTTGCGGCCGCAATAGCCGATCGAGCGGTCGGTGCCGCCCGCCATGTAGAGCGGCGGATGGGGCATCTGCACCGGCTGGGGCAGCATCTCGTAGGGCTCCGCGACGGTGCCGCTGAAATACTTGCCCTTGTGGTCGTAGCGATGGCGGTGGAAGGCGTCGAACATCAGGCCGACCGCCTCCTCGACCATGTCGCGGCGGCCCTCGAAATCCTTGCCCAGCCCCACGAACTCGTAGGGGCGGTAGCCCGAGCCGATGCCCAGCATGACCCGGCCGTTCGACAGGATGTCGACGAAGTTGGCGTTCTCCACGACGCGGATCGGATCGTACAGCGGCAGGGTGATGACGCCGGAGGCCAGCTTGATGCGGCTGGTCTTCGCGGCGAGGTAGGCCATGTAGGCGAAGCAGTCCGGCATGATGCCGTAGCCGGTCGAGAAATGGTGCTCGGCGATCCAGGCCGTATCATAGCCCAGCCGCTCCGCCTCGATGATCTCGTCCGTCGTGCGCGCATGAACGGCCCGATGCGGATAGGGCTCTTCCTTCGGATTGGGATGCGAGGTGAAGAGGACGCCGAATTCCATGCCGTTTTCCTCCAGCTTCATTCGAGCTTGATGCCGGTATCCTTCACCACCTTCGCCCAGTTTTCGACCTCGCGTGCGCGCCACGTATCGCTCTGCGCGGGCTTGTAGAGGACCGGTTGGGCACCGAGCTCCTTCAGCCGTGCCGCCACCTCGGGGATCTTGGTCGTCTTGTCGATTTCGACATAGAGCCGCTCCAGCACCTCTGGCGGCGTGCCCTTGGCGGCGAGGAAGCCCTGCCAGCTTCCGGTGACGAAGTCCTTGATGCCGGCCGCCTCGATCACGGTCGGAAGCTCCGGCGCCAGCTCGTTGCGCGTGGCGCTCGATACCGCCAGCCCACGCAGCTTGCCGCTCTTCACGTGCGGCAGGGTGGCGATCATGCCGTTGAACAGCGCGTCGGCATGGCCGCCCGCGACCTGCTGGATCGCCTCGGCGCCGCCCTTCATCGGGATGAAGGTGATCTTGAGGCCGAGCGAGTGGGCGAACAGGGCGCCCGCGAGATGCGGCGCGCTGCCCAGTCCGGCGGTCGCGTAGTTGAGCTTGTCCGGATTGGCCTTGGCGTATGCGATCAGTTCGGCTGCGGTCTTGTAGGGACGGTCGGGCGCGGCGGCGAGCAGGTGTGGCGTGTAGGCGAGCACGGTGACGGCGTTGAAGTCCTTCGCCACGTCGAACGGCAGTTTCATTACCGAGGGCGAGATCGTGAGATTGCCGAGATCGGTCAGCACCAGCGTGTAGCCGTCGGGTGCGGACTTCGCGATCATGTCGACGGCGATGTTGCCATTGGCGCCGGTGCGGTTCTCGACGATGACGGACTGGCCGAGTCCAGCCTGCAGATGCGGCTGCATCAGCCGCGCGAGGATGTCGGACGTTCCGCCCGGCGCATAGGGAATGATGATCCGGACCGGTTTGGCGGGAAACGCCTGGGCGCGGGCGCTCGTCACGATCGACGGAGCGGCCATCGTGGCGGCAGCGGTGACGAGAAGCTGTCTGCGGCGCATGTCTCTCTCCCTCAAGTGCTTGTTTTGCCGGCACATTACGGAGAGGGCTGCCGGAAGGCCAGCAATCCGCTTGACTCCGCTGCGCTGCAGCATCATATACGCGCCAGCCCGGACCTAGCGGGCTTCCAAGATTTCTCGCGATCGCGCGACGCGCCCCATGGTTTGTGACGGCGCCTCATCCCGAGACAATCCCCCAAGACAAGAGCCGTCCCAGCCGCGCGCGGGAACGGGCCTAAAGCCGCCACAGATGTGCGTGCCCAGAAGGTACGCCGGCGGCAAGTAAGGATTTTCAGTGAGTGAAGTTACGTTTGCGGACCTCGGTCTGGCCGAGCCGCTGCTGCGTGCATTGACTGCAGCGAACTACACCGTGCCGACGCCCATTCAGGCGCGCACGATTCCCGCCCTGCTGCAGGGCCGTGACGTGCTGGGCATCGCCCAGACCGGCACCGGCAAGACGGCAGCGTTCGCGCTGCCCGTGCTGCAGCTTCTTTCCGAGTCCAAGGAACGCGCCCAGCCCAAGAGCCCGCGCGCTCTCGTGCTGGCGCCGACCCGCGAACTTGCGGTCCAGATCGCCCGCAGCTTCGATACCTATGGCCGCGGCCTCGGCCTGCGCCTCTGCACCGTCGTCGGCGGCCTGGGCTATGGCCGCCAGATCGAGACGCTGGCGCGCGGCGTCGACATCCTGATCGCCACGCCCGGCCGTCTGCTCGACCTCGTCGAGCGCGGCAACGTGAAGCTCGGCCAGGTCAGCTTCTTCGTCCTCGACGAAGCCGATCGCATGTTCGACATGGGCTTCATCCGCGACGTGCGCCGCATCGCGGCGTCGGTTTCCAAGAACCGGCAGACGCTCCTGTTCTCGGCCACCATGCCGAGCGACATCGCCAAGCTCTCCTCGGAGATCCTGAAGAACCCCGAGAAGGTCGAGATCGCGCCGCAGGGCCGCACCGTCGAGAAGATCGACCAGCGCGTCTACTTCGTGAACTCGGCCAACAAGCGCACCCTGCTCAACCATCTCCTGACCGACGAGGCCCTCGAGCGGGTCATCATCTTCACGCGCACCAAGCGCGGCGCCAACCGCGTCGCCGAGGCGCTGGAAGATCGTGGCGTGCGTTCCGAGGCGATCCACGGCAACAAGTCGCAGAACGCGCGCCAGAAGGCGCTCGACAATTTCAGCCGCGGCAAGGCCCGCGTCCTGGTCGCGACCGATCTCGCCTCGCGCGGCATCGACGTGCAGGGCGTGACCCATGTCATCAACTTCGAGCTGCCGGCGGATGCCGAGAGCTACGTCCATCGCATCGGCCGCACCGCGCGCGCCGGCGCCTCGGGCATCGCCATCTCGTTCTGCGACGGCAGCGAGCGCGGCCAGCTCAAGGGCATCGAGCGGCTGACCAACCAGCGTATCCCGGTCGTCCCGACGCCGGCCAACGAAGACATGCCGCCGGCTCCGCCGATGCGTGCCCGCACCGAAGACGACGATCGCGAGCGCGACGAGCGCCCGCGCGAGGGCCGTGGTGGTCCGCGTGGCGGCGGTCGTCCGGGTGGCGGTGGTCGTCCTGGCGGTGGCGGTCGTCCCGGCGGTCATCGCTCGTTCGGCGACCGCGCCAACCACGATCGTTCGCGCGGCGACCGTCCGCCGGCGCATGCCGAGGGCCAGTTCCGCGGTGGCGACTTCCGGGATGCCCCGCAGGGTGAGCGTCCGCAAGGTGATCGTCCGCACGGCGAGCGCCCCCAGGGTGATCGTCCGCGCAGCCCGCGCCCGCAGGGCGATCGTCCCTTCGGTGACCGCCCCCGTGGTGACCGTCCCCATGGCGACCGCCCCCATGGTGATCGCCCCCAGGGCGACCGCTTCGATCGCGCGCAGGCGGATCGTCCGCAAGGTGATCGCCCGCACGGTGATCGTCCCCATGGTGATCGTCCCCATGGTGATCGTCCGCACGGTGACCGCCCGCGGTCGTTCGGCGATCGTCCGAACCACAACGGTGGCGGCCAGTATGCACCCCGTCCCCAGGGCGACCGCCCGCAAGGCGACCGCCCCGCCGGCGATCGTCCGCAGGGCCCGCGTCCCCAGTGGAAGGGTCGTCGCTTCGGCGGTGGAGGCGGCGGCGGTGGTGGCCGCGGTCGAGGCCGCGCTGCCTAGCTAGAGAATTCCTTCCTCGCGGAAGATTTCCAGGCATTTAGAAAGAGCGCGCTCATATCGGGCGCGCTCTTTTGCTATCGACGCATCGTCCCAGTCGAAGAAACCGCCCTTGGTCTTGAAGCCGATGCGGCCCTGGTCGACGTTGCGCTGAAGCACCGGCGGCGGGCCGTCCGAGTTGTTGAGATCGGGCCAGATGATCTTGGCGACGGCGCAGGTCGTATCCCAGCCCGAATGTTCCTTCTGGGTGATCGGACCGGCGGCGGCGTAGCGGAAGCCGAAGGAGAGGCGCACGGTGGCGTCGATGTCCTCGGGCGAGGCCACACCCTCCTCGATCAGCCACAGCGCCTCGCGCATCAGCGCGCCCTGGATGCGGTTGCCCAGGAAGCCGATAACGTCCTTCTTCACCTGGACCGGGCGCTTGCCCAGCGCGCGCATGATCTCGCCGACCTTCTCGGCCAGGCCCACGTCGGTGTGGACGGAGCGCACGACCTCGACCAGCGGGATCAGGTGCGCGGGCATGAAGAAGTGCAGGCCCATCATGCGGTCCTGGCTTGCCAGGCCCTTGCCGATCTCGCTGATCGGGAAGCTCGACGAGTTCGAGGTCAGCGGCACACCGGGACGGGAGAGCCGCTCCAGGTCGGCGAAGATCTTCTGCTTCAGCGCCAGATCCTCGGTCACCGTCTCGACCACGATATCGACCTTGGCCCAGGGCGCCTCCTCGAGGGTCGCATAGGTCGCGAGGCCCGAGACATCGTCCGGCTTCCCCATGGCCTGGAGCGCGCGGGATGTCGCCGCAGGCAGCCCGTCGCGGGTCGAGGCCGAGCGCGACACGACATCCACTTTCCAGCCGCCGCCCAGGAACATGGCGATGATTCCGACGCCCATTGTGCCGCCCCCCAGCACCAGGGCGTGTCGTTCGCTTTGCGGCATTCCTTTTCCTCCCGTATCGACGCGTGCCCCATGGCGGGGCAGTATCCCGGCCAAGTTAACCGGATTTTCAACGCGGGAGAAAACGTATGAGCGCCACCTACAAGGATCTCGGGATCAGCACCGAAGGCGCGGTCGGAATCGTCGAGATTCAGCGGCCGCCGCACAACTTCTTCGACAATTCGTTGATCAACCAGATCGCCGACGCCTTCGAGGCGTTCGACCGCGACGACAAGATCCGCGCCTACGTCCTGTGCGCGCAGGGCAAGTCGTTCTGCGCCGGCGCCGATTTCGCCAACCGCCCGCAGACCGGCGCGGCCGAGAGCGGCAAGCACCTCTACAAGGAAGCGACCCGCATTTTCCGCGCGAAGAAGCCCAGCGTCGCCGCTGTCCAGGGACCGGCGATCGGCGGTGGCCTCGGTCTCGCGCTGGCACCCGACTTCCGCGTCGCCGCCCCGGAGGCGCGCTTCGCCGCCAACTTCACGCGGCTGGGCTTCCATCCCGGCTTCTCGCTCACCTTCACGCTGCCGCGCCTGATCGGCCAGCAGAAGGCCAACCTCATGTTTTACACGGGCCGCCGCATCGGTGGCGAAGAGGCGGTGCAATGGGGGCTGGCCGACGTGCTGGCGCCGCTCGCCGACGTGCGCAAGGAAGCGATCAAGCTCGCGCAGGAGATCGCCGAGTCGGCGCCGCTCGCTTTGATGTCGACGCGCGAGACGATGCGCCGTGGTTTCGCCGATGGCGCCGAGGCGGCCACCGAGCGTGAGCTGACCGAGCAGGAATGGACCCGCAAGACCGAGGACTTCAAGGAAGGCGTCAAGTCGTACGCCGAGAAGCGCCCCGGCAACTGGAAGAACCGCTAAGGAGCGTTCCATGGCTCAGGTCTCGGGCAAGGTTGCCATCGTCACGGGCGGTGCTTCCGGCATCGGCGAGGCCTGTGCCGTAACGCTGGCGCGCGAAGGCGCGTCGGTTCTCATAACGGACATCGACGACATCCTCGGAAAGGGTGTCGTCGACCGCATCACCAAGGCGGGCGGCAAGGCGCACTATCTGCGTCATGACGTGCGCGACGAGGCGGCATGGCCCGGCATCGTCGCCGACGCCGAGAAGCAGTACGGCCGGCTCGACATCATGGTGGCCAATGCCGGCATCGGCATCATGTCGCCGATCGCGACCATGACTCTCGCCGACTGGCAGCGTCAGCAGGCGATCAATCTCGACGGCGTGTTCCTCTCGATCAAGCATTCGATCCCGGCGATGAAGCGGGTGGGCGGCGGCTCGATCGTGCTGATGTCGTCGGTGGCCGGCCTGCGCGGCGCGCCGGGCCTCGCGGCCTATTCGGCGACCAAGGGCGGTGTGCGCCTGCTGGCCAAGTCGGTGGCGCTCGAGCACGCGGCCGACAACATCCGCTGCAACTCGGTGCATCCCGGCATCATCGCCACGCCGATCTGGGAGAAGATCCCGACCGGCGCCGAAGGCAATCGCCGCAACGCGCCGATCGATCCGCGCGAACGCGCTGCTGCCACGGTGCCGCTGCCGCGGGTCGGCGAGGCCCAGGACATCGCCAACGGCGTGCTCTTCCTGTGCACCGACGCCGGCAACTACATCACCGGCCAGGAGCTGGTGATCGACGGCGGCATGACGGCGGGCGGCCGGCCGACCCGGCCGCTGCAATAGGCCCGTGGGCGACGCCGCGCGGCTCTGGATCGTCGTTGCCGCGCTGAGCGGCGCGATCTCGGTCATCGTCGGGGCGTTCGCGGCGCATGGTCTGGACCTGCGCACGGAAGCCGGTCTGAAGGCGCGCGACTGGCTGCAGACCGGCAGCCACTATCAGATGGTCCATGCCCTGGCGATGCTGGGCGTCTGCGCCCTGGCGAGCGCGGACCTGCTCAACGTGCGCCTGTCGGTTGTCGCCCTCTGGCTGTTCCTCGCGGGCAGCATCCTGTTCCCCGGCGCGCTCTATTCCCTGTCGTTCGGCGGCCCGCGATGGTTCGGCGCCGTGGCGCCGATCGGCGGTCTCGCCTTCATCGCGGGCTGGGTCTTCCTGGCGATCGCCGCGTTCAAGCGGTCCATCGGCTGACCTCAGGAAAGCTGTTCGTCCAACAGCTTGAGCGCTTCGGCGGCGAAGGCGCGCATGTTGGCGACGCGATCGTCGGAGCCGGTGCGCAGGGTGCGCGCCACATTCCCGTGGGGACCGACGACCGCGACGCA
>CANIEC010000204.1 GCA_947466085.1 Rhodospirillales bacterium
AGCCCTGAACGCCCTGCATGTTCATGACGAAGGCGCCGATCGTCACGAAGCCCATGTGGGCGACCGACGAATAGGCGATCAGCTTCTTCATGTCCTCCTGCACCAGCGCGACCAGCGAGGTGTAGATCACGGCCACGATGGAGAGGGCGAAGACCATCGGCGCGAAGTACTGCGTCGCCTCGGGAAACAGCGGGATCGAGAAGCGCAGGAAGCCGTAGCCGCCCATCTTCAGCAGCACGCCGGCCAGGATGACGGAGCCCGCGGTCGGCGCCTCGACGTGGGCGTCGGGCAGCCAGGTGTGGACCGGCCACATCGGCACCTTCACCGCGAACGAGGCGAAGAAGGCCAGCCACAGCCAGCACTGCCAGGTGAACGGCAGGTCGAGCTTCTCCATGACCGTCGGCAGGTCTGTCGTGCCGACCTGCCCGTAGACGGCGATGATCGCCAGCAGCATCAGCACCGAGCCGAGCAGCGTGTAGAGGAAGAACTTGAAGGCCGCGTAGACGCGCCGCTTGCCGCCCCACACGCCGATGATCAGGAACATCGGGATGAGGACGCCTTCGAAGAAAATGTAGAACAGCGCCAGGTCGAGCGCGCAGAACATGCCGACCATGAAGGTCTCGAGCACGAGGAACGCGATCATGTATTCCTTGACGCGGACCTTGATCGATTCCCAGCTCGCCAGGATGCAGATCGGCGTCAGCAGGGTCGACAGCAGCACGAAGAACAGCGAGATGCCGTCGATACCGGCGTGGTAGCCGATATTGAGAGCCGGCACCCAGGCCACCTTCTCCTCGAACTGAAACCCCGCCTTCGTCGGATCGAACCGGATCCAGAGAAGCAGAGAGATCAGGAAGGTCGCCAGAGTGGTGACCAGCGCCACGCTGCGGCAGTTGCGATCCACGGCCTCCTTCGGGCCATTGACGATCAGGCAGAAAAGCGCCCCCACCAGCGGCAGGAACGTGATCAGGGAGAGGATGGGCCAGCTCGACATCGGGGGCCTTACCTCGCCGACAGCATGAAATAGGTGACGAGACCGGCGACGCCGACCAGCATCACGAACGCGTAGTGATAGAGATAGCCGCTCTGGAAGCGCATCAGCATGCCCGCCATGTCCTGCGCTCGAGCCGCCACATTGTCGGGGCCAAGCCCGTCGATCACGGCGCCGTCACCCTTCTTCCAGAGGAAACGGCCGATCGCCAGCGAGGGCTTCACGAATACCGCATCGTAGAGCTCGTCGAAGTACCACTTGTTGTAGAACAGCGCGTGCAGGCCGGGGAACCGCTTCACCGTGCGCTCCGGCATGTCGGTGCGCAGCACGTAGTAGTAGTAGCTGAGGGCGATGCCGGCGATCGCGAACGCCAGCGGCAGCAGCTTCACCCAGAGTGGCACTTCGTGGGCGTGATGCAGCACCTCTTCCGTGGCCTTCACGGCGAGCGACTTGCCCCAGAAGGCCTGCCAGTCATGCCCGACGAACCAGTCGTAGCCGACCAGGCCCGAGAACGCGGCGCCGATGCCCAGCACATAGAGCGGGATCATCATGACCAGCGGCGATTCATGGGCATGATCCCAGGTGTGATGATCGCCGCGATACTTGCCGTAGAAGGTCATGAACATCAGGCGGGTCGAGTAGAAGGCGGTCATGAAGGCGGCGATGATGCCCAGCCAGAAGGCGATCAGGCCGACCGTCGTGTGAGCGCCGTAGGCCGACTCCAGCATGATGTCCTTGGAGTAGAAGCCCGCGAAGCCCAGGCCGTTGCCCAGGAGGAACGGGATGCCGATGCCCGACAGCGCGAGCGTGCCGATCCACATCAGGATGAAAGTCTGGGGCGCCTTCTCGCGCACGCCACCCATCTTGCGCATGTCCTGCTCGTGATGGAGGCAGTGGATCACCGAGCCGGAGCCCAGGAACAGCAGCGCCTTGAAGAAGGCATGCGTCGTAAGGTGGAACATGGCGCCCGAATAGCCGCCCACGCCGCAGGCGAAGAACATGTAGCCGAGCTGGCTGCAGGTCGAATAGGCGACGACCCGCTTGATGTCGAACTGGGTCAGGCCGACGGTCGCGGCGAAGAAAGCCGTCGCGGCGCCGATCAGGGTCACGACCATGGAGGCGGTCGGCGCCAGCTCGAACAGGGGCGACAGACGGCAGACCATGAAGACGCCGGCGGTCACCATCGTGGCGGCATGGATCAGCGCCGAGACCGGGGTCGGGCCTTCCATCGCGTCCGGCAGCCAGGTGTGCAGGCCGAGCTGCGCCGACTTGCCCATCGCGCCGACGAACAGCAGCAGGCAGGCGGTCTCCAGCGCCGGCAGGTCCATGCCGAGGAACTGGATGCGCATCTGCGCCATCTGCGGCGCCTTGCCGAAGATCTCCTCGAAGCCCACGGAGCCGGACAGCATCCAGACAGCGAAGATACCCAGCGCGAAGCCGAAGTCGCCGACCCGGTTTACGATGAAGGCCTTCATCGCGGCGGCATTGGCCGACGGCTTGTCGTACCAGAAGCCGATCAGCAGGTAGGAAGCGAGGCCCACCCCTTCCCAGCCGAAGAAGAGCTGCACGAGGTTGTCGGCCGTCACCAGCATCAGCATGAAGAAGGTGAACAGGCTGAGATACGCCATGAAGCGCGGGATGCTGGGATCGTCCTCCATGTAGCCGATGGAATAGACGTGGACCATCGACGACACGCCGGTGACCACGATCAGCATGACGGCGGTCAGCGTGTCGACGCGCAACGCCCAGGAAATGTCGAGGGTCCCTGACTCGATCCAGGAGAAGAGCTTCACGACGATCAGCTTCTCCGTCCCGAAGCCGATCTTGACGAAGACGAAGACCGAGAGGGCTGCCGCGATCAGCAGCGCCGCGCAGGTCACGATCTGGGCGGGGCGTGCGCCGATGACGCGGCAGAAGAGGCCCGCGATCGCCGCCGCGACCAGCGGCAGGAAGACGATGAGCTTGATGGCGAGATCCATGATGAGCGCGCCCCTAGCCCTTCATCGCATTGATGTCTTCGACTTCGATCGTTCCGCGGTTGCGGAAATAGACCACCAGGATCGCCAGCCCGATCGCCGCTTCGGCGGCAGCCACGGTCAGCACCAGCATGGCGAAGATCTGTCCCACAATGTTGCCCTGGAAGACCGAGAAGGCCACCAGGTTGATGTTCACCGCGAGCAGCATCAGCTCGACGCACATCAGGATGACGATGACGTTCTTGCGGTTCAGGAAGATGCCCAGAATGCCCATCGTGAACAGCACGGCGGCAACGGTGAGATAGTGGCCGAGCCCGATCGTCATCACACCCCTCCCCGCGTCGGAACCTTGACCACCGTGATGGACTGTTCCTTCGTGCGGTTGATCTGGTCCCCCGCCTTCTGGCGGCGGACGCCCGGCCGGCTGCGCAGGGTGAGCACGATGGCGCCGATCATGGCGACCAGCAGCACCAGCCCGGCGACCTGGAAGAGATAGAAGTACTGGGTGTAGAGCACCCGCCCGATGGCACGCGTATTGTCGATCGCCATCACCTGGGCGCCATGCGCATTCAGGCCCGTGATGGTCGTCGAGCCGGCGCCGATGATGCCGACTCCCAGCAGCAGCTCGGCGAACAGCACCGCGCCGATCAGCGCGCCCACCGGGAAGTAATCGAGGAACCCCTCGCGCAGCTCGGTGAGGTTGATGTCGAGCATCATGACCACGAAGAGGAAGAGCACCGCCACCGCGCCGACATAGACGATGACCAGGATCATCGCGATGAACTCGGCCCCGATCAGCAGGAACAGGCCCGCCGCGTTGAAGAACGCCAGGATCAGGAACAGCACCGAATAGACGGGATTGCGCGAGACCACGACCATCGCGGCGGAAGCCACCGTGATCGCAGCGAATACGTAGAAGGCGAGCGCCTGGAGTATCATGATCTGTCTCTCCCCCGCCCGGCTCAGCGATACGCCGCTTCGGAGTGGAGGTTCGCCGCGATCAGGGTCTCCCAGCGGTCACCGTTCGCGAGCAGCTTATCCTTGTTGTACATGAGTTCCTCGCGCGTCTCGGTCGAGAACTCGAAGTTCGGCCCCTCAACGATCGCATCGACCGGGCAGGCTTCCTGGCAGAAGCCGCAATAGATGCACTTGGTCATGTCGATGTCGTAGCGCGTCGTTCGCCGGCTGCCGTCGTCGCGTGGCTCGGCCTCAATGGTGATGGCCTGCGCCGGGCAGATCGCCTCGCACAGCTTGCACGCGATGCAGCGTTCCTCGCCGTTGGGATAGCGGCGCAGCGCATGCTCGCCGCGGAAGCGCGGGCTGAGCGGACCCTTTTCGTAGGGGTAGTTCACCGTCACCTTGGGCTTGAACATGTACTTCAGGGTGAGGGCGAAGCCGGCCAGCAGCTCGGTGAGCAGGAAGGCGCGCGCGGTACGGTCGAGGGAAGCCATTGGCGATTGCTCCTAGGGCTTCGGCAGCCAGCCGCCGAACGTCAGGACGGCAGCGGTGAGGACGACCCAGCCCAGCGACACTGGCAGGAACACCTTCCAGCCCAGCCGCATCAGCTGATCATAGCGGTAGCGAGGCAGCGTGCCCTTGGTCCAGCTGAAGATGAACAGCAGGAAGGCGATCTTGAGGGCGAACCAGACGACGCCCGGCACCAGGGTGAACGGCGCGTAGGGGATCGGCGAGTGCCAGCCGCCCAGGAACAGGACCGCGCCCAGAGCCGAGAGCAGGATCATGTTGGCGTATTCGCCGAGGAAGAACAGGCCGAAGGTCATGGCCGAGTATTCGGTGTGGAAGCCGGCCACCAGCTCGGCCTCCGACATCGGCAGGTCGAACGGCGTGCGGTTCGTCTCCGCGAGCGCGGAGATGAAGAAGATCACGAACATCGGCAGCAGCGGCAGCCAGAACCAGTTCCAGAACCAGCCGGACTGGGCCAGCACGACCTGCGAAAGGTTGAGCGAGCCGACGCACAGCAGCACGGTGATCAGCACGAAGCCGATCGAGACCTCGTAGGACACCATCTGCGCCGCCGAGCGCAGCGCGCCGAGGAAGGCGTACTTCGAGTTCGAGGCCCAGCCCGCGATGATGATGCCGTAGACGCCCAGCGACGAGATGGCGAAGAGATAGAGGATACCGACGTTGATGTCGGCGATCACCCAGCCGTCGTCGAACGGCACGACCGCCCAGGCGACCAGCGCGGTCATGAAGGCGATCATCGGTGCGATGATGAACAGGACGCCGTTGGCGCTCGACGGGACGATCGTCTCCTTGAGCACCAGTTTCAGCCCATCGGCGAAGGGCTGCAGCAGGCCGAACGGACCCACCACGTTGGGACCGCGGCGCAGCTGAATCGAGGCCCAGACCTTGCGGTCGACATAGGTCATGTAGGCCACGGCCACCAGCAGCGGCACGGTGACCGCAAGGCACTGCGCCAGCATGACGATCGCCATGCCCAGCCAGTTGGTCGTGAAGAAGGTGATCAGATCGGCGTACATGCCCCTACTCCGCCGCCATGAGATGGGTCCGGGAGGCCATGCAATCAGCCATGGTCTTCGACGCGCGGCTGATCGGACAGGTCATGTAGAAATTCGGCACCGCCGACTTGAGCGGCGCATCGGTGGTCGCGCCCGGCTTGCCGACCGGTCCCCAGGCGCCGGGCGCCTGCTGGTCGATCGCCGCGAACACCTTGTTCACGGCCACGAGCCGCGCCCGGACCTGATGAAGCGTGTCGTAAGGCAGCGTCTTGCCCAGCCGCTCCGAAAGCGCGCGCAGGATCGCCCAGTCCTCTCGGGCATCACCCGGCGGATAGCCGGCGCGCCGGCCGACCTGGACCCGACCCTCGGTATTCACGTAGATGCCGGGCTTCTCGGTATAGGCCGCGCCCGGCAGGATCACGTCGGCACGATGGGCACCGGCGTCGCCATGATGGCCCTGGTAGATCACAAAGGCCTTGCCGAGCTTCGTCGTGTCGATCTCGTCGGCCGCGAGCAGGAAGACCGCCTCGATCTCCTTCTTCTGGCAGCCTTCCAGGATGCCGGCCACGTCCCGGCCGCCCTCGCCTGGCACCAGGCCGAGGTCGAGGCCGCCGACGCGCGCCGCCGCCGTGTGGAGGACGGCAAAGCCGTTCCAGTCGTCCCGCACCGCGTTCAGCTTGCAGGCCAGTTCGTAGACAAGCGCCAGCACCGCCGCGCCGTCCTCGCGGGCGAGCGCGCCCATGCCGACGACGATCAGCGGATGCTTCGCGTCCTTGAGCTTGTCGAAGAAGCCGAGCTTGCCGTCGACGAGTTCGCGCAACGTGGCGGGGCCCGCGCCCAGCCGCTCGACCGGATAGGTCAGGTCTTCGGCGGTACCGATGCTGGCCACCGGGCACTTGCCGTGGAGATAGCGCTTGCGGATGCGGGCGTTGAGCACCGGCGACTCGACACGCGGATTGGTACCGATCAGCAGGATCGCATCTGCCTGGTCGATGCCCCGGACACCGGCATTGAAGATGTAACTGCCGCGCGGGCCGTCGAGCTTGGCCCCGTCCTGGCGGCAGTCGACGTTGGGCGAGCCCAGCGACGCCATCAGATCCTTCAGCGCGACCATCGACTCCGCATCGCACTGGTCGCCGACGATCGCCGCAATCTTGCTCCCGTCCAGACCGTTCAGCTTGGCGGCGATGGCGGCAAAAGCCTGATCCCAGGTCGCCTCCACGAGCTTGCCCTTGGTGCGGACATAGGGACGATCCAGCCGCTGATGACGCAGCCCGTCGATCGCGTGGCGCGTCTTGTCGGAGATCCACTCCTCGTTCACGTCGTCGTTGAGGCGCGGCAGGACGCGCATGACCTGCGCGCCGCGGGTGTCGACGCGGATGTTGGCGCCGAGCGCATCCAGAACGTCGACCGACTCGGTCTTGGTCAGTTCCCAGGGACGCGCCTCGAAGGCGTAGGGCTTCGAGGTCAGCGCGCCGACCGGGCAGAGATCGACCAGGTTGCCGGCCAGCTCGGTCGACAGGGCATGCTCGACATAGGTCGTGACTTCCATGCTCTCGCCACGGCCCGTGGCACCCAACTCCTCGACGCCCGCGACCTCGGTCGCGAAACGGATGCAGCGCGTGCAATGGATGCAGCGGTTCATCGACGTCTTGACCAGCGGACCGAGCTCCTTGTCCGGGACCGCGCGCTTGTTCTCGTGATAGCGGCTGCGGTCGAAACCGTAGGCCATCGCCTGATCCTGCAGGTCGCACTCGCCGCCCTGGTCGCAGATCGGGCAATCCAGCGGATGGTTGATGAGCAGGAATTCCATCACGCCCTTGCGCGCCTTCTGAACGGTCGGCGTCTGGGTGAAGATCTCCTGTTTGTCGGCGACGGGCAGCGCGCAGCTCGCCTGCGGCTTGGGCGGACCGGGCTTCACCTCGACGAGGCACATGCGGCAGTTGCCGGCGATCGACAGACGGTCGTGATAGCAAAAGCGCGGAATTTCGACGCCCGCCAGCTCACAGGCCTGCAGCACGGTGATGCCGGCCGGCACCTCCATCTCGACGCCGTCGATCTTGACCTTGGGCATTGCCTGCTCCCCGCCCCGCCTACTCGGCTGCCAGTTTTTCGGTGCGCGCGCGGATGCGGCGCTCCATCTCGGGCCGGAAATGCCGGATCAGGCCCTGGATCGGCCACGCCGCCGCGTCGCCCAGCGCGCAGATCGTGTGGCCTTCCACCTGCTTCGTGACGTCCTCGAGCGCGTCGATCTCTTCAAGCCGCGCATTGCCCGTGACCATGCGTTCCATCACGCGCCACATCCACCCGGTGCCCTCGCGGCAGGGCGTGCACTGGCCACAGCTCTCGTGCTTGTAGAAGTAGCTGAGCCGGGCGATCGCCTTCACCACGTCGGTCGACTTGTCCATGACGATGACCGCTGCGGTCCCGAGGCCGGAGCGCTGGTCGCGCAGCGAGTCGAAGTCCATCAGGACCGTGTCGCAGATCGACTTCGGCAGCAGCGGCACCGAGGCACCGCCCGGAATGACCGCCAGCAGATTGTCCCAGCCGCCGCGCACGCCGCCGCAATGGCGCTCGATCAGCTCGCGCAGCGGGATGCCCATCTCCTCTTCGACGTTGCACGGCCGGTTCACGTGACCGGAGATGCAGAAGAGCTTGGTGCCGGTGTTGTTCGGTCGGCCGATGCCCGCGAACCAGGCCGCGCCACGGCGCAGGATCGTCGGCGCCACGGCGATCGACTCGACGTTGTTCACCGTG